>DUCH01000234.1 GCA_012959865.1 Myxococcales bacterium | reverse complement strand
TGCAAGTTTGGATCGTCTTATGAAAGGGTGCGAAGAATTCTGTGGGTTTGAGTCGAGTGGTTGCCTCATCGTGAAAAGATGATGCTTTCAGAATATGTCATGAACCTCGTATGAAATTATTAGGGAGAGTCTCAATCTTCGCTGACCCGTTGTAGAGACGACCTCCTTAGGTGCACAACAGTCTCGTACGGTTTTCCAGAGTGCCGCGCTTTCACTGCCGAGTGCCTGGAGTTATGGAGTGGCGAGCAGCAAACTGGCTGAAGCCAGGTGGAGTTCAGCCTGAGGCGAAAAAGGCTGAGAAACAGGTCTCTAGACGCAGCAGTCCGGCGTGAGCGTCCCCCTCCATCCTGAGAGGAGGAGCGACTCGTTCAATCTTTTGACAAGGATTCGGGCCTTTCCCGCCGAGTCAACCGGGCGAAAACGCTTTGAGGCCCGTCGCCCCCAGAAGAATCAGCGCCATGCAACCAATCTTGGCAAGGCCGAAGGGCTCTCCCTGAAGCCAATAGGCGACGATCGCGACGCCGACGGCCCCGAGTCCGGTCCAAATTGAATAGGCGTGGGCAGTCGGAAGAATCTTGATCGCCTGGGAAAGGAAAAAGATATTGGCGAGGCAGAGGACCAAATTGACAAGGCTGGGACCGGGCCGTGTATAGCCCTCGGTCCACTTGAGGGTAGAGGCCCATGCAATCTCCAAAGCAATAGCGACAAGGAGGTAGCTCCAGCCCATTTTTTCTCGACCTCTTTTGGGGATGCGGACAGTCGTGTTCGCTCGATTGGCCGAAAAATTCCGCATCATGGAGTCGCCATGCTTGGGAAATGGTACTGGGTTTCTCCCGGGAGAAGATTGGACTATGACCCCTGAAGCATTGGCTGCAGAGCTAACGGCAGGATTCGGGAGTTGATCTCGAGCCGAGGACCACGGGTCGTTGAGTACTGCACCATGCCGGTTACGGAGCACCCTGCTAGCGTAGATTTCGATGGCTAAAGTGTATTACGGGTGGCGGATCGTGGCCGTTGCGTTTGTCGCACAGGCAATCACAATTGGCCTCACACTGATCCCCTTTAGCTTGTTCATTACGCCCCTAGTGGACGAGTTTGGTCTGGCCGTTGCTCAGATACAGATTGGGATGGGTCTCTTCACTCTTGTGATGATGGGCGCCGGCGCCGGTGTGGGTGTTCTCTTGGACCGCTTTTCTATTCGCGTGATCATGACGGCTGGGGCATGCCTAATAGCGCTTTCCTTCCTGCTGATGTCGGTGGCACTTCAGCCGTGGCAACTGGGAGCATTGTTTGGTGTTGGGGTGGGTACGGGTGTCGCTATGGCTGGACCACTGGCTGCGACGACTGTGATTGCTCGGTGGTTTGATGAGCGGAGAGGGTTGGCGATGGGACTGGCCTCGATGGGCCCGCCCTTCGGCGGGCTTGTACTGACTCCCGCTGCGGGCTGGCTGCTCGGAGAATTGGGCTGGCGAGTGGTTCTGCAGGTTTTTGCATGCTGCGCATTGGCCCTGGGGCCGCTCTGCTTTTTGGTCATTCGCAATTCCCCAGCGGATGTCGGTCAGGCGACGGATGGGCGGCCGATCGGCGCCGTACCTAAGAACTCTGGGGTGAGTCCGAAAGAATGGTCAGCCCCCGAAATTCTTCGTAGCCGCAATTTTTGGGCACTTGCTTTGGGTGTGGGGATCGTCTTTGGCCTTGGCGGCGGCTGGAATGCAAACGTGGCGCGGTTTGGTGAGGAGCTTGGCTACAGCGGCCAGGCGATGTCGACTCTGATCGGAATCGCGGCAGGCCTGGGAATTCCGAGCACTCTGCTCTTGGGAAGGCTGGCCGACGGATTTGCGCCACGTCTTCTGCTCTGGTGCTGTATGGCTGGAAACGTGTTGGCGTTCCTTATTCTATGGACACTTCCATCTTTTTCTCTGCTTGTGACCGCTCTCTTTATTTTCGGCTTCGCAGGAGGGGGGTTTTTACCGGTGTATGCCACGTTTATCGGTCGGCTTTTTGGTCCGGCTTCGTTCGGAAGGGTCATGGGGCTGGGGGGTATTGTCATGCTGCCCTTTGGTGGTTTCTCGCCAGTCCTGATCGGTGCGATGCGTGATAGTTCTGGCAGTTATAAGGGCGCGCTTCTTTTGCTGGCGATTGCGACGGTGCTGGGCGCCTCTTGCCTGGCATGGGTCAAGGCACCGAGATCGATTTCACTCCAGGCCGGGGAGGCTGTGGAGTCTTGACCGCAGTGTGTTGATCATTGACTGCGCAGTTTTGACCGCACCGTATTGATCTCACAATATCGATCGGGCAATGGAATTCGTTTCTGAGGAATAGATTCCTGACAACGGGCACTCTGTAGCGTGGGACTTTCTCATTTTGTATTTTGCATTTTCTTGAGTGAGGCACAGTTGCCCCTGTCCGTCTGGGCGTGCTGTGGGTGATATGAGAGTCTTGAGGTGATGTGGATGCTAACTAGAGTGATAATCGGAGCGGCCTTTTTTCTTATGGGTTGTTCTTCCGGGGACTCTGATCTCCGAGGTTTGAATGTGCGTCGGGCCGTGGAGATAGAGGACCCGGGCTACGAGCCGAGCCCAAGCTGTATTCGGAAGGGATCGGTTTCGATGCCGGAACTGGACCTCTCTCTCTTGGGGTCAGTCACGGGTGGCGCTGAAGTAGATTTCATTCACGAATTGAGCGGTAAGGCTCTTCGAATGGGCGGGAACCTTGTCGTTCCGGCCGCTGGGGTCAGCGCGAAAACGTCCGCCTCGTCGGGGAACGCTTTTTCGGGGGATGTCTACCACTGTCCTAGATAGCAATGTGAGCAGAACTCCAGCGATGATACGTGTCGGATGTCCCGATCAATCTATGAAACCGAAGATTCGCATTGGGCTGTTTGAGTTCGCATGTATCGCGGTTATGAGTGGTCGGTTGGGTTCTGCGACGCCCTCCTCATCGAGTCCTTCCTCACTCCGCCTTTGGCCCCCTTCTTTGACTCTCTCTTCTTTGATCCCCTCTTCGCCTCCTCTTCAACCTCGTCTTCGCCCCTCCATTTGCGTCCCCTTTCGCCTGTCCCTGTCGCGAATGCCGACGCGCTGGGCGCGACGCTCGCCGGGTTTGAAGCAGCCATTGCGTCCGTCGAAGAGTTCATTGGAGCATCGGCTTCTTTTCAGGACTCCCAGGAGCAAGTCGGTGGCTACCGACATATGCTGCGACCCCTCGCCAAGAGCCGGGCCGTGGCTCGTGTGATCCGTGAAGGAAGAGAGTACCCAAGCCGCACACGGCCCCAGCCGCTCATGATCGCCTCGCGAACGGAGTCATGGATTCATTTCCTTCCGTCGGGGCTGTGTCCTCGACGCCCGAGATGGCCTGAAGCTCAGGGGGAAATGGGCCTGGCGACTCGGGGATTTTCGAACTTCTCTGTCGTCACCGGCCAGGGAGTCCCTCGGTGCTTTCTGACATGGTCCAGCCCATCGAACAGCACGTGGAGTGGATTGCTGACTGCACGGGTTACATGGGAGAAAAGGGATTCAAGACCATTGAATCCAATGCTGGAGTCGAGGGGGGGCTGGGTGGCCCTGGTGAATGAGATTGCCGACCAGACTATTTTCCGGACTGTAATTCGTGGTATCTCGGCGCCAATATTCCCGGTAAGTCCCGGGTCTTCATGCCATTCGTGGGTTTCTCAGATTACGTGACTGGTTGCGAGGCGCGGACGGCGAATGGCTACGAGGGATTTGGCTTCGCTTAGTTGCAGTGAAGCCGGCAGGCACCCAAGTGTGGGGCCCTTGACCTGAGTGGCGGCATTGAATGTCTGTGTTTGGCTCCGCGAGGAACCAGTCTCTAAAGGGCAGGCTTTTAAGTCTATTTCGCGGCAGTTGGGCATGTAAGGAGTTTAGTCTGAAGGCAATCGGGCCCCTGAGACGCGCGAGTCAGATTTAGCCTTGCCCGCCACGTTTTCACCGACGAGCACCCGGGCCCCTAAAAACGCCCTTGAAAACGCCATTAAAACCCCTCGGCCCCTAAAACCCGAGACTCTTAAAACCCGGATGCGGTCAGAATCTCGCGAATATCTTATAGTGAGTGCATCTTCAGGATTGAGCAAGGGAACGGCGGTATGAAAGCAATCGACAGCTTGTTTCGGCAATCTACGAGTGTCGAATGGAGTCCAGCGCTCCGCAGGGTGATGATCGCGATCTCCTTCGGAGTGTCCATTCTGACGTGCCAATATTTTATTTTGCAAGGATTGGAATCGGGTACAGCCAGCTACTGGTACGTCACCTTTTGCTTTCCCGTTTTTCCGGCCCTCGCGGGCATCCGGGGCTTGAAGACCGCTTCGACGTTGGCTGGGCGCGAGCGGACAGCGTGGATCTTCATTGCACTGGGCTGCGGATGTATGGCCCTGGCGGATGGGTTCTGGGGTTATCTCGAATTTGTCAACCCGTCTGCGAGTCCCATGACCGAATGGGCCACGACCGGTTACGTGTTCTCGCCGCTCTGTTTTTTGGTAGGCATGCTTTTTTACGAAGATCAGTCGCATGTTCGAGGAGCCCAACTGGTTAGGCTGGGGAACCTCGGAATCGTTTTTTCGTCTGTCGCATTCGCCTATCTCCTGGTTGTCTACCAACTGCTTCGGTGGGGGGAGGCCGACGTTGCCTTGATCAAGACTTTTCAAGGCGCAATTATCATGGCCGCGACAGTTGTTGGCCTGGTGTTGCTCGTACTCCACTTCAAGGGAGAGAAGCGGGCGATCATGTCGCTTCTCGTCGCTGGGATGTTCTGCGTGATCGCCGAGTACTTCGGTTTTATATATGAGCTCATCAATGATTCTTCCGCTTGGACGAATGCCTATTCTGCGCTTTACCTATTGGCTTCGGCGTTGTGGTTTTCTGCTGCGTCGGAGCAGGAGTATTGGCCAGCCGAACTTCAGGAACCGCATGAGCTGGATGAGAGAGTGCAACATGCGAAACAGTCGGAGACACTTCTTCCCGCATTCGCCGTAGGCTCTGTCTTTGTAGTGGCGGTGTTTTACGGGGGCGACCTTAGTCAGGAGGTACTTCCGTACTTGGCCTCGACGCTATGTGTCCTGGTGGCGTCTCTGGGTATTCGGAATTGGTGGGCCCAGCGCGTCGAAGCTCTACTCAACCAGAAACTACGGGATCAGGCGACCGACCTGATCAAAGCCAAAGAGACTGCCGAAGCTTCGGATATCGCCAAATCCCGATTTTTGTCCTGGGTGAGTCATGAGACACGCACTCCGCTGAGCGGGGTTTTAGGTTTCTCCGAACTGCTCGAGAATCGACACTACGGGGAACTCAACGAAGAGCAGGCTGGCTTCGTCCAGAGCATTCGTGAGTCAGGGAATCACTTGCTTGAACTTATCGACGACCTGCTTGATGTGACGAAGATCACAATGGGCTCGATCAACCTGACCCTGGAGAATGTTTCGCCTGGGGATGTAGTCCTTGAAGTTGTGCGGAATGTGGAGTCTGGAAGCCGCGGGGAGAGAGTTGCGATTATAAACGAGGTGGGTCCGGACTGGCCGATGCTGCGCGTCGACCGCCGCCGCTTGCGTCAGTGCCTCTATAATCTTTTGTCGAATGCAGTGAAGTTCACTTCGCCGGATCGGGCCGTGGGAATTCGGAGCCGCCTTGATCGAGAGGGCTGGCTGTGTCTGGAAGTATGGGACCAGGGAATTGGGATCGAGGAGAAAGATCTGGGGCGTGTTTTCGATGATTTCTACCAGGTGGACAGAAAGCGCGATGAAGCCCTGGGAGGTAGTGGAATTGGCCTGGCGGTGACACGGCGCTTGGCTCAACTCCATGGGGGCGAAGTACGCGTTCAGAGCGAGCTGGGCCGTGGGAGTACCTTTCAGTTGGTAATGCCGATTGCCGATCCTCAATTGCAGGTAGAAACGATTCCAGGGGTCGCTCGGCCCCTGGGCGAGGAAGGTGCGGAATTTTCGGCTGAGGGCGAACTTCGACTGATGGTTGTTGATGACGAACCCGCGAACTTGGCCGTGATTAAGGGGCTGCTCCAAGTCCGAGGAATTGAGCCAATCATGGCAACGGGTGGCTACGAGGCGATTGCTCTGGGAAATAGGGAGCGTCCCTATTTGGTGCTCATGGATATCCACATGCCAGATTGTGACGGGTTTGAGGCTCTCGCCCAAATTCGAAAAAATGAGGCTCTGGCTGGGGTTTCCGTAGTGGCAATGACCGCAAGTGCGAGCGAATCAGATCGGGCCCGGTACGTCGAGGCTGGGTTCGATGGATTTCTCGCCAAGCCGATTAACTCGGCAAAGTTGGATGACTTACTCAATGATCTTGCGCCCGGTGCGAAAAATGAGCCTTGAGTAGGGGCCTGGCATGATAGTGCGCGATGGGCCGTCCGGTATAAAACAAGGAGCCGGGCTCTCGCGAGCTGCCTAGTGATTCCACCAAGCCAGATCGGAGAACGACCGCATATCAATCTCGTGAGTCCAGGCGGAGCGGTGTTGTTGGGCGAGATGAAAGTATGTTTCAGCCATCTTGGCAGGAAGCATTAGGCCGTCATGTTCGAGCCCTCGGCTTTCTCGGAGTTTCTGGAACTTTTCTGGCCCGAGCATCTTTCCCAGGGTGTCGGGCGCGTCGACGGCCCCATCAACGATGATATGAGCCACGTGGATTCCTTTGGGTGCAAATTCGGCATTGAGCGTCTGGCAAAGCATTCGACGCCCTCCCATCGCCGCTGCATGAGAGTGCTGGCCCCGATTCCCGCGCACGGCGGCAGTGGCCGAAGTGACCAAGAGGGTGCCCTTGCCCCTCTCCTCCATTAGCGGGAAAACCGAAGAGGCGACCCGGAAGAGCCCAAATGTCGCGAGACGCCAGCCCATCTCGAAAGCTTTTGGGCTGGTCTCCTTGAGCGACCGATCACCAATCTGGGCACCGAGATTGAAGAGTACGACCTCAATAGGGCCGATATCTGCCTCGACGGTGGCCACACAATTCTCGATTGAGCCCGGCTCAATTGCGTTGAGAAGGAAGCCCGAGGCCGAGGCGCCGCTTTGCTCGATCTCTTGGACCATTGTGTCCAGACCCTCTTTGTTACTGCGGCGGCAAAGAACGGTGTGGTAACCCGCCTGGGCGAAGCGTTTCCCCACATTTCCGCCAATGCCTGCGCCGGCGCCGATAATTAAACAAACGGGTTTCATTGCACTCTTACTCCTGCGTAGTCCTGGGTAGTCTTGCGTAGTCCTGCGAACGGGGAAGGTGCTTGGATCGCCCGGGGAAGGAAAGGTGCTCCATTGGTTGGGTTTGCCAGAGGTTGAGGTTCGCCAGATTCCTGTGGGCCTAAAGCTCGGCGGAGGGGACGGATCTCGTGCCTCGGTTTGCCGGTCGATTTATCGACGTCGCTAAAATAACCGATAGCCAGGAACACGCAAAAGGAGAAATCGGCCGAGTGCGAACGAAGACGTGGCGCCACGAGCCATGAGGTTCGAGAACGACTGAGGCCAGGGCGGCACGTTGATTGAGGGCTCCGATTGCTTCATTCTGCATGGGGGAGTGACAGCCCCCGCTCGAGAGCCTTACCGTGCGGAGGTTGTCGTGCCACATACCCGTTATGTCACTCTGGTAGTCTCGGTTGAAAAGTGCGGGCGGGCGTACACCGGAATTTCAATCTTTCAGGGACGGCTGGAAAGTCGCCGCGCAGCCCGAAGTCGATTGGGACAAGTCTTCTTTCGGGAACAGAAGAGTCGGTTGGAGCGCGATTCCTATTTTCGGTTTGACTCCAGGCTTGCGTTTTTGCGCCCGAGGTATTGATTGAGTTGGGCGTCATAGCGGCTCGTGGCTGCGGGGTTTTGGCTGCGAACATAGGGATCCCAGCGAGCAGGCTCAGCGCCTTCAGGCTCGTCGCCCATCACCGTTACGCGTTGAATGATTCTCTCATCTTCGAAATCGTTCAGAACGAAGTGCTGGGTGCACCGATTGTCCCACATGGCCACTGTCCCCTCAGTCCACCGGTAGCGCACGGTGAAACGTGGATTGGAAACCCATCGCTTCAGGTGTCCGAGGAGCGCTTCGCTTTCCTCAGAACTCAGTTCGACGATTCGGCGTGTGAAGTGTTCGTTGACGAATAGGGACTTCCGCTTTGTGATCGGGTGAATTCGCACCACGGGATGAATCGCCATATCCTGAGGTTTGCCATGGGGCGCCGCATCGTGGAGTGCGGTGAGGCCCTGACAGAAATCGCGCATGGCGGGTGAGAGCTCTTCGTACGCCTTGTAGACATTGGCCCACATTGTGTCTCCGCCCACTTCCGGGCACTTGATCATGTGGAGGATCGAGAGGATCGAAGGTTTGTCCTGGAAAGTTATATCGCTGTGCCACTCGTCAGCGATTCCGCCTTTGCTTGCGGCAAGCTCAAAAATTTCTCCGCTCTCGGAAAACGGATTTTTGAGATTGGGATGTTCGCCAAGGTCCCCGAAATGGCGTCCGAACCCAATGTGCTGCTCTGGACTCGGATGCTGCTCGGGAAAGAAGAGGACCTGGTGTTTCAGAAGTAGGGAGTGGATTTCCTCGGCTTCTGCCGGGCCTACTTCTCCTAGGGCAACGCCGTGGACTTCGGCTCCGAGAGAGCCGGAAAGTCGGTTGATGGTCCAGCTTTCAGTCATGTTGGGCCTTTCTGCCTTTAGGCGGGTCTGGGCTAGGAGGATACCAATCAGAGGCCACTTGTGTACCGACTGTTTCTTGCTGACTTCTTCCAACTGACTTTTCTTTACTGGCTTGGGGTCGCCTGGGTGTCGGTTCTGTCGGATCGGGACTCCGGGTCTCTGCTCGGAAGTCCTTGCCCCGCTCCATTTATCCTACGCGCTCTCAGCCTGGTTCCCGCGGAAATCTTGGCGCCGAGAAAGTATTCGACGCCCAGTACCGCAGCGCCTTTCAGATGCGGGAATTCGGAAAAATCCAGGAGCTGGATGGGTCCCAAGTTGAGTTTGTGGCCGGGCGCATTTCTGCCCTCAACGAGTGCTTTTGCCGGACGAATTCCCACGCATTGATGCTCCGTGCGAGCGTCGAGTATTCAGGAAGAGATGCGCATCTTCTGGGGATCTCGCAGGGGCACTGGCGGGTGACACCGGTATCGCCCACGGCGAGGGGTTGGTAACTTTTGCGAGCGCTGGGGTGGCCGGAGACGTGGCGGACCTGGCAACGGCACCAGGTGCCATTAGAGATGCAGCGGGTTCTGGGGCGCTGGTCGACCCTGCGGCTGTGGTGGGCAACTTCCAGGGAATGGTTCGCATTGGAATAGTTCGCATTGCCGATGGAGCGGGCATACCTCTCGACGGTGTGACCCTTGCCTTGACGAGTGGCCTTCGCGAGGATCTCGGTGTTGAAGAAGGCTCAAGCCGCCGGATGGGAGGCTCGGCGGGATTGTGAGAGCTATTGGCCCGGTGCTTCGCGGCTTGGCTTCGCTGGGATTACGCTTGGCAAGTCGGCGTTCACGGAGAAAAAGTGGGCAATGAGGCATTCAGCCGCAGAAGGGCTCGGTTACAAGTGCTCTGCTGCAAGCGCTCGGTTTCTAGTTCAAGCGCCCTGTCCAAGGCTTGGGATTCCAAGGTATGGGGATCCAAGGCGTGGTCGGTGGGTTTGGATGAGTGTGGCTGACGGATGAGTGGATCAAAAAGTACTTTGAACTCGGGAGTTTCGCGCGCCATTGCCCTGGTAAGCCTGATCGTTGCGGCGGAGGCTATTTTTGCGCTGCCCTACAACGTGGCCCGATACTTCCGCCCAACTTTTCTACTTGCCTTCAATCTTGATAATACGCAGTTGGGCCTTCTGCAGTCGGCCTACGGAATCGTGGCGATGCTGGCGTATTTTCCCGGCGGCCCAATCGCGGATCTCTTTCCGGCGCGCAAGCTCCTCACTGCATCGCTGCTGACTACAGCCACGGGGGGACTCTACTTTTCGACGGTGCCGAACTTCGAACAGTTGTGGCTCTTATTCGGGTTTTGGGGCCTGACGACGATCCTTCTTTTCTGGGCGGCACTGATTCGAGCTACCCGGGAGTGGGGCGACCCGAGCCAACAGGGCCGAGCCTACGGAATTTTGGATGCGGGTCGGGGCTTGTTGGCGGCGGTGATGGCTTCAGCGGCAGTCGCACTCTTTTCGCAAATTTTCCCCGAAAACAGCGAGGCACTTACTCAAGCGGACCGGGTGCGGGCGATTAAGGGAGTGATCTTTTTCTACACGGCGGTCACTTTCTGCGCCGCTCTTCTGACCTGGGTCTTTGTGAAAGAGCCCGAATTGCCGCCACAGGGGAGAGTCGGAAGAAGTGTCTCCATGGCGCAGATTCGCAGCGTGTTTGGAATGCGGACGGTGTGGCTCCAGGCTCTGATCTTGATCTGCGCGTACATCGGTTACAAGGGGATCGATTATTATTCCTTTTTTGCGGTCGAGGTCTATGGACTCTCAGAAGTCGAGGCGCCCCGTATTATTGCCGGCCTCGCCTGGATCCGACCTGTCGCTGCTCTGGGCGCTGGGTTTCTTGGGGATCGAATTCTCTCCTCTCGGGCGTCTGGAATTTTATTTCTCTTCCTCGTGGTTGCGTACCTGCTTTCTGGGACGGAGCAGTTCAGCATGCTGGGCGTTCAGATTTTCATTCTCAATATCGTGGTTTCGAGTGCAGCTGCATTCGGCCTTCGCGGAATTTATTTTGCGCTTCTGGAAGAGGGGAGGGTGCCCGCGGTGGCAACGGGAAGTGCGGTAGGAATTGTTTCGGTTTTGGGATACTCACCGGATGTTTTTTTTGGAGTGGTCGTTGGATGGTTGTTGGACAGTTACCCCGGGGCTCTCGGCTATCAGTACTTTTCCTGGGTGATGGTCGGATTCTCACTTTTGGGAGTAACGGCGAGTTTCTTGTTCACTCGGGCGACGAACCTCGCGAGAAAACCGCGAGATTCTCTGGTGTAACGAAAGTCCCCTTTCAATCGATGGGGTCGTGCTAGGGTCTATTTCCCTTGGGCAAGGTGTTTTCCCCTTGCCTCGGATCAGTGCGTAACGACAGGTTAGAAACTGCCTTCAATTACGGTTCGGAGTCTTGGGTTGACGTCGAAAAGCGAGATGCAGTGTGATGCCTCCCAAGGGGCACTACGGCTTGCCGAAGAACTGGCGCATCGATTCCGGTCGGTTCGGGAGACCACGTGCTCCCTAGCGGAGCCGCTCTCGGCAGAAGATTGCGCCGTGCAGTCCATGCCGGATGCCAGTCCGACCAAATGGCACTTGGCGCATACCACGTGGTTTTTCGAGACATTTATTCTTGCGGCACAGAATTCGGAGTTTTTGCCCTTGGCGCCCTCCTTCAGCGCCGTTTTCAACTCTTATTACAACTCCGTGGGCGAGCAGTATCCTCGAGCCCAGCGTGGGCTGCTCACCCGGCCGGACCTACCGACTGTGCTTGAATATCGGACTGCGGTGGACGAGGCGATTCTCCAAGGCCTGGAGTCGGGATCTTTCCGCCTCGACCAATTGGGTATCGTTGAACTTGGGATCCACCACGAACAACAGCATCAAGAGCTGATCCTGACCGATGTTCTCCATTTGCTTTCCCAAAATCCGCTCTACCCCGCCTATCGAAGTGATCTGCCCGGAGCTGAGCCGTGCGAAGTGCCGGCCTTGCACTGGTACCCCGGCGCCGAGGGGATTCAGAGCGTTGGGCACTCGGGCTTGAACTTTGGCTTCGACAATGAGGGGCCCCGGCACAAAATCCTATTGCACCCTCACGAAATTGGATCTCGGCTGGTGAACAATCAGGAATTTCGGGATTTTATCGACGATGATGGGTACAAGCGCCCAGAACTTTGGCTCGCCGAAGGCTGGGCGCTCAAAGAGGAACAGGGGTGGGAGGCCCCGCTGTACTGGATCGAGGGCGAGGGCGCCTGGCAGCACTTTAGCTTGGCGGGTTTGGGCGCTCTGATTCCCAGCGAACCCGTCTCTCATATTAGTTATTTCGAAGCCGATGCCTACGCGAAGTGGTCGGATGCTCGACTTCCCCTTGAAGGCGAGTGGGAATTGACCGCGCACACCCCCCAGGCCGAGGACAACCTGCTTGAATCCGGGATTTATTGTCCGACAGGGGTTGCCTCCGCTTTTAGCTCCGCTGCCGCATTTACAAATGCCACATCTACAACCGCCGCATCTACAACCGCCACATCTACAACCGCCGCCAGAATCACCGCCAGGCCCAGCCAACTCTTCGGGGATGTCTGGGAGTGGACGAGTTCGGCCTATCAGGCTTACCCGGGCTATCGGGCTGGACCGGGCGCTTTGGGCGAATATAATGGGAAATTCATGGCCAACCAGTACGTACTCCGAGGAGGATCGTGTGTGACACCCCGTCAGCACATACGGTCGACTTATCGAAACTTTTTTCCCGCACATGCCCGATGGCAATGGAGCGGTTTGCGGTTGGCCCGCGATGTATGAGGTGTACTGTGCCTGAGCCCGATCGCTTTCTGGAAGATGTTCTCGCGGGTCTTCGTGGTGAGCAGAAAACTTTGCCTTGCAAATATCTTTACGACGCGAGAGGGTCTCTGTTGTTCGAGGAGATTTGCGAGTTGGATGAATACTATCCGACTCGAACGGAGTTCGACATTATGGAGTCCTCCGTGGCTGACATGGCGGGTCATCTCGGAGAATCAGTTCTCCTGATTGAGTACGGGAGCGGAAGCAGTCGAAAGACGCGACTGCTCCTCGATGCGATGCGAGCGCCAGCAGGATATGTACCCATTGATATCTCTGGTGAGATTCTCGAGGAGTCCGCCAGCGCGATAGTACAGCGATATCCGGGGCTTGAAGTATTCCCAATCTGCGCGGACTATCTGATGCCCCTGCAGATCCCCAAGCTGGCGAAGAGTGTTTCCCGGAGTGTCGTATATTTCCCGGGCTCCACGATCGGCAATTTTAGACCCGAAGAGGCCCTGGAGTTTCTGAATCGAGTGGCGCACCTGATAGGAGAGGGCGGGGGCCTTCTTATTGGCGTCGATTTGAGGAAGGAGCCCGATGTCCTGAGGCGGGCCTATGACGACAGCAATGGGGTCACGGCAGCTTTCAATCGAAACCTCCTCACAAGAATCAATCGAGAATTGGCCGGCGAGTTTCCCGAGGAGGCTTTTCGGCACGAGTCCTTCTGGAACAAGGACCACGGACGAATTGAGATGCATCTGGTTTGCGAAACGGCCTGTCGCGTGGCGGTCGGTGCCGAGTTCATCTCGTTCTCGGCCGGCGAGTCGATCGTAACGGAGTACGCGTACAAATACGAAGTGGGCGAGTTCCAGTCACTCGCATCCAAGGCGGGGTTCACACCGCAAGCAGTCTGGACGGACCCGGAAGAAAAGTTTAGCGTTCACTACTTCAATGTGAGGCAGTCTCATCTCTGAGTTCGCTTCTCTGAAGTCGATCCCCAGACGCCACTCCCCAGACGCCACTCCCCAGACGCCATTTACTGACGGCAATGACCCGAATGCGCAGCGCTGGAGTCATTCTCTTCAATTGTCTCGGCCTAGTTTGTTCCGTCTCAAATCAAGCCGTGAGCATAGTTGAAGGGTTTGATGAGTAGCGCACCGGAGAAGGTGCGAAATGAAAAGTCGTGGGGGTTGATCGAGGCTTCCCTGGGGCGAATGCCGGGTAGAGTCTTGTGGATGTGTGCCGAGGGAAGAGAGAAAGCGGGCTAAGGGTGAGAGGCAGGCTTCGCATGGAGGCAATATTCGCCTACTATTACGTCTGCATTTCGGTTGTTGAGCTGTTCTCTGGCGCGGGGCGACGTCTGAACCCTTGAGATCGAGAAGAACTGACAGCGCGTTGCCTTGGAAGGGTGGCGGCCTCGTTTGGGCGGGCGTTGGTGGCTGGGTAAGCGGTTGCGAGGGCCGACTTCACTTTGTAGTTATGTCTTTCGTCGTTCGAGCTTGATCGCGGAGGCTTTGCTCGAAATTCATTTTTTCCGCGAAGGGGGCGAGCGGTTGCCGGTACGATGGCGAATACCCTGCGGGCTCTCAATAGGATTTCTCTGAAACATGGACATGTTGATTCGGCGTGGCGATCTTGTGGATGGTACGGGCAGCGCCAAACGTCAAGCTGACGTGGTGGTGGAAGGCGGCCTGGTCAAGGGTGTTGAACGAGCAGGATCAGTGGATCCCGGGCAGGCCGAGACGGTGATCGATGCGGCCGGGAAGTTGGTCACGCCGGGCTTTGTTGACCCGCACACGCACTATGACGGCCAGGCCACCTGGGATGACCGTCTTGCGCCTTCTTCAGATCACGGGGTAACCACTGCGGTGATGGGAAATTGCGGTGTTGGCTTCGCACCGGTTAGGCCGGGGGGTGAAGAGTTTCTAATCGCATTGATGGAGGGGGTGGAAGACATTCCCGGGGCGGCGCTTGCCGACGGAATTGATTGGGCCTGGGAGAGTTTCCCGGAATATCTCGATGCTCTGGCGAGCAAACCCCGCGCGATCGAATTGGCTGCGCAAGTTCCACACGGCGCAATCCGGGCCTATGTCCTCGGTCGATCGGGGAATGTGAATCGCCCGGCCACACCCAGTGAAATTGATCAAATGGCACTGCTGACCGAAGGAGCCGTGAGCGCCGGCGCGGTCGCCTTCTCTACGAATCGAATCGCGCTCCACGTATCAACAAACGGCGAAGCAGTGCCCGGCACTTTCGCAGACAAGAGCGAAATCCTTGCGTTGGTTCGAGCCACCCAGGCGGGGGGCTCCAATTTGCTTCAAGTGGTTCCGGACGGGTTGATGGGGGAGAACCCCGATGGTTTCCGGGCTGAGGTCGAACTCTATCGCCAACTGAGCTTGGAAACCGGCTGTACCGTGTCATTCACCCTTGCCCAAAACAATGTCCAGACGGACCTCTGGCTTGAAATTCTCGAGAAAATGGAGAGAGCCAACCGAGAAGGCGCAAAACTGGTGGGCATGACGGCCAATCGGCCCGGCGGAATCTTGATGAGTTGGGACAGCTTTAATATTTTTATGGATCGGCCGAGCTATCTGGAAGTGGCGGCGCTGCCTCTGAGCGAACGACTCGAGCATTTGCGGGACCCGGCGATGCGCAAGCGGATTTTGTCCGAGGAAGTTCAATCACCGCTGCTCAAGAATGGTCACATGATCGTCATGCAGAGCTTGGGGGCGACGTATATTTTCGACGGCGATCCAACGTTCGAACCCGATCCCTCGGAAAGTATCGGCCGGCGAATAGAGCAATTGGGCGAATCCGCCGAGAAGGTTGTCTACGATACGATGTGCGAGATTGGCAAGGGTTTCTTGCACGTCTATATGGGAAACTATGCGGATGGAGATCTAGGCGCGGTAGAGCAGATGATGCGACACGAGGGTACGTTTATAGGGGCAGCCGATGGGGGAGCGCATGTGACCGTCCTCTGCGATGCCGGATACCCCACCTTCATGCTTCAGCACTGGGTGCGTGATCGGAGCCGTGGCGAACGTTTTTCCGTTGAGGAGGCCGTTCGCATGTTGACGAAGGAACCGGCCGATCTCTATGGATTCTCCGATCGAGGAGTGGTGGAGCCCGGTAGGCGAGCCGACTTGAACGTGATCGACCTGGAGCGTCTGCGGATGCACATGCCTCGTGTCGAGAACGATCTGCCCACGGGCGCTCCGCGCTTGCTTCAGGGTGCCGACGGTTACGCCGCTACCGTGGTTGCGGGCGAGGTGACTTTCCGAGACGGCAAGGACACCGGAGCGCGTCCGGGTGGTTTGATACGGCGACGGGCAAGTAGCGTGTAGCGGTAGGAAAGCCCCTGGGTGATTCTCGGGTTGGCGCGCCGTTCTCGGGACTGGAGCCCCTCCTTGTGGGCTGCGCTCATTTTGGATGGATCGTCGATCCATGGTGGTGCGAGTTGATTTCGCCTTGAATTTTCTTGCATTCTTTCCGATAAACAGCGTAATCTAGGCGTTCGCGGAGCTTGTGCTTGAACGATTTGACTGCCGCAGTGCTTGTGTCGATTGCGCGTGTGAACCGGGGGAGTGGAGACGTCGACCCGCCGACGGAGCTTGGGCACCTGGTTCGAGAGAGGCGGAATATGAGCACCGACGAACTGATACAGCTTGACGAGGACCAACTCGACTATTTTACAGAGGATGGTCACAAGGTCTACCGAGCCCAATGGCAAGAGCAGACAGGCCGAATCCCCATGGAAATTGGCGGGGTTGACGAGGAATTTCGTATTCTCGATATAGGCGGAGCGAACGGTCGGTTTTCGGATCAACTACTGGCGGAGTACCCCCGGGCGCAAGCAGTGGTCGTGGACAACAGTGAGTATCTGCTCGAGCAGAATATTCCCAATGATCGAAAGAGGCTGCTGCTTGGCTCGGCTACGCAGCTCCCTGAAATTCTGGGCGGCGAAAAATTCGATTTTGTCTTCGTGAATTGCCTGCTCCACCATCTTGTGACCGGAAGCTATTCGGGCAGTCGTCGAACCATCCGGGGCGTGTTGCGCGATCTATCAGCATCTCTTTCCGAAAGAGGTCGTGTTTCAATTTGGGAGAATGTCTTCGAAGGCACGCTCCTGACCAATCTTCCGAGTCGGGCGATATTCGAAATCACATCGGTGCGAGCGCTCTCGAAAATCGCGCGTAAGCTCGGCGCGAACACGGCGGGCGTGGGTGTGTGTTTCCTCTCACGACCGCAATGGCGGAGTGAACTAAACGCGGTGGGGTTGGAAGTCCTCGACAGCCATTGGACGCCAATGGGCCTGCCCCTGTATCAGCGCCTTCCCCTAACCATCGGCGCAGTGGGAGCGGTGCATCTGTGGTGCGGCAAGGCACAGTAGCCCCGTCGCCTCTGGCCTCTGACACATTGCCCGCCCCGGTGAACCAATTCGACTCTTCCGGGCATGTGCTTGGGAGAAAACGTGCGTGTTCATCCCTCGGGGTGTTTCGTGCGCCTCTGGGCGGGTATCAGACACAGGCTGTGGGCAAGCTGCGGTCTTTCGGCGTATTCCTGCCCGGGTTTAGGTACGGCTTCACCCCGGACTTAGACTGACGGACCCGTCGTCCGGGGAAGTCGGGCTGGAGATCGCCTATGGTTCGCCGATCCGCAGGAACGAGGGTGGGGCGGGCTATCGGTCAAGGAGCATGGCCGACAGGTGGTCGGCTGCCCATGATGAAGGGATCAAAAAAAGATGTCAGATCACGAAAATTCGGAAGACCCGACCGCTGAGAACTCAGAAGCGGAAACCGACCCCCAAGCCAAGAAGGGTTCACTCGCACTCGGCGTGCTTCGCGACATCAGCCTCGGTGCTGCGCTGCTGTCTCTCTTTGCCGCAGCCGATGCATGGGCGGGCCTGACCGAGGGCCGGCTGGCCCAGGGTCTTTCCGTGCTGGACGGGCTTCTGGTGGGCGCCGCATTGGGGGCGCTGAGTCACGAATGGGGTCACTTCACGGGGGCTCGAGTTTCGGGGTCGGATACGCCGCTTCTGCCTTTCAGTGCATTCCCGCAGCTATTCAATCTGAACTTGATGAAGTGCGATGCTTCGCATTTCATGGGGATGAGCCTGGGCGGAAATATTGGACACTGGCTTCTCTTTGTTCTCTTGATCATGGGACTCCCTCTCACGAGTGTCGGTCAGATCGCGCTTGTGAGCGGCTCATTCGGCTTTGGAGTCTTTGCCACGAGTGTCGAACTGCCCGTGATCCTGAAAGCAAGGGGTGGAGCAAAGCCTCTCGAAGCGCTGTCGGTGATCCCGCCCAACTTTGTCCGGCGAAATGGCTCGTGGGGTCTGGCTGCGGCTGTGCTGGCGTTTCTGGTGATGTAGGCCCCTGAACGAATTCTTGGCCTGTGGAAAAGTTCAGGGCTGGGCTGCACGCGTAGTCGCCGTCGAGTGGGACCGCTGGTCAAGAAGAGATTCGACTCCAGCGACTGCCCCCGGATAATTCTTTTTTCGTCTCTTGTGGCAGCCTGGTGAAAATTTTCGAGTAGCGCGGCGAGGCTTCGCTTTTTTTCGTCTTTGTATGCAGACGAATACGCGAAACGACAAGTCAGTGCCCTGCGCTAAGTTGGTCGGGGCGATCTGAAGTTCGAGGAGGCCGGAAGCCATGGGGCATGTATTGATTGTGGAAGCCGGTCCAGTAGCTGGCGGGTTTTTGCGGCATGGGGCTCCGCCGCCATTCGTGCCATCCATCCGTGCCATCCATCCGTGCCATCCATCCGTGCCATCCATCCGTAAAGGAAGAAGCTGTGCAGGGAGATCAGAATTCGGACGCCGGCGGTTCTCCTTATCTGCCCGCAGAGATGACCGGTCTAAAGAAGCGTCTTTCTCAACGAAAATTCGAAGCGGCCTACCATGTGTGGGGGAGGGCGATTCGAAAGCACTCTTCTGGAGAGACGCTTTCGAGAATTCTCGAGGTGGGCTGCGGACCGGGCAATTTCGCTCTGTGCCTCGAAAAGTGGTTTCCTGATTCACAGGTGATGGCACTGGATCTTGAGGATGACCTGATCCGGTTTGCCTCCCGACGGGTGCAGTCCGCCCACTTCGTTCGGGCAAGCTCGGAGATGATCCCTTTGGGCGCTAACTCGGTCGACGTCGTTTCTGCGCTTCAGGTGATTGAACATTTTTCGATCCCCGAAGACTTTCTCGCTGAAGTTGCCCGAATTCTGCGGCCCGGCGGGCTTCTTCTCCTGTCCACACCGAATCCTCAAGGGCTGGGAGCCCGGCTCCAGGGCAAGAACTGGCAGGGTATTCGTGATGATCACATTTCGCTTCGGTCGCCGGCTCAGTGGCAGGCTGCACTGGGCAAACAGGGATTCGAGAGACTCTCGGAGGGGACAACTTTGTTCAACGGCATGCCGGTCGTGGGCCGGTTTCCGCTTTCGCTGCCTTTTCAGGTTGTCCAGGCCGCGGCCGGATGGTTCCCTTGGTGGTGGGGCGAGAGCTACATGGTGGTGGCTCGGAATTCGGGTTAAAAGGCCTTCCCTCGGTTTTTGCTAGGGTGCGCGGAGTGCGCCCAATGGGAACGAACACAACTTAAGGGCTAGTAAAATCGATGGATCTCAAAAACCTCATTCGTACGATTCCTGACTATCCGAAGAAAGGAATTCAGTTTCGCGACATTACGACTTTGCTGGAAGATGCCAGCGGGTTTCAGCAGACCATCAGGGAACTGGTGGATCCGCTAATAGATCTTCAAATTACTCGAGTCGCAGGAATAGAGGCACGTGGTTTTATTTTGGGTGGCGCGATTGCCCAGCAGCTATCGGTTGGATTCGTGGCTATACGAAAGAAGGGTAAGTTGCCGGGGGCAACTCATTCGGTGGAATACGAACTGGAGTACGGCACGGACCAAATGGAGGTCCATGTGAACAGCGTCTCCCCAGGCGAAAAAATCCTCCTCGTGGATGATCTCATTGCAACGGGAGGGAGCGCGTGCGCTGCCGTGGAACTCATTCGTCGGTCCGGTGGGGAAGTGGTCGGCGCCAGTTTTATCGTCGACCTTCCTGACCTGGGTGGCCGAAAGAAACTCGAAGCGCTCGCTATTTCCGTGCGAAGCCTAATGGAGTTTGAAGGCGATTGATGTTCTGCTCTCGGATGTGCCCTTGGCCGGGCTTTCTGACCTAATCGTCGAGTAGCAGCATTCGGTGTATGGCGGTTTTGGTAAAGTTCCTAATCGTGAATTTTTCTCGGTCGTACGGCATGTCACAACCTTTGCATGCCGCCTGGCGTTCGGGGTGTTTCTCGACTAAATCGCGACGGAGCGCCTGGTACTTCTCTCCGTTCCAGATTTCTTCGAGGTCCTGGTCAAAGAGATTCCCCAAGACTGTCTGGTGCTCAAGGTCGCGGCAGCACGCAACCGCGTCACCATTGTGTGCGACGAACATCGTGTACCAGGGGTAGGGGCAAACCCGGTAGTTGTCCTGTGAACTGAGTCGGCTTTCCATTGTTCCAGATGCGTTGTGAAATACGCGTCGATGGAAGGAAATCCGATCCGACGCTGGAAAAAGTGCTTTGAGGGCTTCAAATCGTCTGTCCTGCTCCGCGGGGTCGGAGAATTTGAATGAGGAGATATCGGTCACCTTGAATTTGATGTGACTCATATCCTCATCGGCAAGTGCTGCTCGGAGGTTGTCGAGGACCACCTGCCAAGAGCCCGGAGTACCTCGAACCTCTTCGAAATATTCAGGGTCCGAGCAAAAATCTGGGGTCATTGCGATTTTCACACCATTCCTCGGCAGTTGGTGAAGGCGCTCGCGAGTCAGCAACATCGCATTGGTTGCGAAATGAAACGTTGTGAATCCGTAGTCGCGCGCCAGGCGGAGGTGTTCGTGAAGGCGCTTGTTCATGAAGGGCTCGCCATCGAGGGTCCAGTGCAGCAAGTCCCCCTTCACACCTGCTGCGCGCAGTTTTTTGAGGAGGGTTTCCAGGCCGCCGGCTTCCAGGGCAGCAGCCGGAATCTGGGCGAAATGATCAAGGTTGGATTGGGGGCAGAAACTGCAGGTGAAGTTGCATCGGTTGGTCGGCTCGATGCTGATCTCCTGGGGCAGGTAGGGCAGGACTTCGCTGCGCCGGATTGCCCAGTGGTAGAAGATCCTGGCTGCCGCCGTGAACTTTCCGGCTCGGGAAGGTTTTTTGTATTGGGTGGAGGTCATCGGAATGCCATTCGCTGGTGGTCGGCTTGGTATTTTGGGTGGTGAGCGTCCGGGCAGAGCGGATTGCCCCAGGGGGAAGTCGTGTGTGATCCGGGTTGAGCGGGTATCCCCATTCCGATCTTATCGGTAGCGCCGCGGATGAAGCTAGTCCAAAACGTCCTGGGAGGCTTAACCTCTGGCCTGGTCAGCTTGGGCTAGCCTTCGAATCTGGCGCAGCCCGAGCGATTCCGTCGCGAAATAAAGCTGAGGGTTCGGAATTTCGCAGAGCCAGATCGCTTTCTAGAGAACCGGATTCCGATGAACGAGAGTTGTTATATAGCCAGCCTCAAGTATTCGCCGGTCATGTGGAATCATGGACGGGGTCTTGGCGAGCCTGTTCGAAGCGCCGGCCATTCCGTCCGGTACCTGATGGCTTCCGGATACGATTGGCTGTGTGCGGATTCGGAACTCGACGTGGATCGGGTCGAAGTAGGCAGTGACTCAAACCCGTTGTTCAGCATGCTTTCTTTTCTGACTTCGGGTTCCTTACGAAAGTTGCGGGCGCTGTTTCGATCTCACCCGCCTTCCGTCCTGCTGTTCGTGAATTTCAACCCCCTGATCGACCGAATCGTGATCCGAATCGCTCGGCAGGTGAATCCCCAAGTTCGCGTGGTGGCACTCTTTCATGAACCCCATACCGAGGACAAGTTCGTGTATGGGTGGAAGAGAGCGATCATGCTCATCCTCTACGAGTTCCTGAGCCAGGGCATGGCACGTCGCTCGGATGCCGCGATCCTTCCATCCGGGCAAGCGGGAAGTACCTTTGAGCGTTTCTATCCGGGCTTCAAGGGCGACTCCAGAGTCATCCCCCTTGCCTATGCGGATGTTGGTTGTGACGAGGAAATCAAGAGAAGTCTCGTCAGCTTTTTGGGCCACATTGGAAATGCTCATCAAAAGGGGCTCGACCTGTTCTTCGAAATGGTTGAGGCCAATGCGGCCAACTCGGGGACCCTGGTCTTTCAATTGGTGACGGGGGACCCGCCCGAACGGATCCTCGACGGTCTCTCGGAGGCTGCTCGCTCGAGCCTTCTTGTGGTGCACAGGGACAGGCTGACCGATGAGGTGATCTGTCGAGCAATTCGTGAGAGTCTGGTGGTTGTCTTATTGCAACGGCGGGTAATGCAGAGCGGCGCACTCCCCATGGCGTTCATGAATGGAACGCCGGTTCTGGTTTCCCGCCTAGAAGGATTTACCCAGTTTGTCGAAGAGGGGCGTACGGGCCGAATTCTTCCCGTCGAGGCACCCTTGGAGCAGCGCTTTGCCGCAATCGATCAGATTCGTGATGACATCGAGTTCATGAGTCCCCTGTGCCGGGAGGCCTACGAAGAGAAATTCGACAGCCGATGCGTTACCCGTCACGTTCCCTTTCTCCTCGGTCATGACGAGGACTCATCGTAAATCCTCCCGGGCCGGCTGCGTTGGGTGGGCTCATTTCCGATCGGGGGCGGGGGCTTGGGACTGAGCCGCAAGGGGCGTAGTGCGCCCGGTCGGGGACATGGCATGGGGCGCTCGAACCCCCAGGGGGGAGGGGGGTCGTCTCAGGATCAATTCGTGGCCAAGCTTTCCCCTGGCCCCACCCGTTGGCCTTGGTACGAGGAGAGGATGTCACAGCTCACGTCTACCGAAGAGCGCCCGAAGCGCGCATGCTTGGCCCCGGCCCAAAATGCCCAAGTCAATTTCAACGACAGCCTTCTAACCCCGTAGCTAAATCGACCAGGAGCCGATGAATGAGCACCGATGTAGACGAACTCAAGCGTGAGATAGAGTCCCTCCGAAAAGAACTCCGGAAGCTCCAGCAGGAGCACGAATCCAGCTTGGCGCGGGCCAACCAGCCCAGCCCTTACTTTGCAGATGCTCCGCTCAAGGACCGTTCCAAAGCCGAGGGCATACCCGAGCGCGGCATGACCGCCAAGGCCGCCCGGGCACTGATCGAAGACCACCACGCCGTGGACTTCAATCAGCGACTCAATACATCCTCGTACGTCAATGTTGAATTCGAAGCCGAGGAAGAGGCGGTTGCCCTGATGGGGCTGCGAGTCAATCTCGCCGATCAAACGGTGTACCCGCAATCCTATAAGCTTCACGATTCGGTTGTGAATATGATCGCTCGCCTTTGGAACTGCCCCGAGCCAGAAGGTTTTTCCGACTACGGGGTCTATGCGGGAGCCGGGACCGTCGGATCGACCGAAGCCTGCCTTTTGGCCGGAATTGCACTCAAGGCTCGCTGGCGTGAGTGGTACCGCGCTCGGACGGGGAAAACCGAAAGCGAGGTGCGTGGCATCCGCCCGAATGTGGTGATCTCATCCTGCTTTCAGGCGGCCTGGGAGAAGTTCTTCAAGTACATGGAGATTGAACCGCGGCTTGTCTTTCCCAAGCGGGATGATTTCACCCTGGATGCAGAACAACTTCGAGACGCCGTGGATGAGAATACCATGGCGGTTGTGTGCATTATGGGAAACCACTACGGCGGGCAGTACGACCCGGTCTGGGATGTCGACCGCGTCTTGGGCGAAATCAACGAAGAGAAGGGCTACCAAGTCGGAATTCATGTTGACGCGGCATCGGGCGGTTTCATCGCGCCTTTTCAGGACGTTCCCGCGTGGGATTTTCGGCTGAACAACGTCTTGTCAATTTCCTCGAGTGGCCACAAGTACGGAGAATCGTGTTGCGGTACGGGTTGGGTGGTCTGGAGGCAGAGAAAGGATCTAAGCGAGCACGTGGCAATTTCGGTGACCTACCTGGGAGGAAACGCCGAATCGTTCACTTTGAATTTCTCGAGACCGGCGAGTGGTGTGTACGTTCAGTACTACAAGCTTATGCGTTATGGGATCGAGGGCTATCAGCAGGTCTGTGACAAGATGATGAAGAACGCCCAGTATATTCGGGAAGGTCTCAAGGCGATGACGTTTGAAGGTAAACCGAGATTCATTTTCCTTGACGCCGGAGACCACGCGTGCCTGCCAGTTGTGGCCGCCGCACTGAACCCTGAATGCGAGTTCACCTACGACGACGTTGACCTTCAGAACGCGCTGTCGCAACACCATTGGTACGTCAGTGGATATAAAATGGGCTTCAATCATCCTATCACTGAAGAGAATATCCCGTTGTTTTCGGATACAGACCGAAATGACACCATGTTTCGCATTGTTGTGAAGAACAACCTGACTCGGGGAATGGCAGACAACCTTCTCGAATCCTTCGTCGAGACATTCAAGTTTCTCGATGCGGTGGACTTCTCAGGCCTACATGGATTCGACACCATGCATCTCCGGCACAAAGACCAGAGGAAGGTGACCAGTCACTGCTGACCGTTGCGAGGAGACCGATCGCCGAGCTTTCGGCGATCGGCTTTCATATCGAATTTGCAGCCGGCACCCGTTCCCCAGAACCGAAGGGTGAGTGCCCGTTGCTTTTCCTTGGCAAGTTTGGAGCTAGTCTCTCAAAATGCGTTCTGCTGGCGCGTGGTTCCGACGATACTGGCTCCTGTTGGCTGGCATTTTTGCGGCATCTCTCTGGCTCGGGGTCCAACAGGAAATTCCGTTTCGTTACGCAAGCAACGATGCGGCGGAGTATGCCGACGTTGCTCGAAGGTTGGCCAGAGGCGATGGGTTTACCACCAGCCTGATCTATCCGGCGGAACTCGAGTTCGGAGTCCACCGGGAACACCCTGCTTTAGTGAGACCACCGCTGTGGCCTTCTCTTTTAGCCGCAGCGTTCGTGGTGTTCGGTCCAGGGGAGTGGGCCATTCAGGTCGTGTTACTCGGCTTATACGTGCTCTCAGTGGTGCTGGCTGGGCTGCTGGGGCAACGACTTGCCGGGCTCGGAGCAGGCATCGTTGCGGCGAGCGCTGTTGCTGTTGCTCCGGATACACTCGCCCTCTCGTTGGTGGGCATGACCGAGACCCTCTACGGCGTCTGTATTCTCCTGGTTCTCTGGCTCCTGGCTCGAGGTAGCCATCCGGTCTGGGTAGGTGTCGGGTGTGCAGCGCTCTATCTCACACGGTACAACGGAATCGTTCTGCTGCCCTTCGCGCTTTTGTACCTCGTCCTCTCGAATTCTGAGAGTCGAGTTCGGCGGGTCTCCTACTGCCTATTGGGCTTCGTTTTATTGGCTTCGCCTTGGTGGGTTCGGAATACCCTGGTCACGGGTGAGCCATTTTTCACCTACTACCAGTGGGCCATCTATTTTCCGGTGACTGGCAGAACCTATACCACGACCCTTCTTCACTTGATCACCCCAACGCCGGATTCTCCACTGGCAATGGATCCTCTGGAGAAGGTCC
>DUCH01000233.1 GCA_012959865.1 Myxococcales bacterium | reverse complement strand
CCGAAACGGAGGGGAGTGATGAGAGCTGAGCCGGAGGCCCTCGACCCGTAGATGTCCGAACCCGCGAGCACGCTGAGAATTCGTGAGGCGACGACCTCGGAGCACCCGATTTGTGCCCAGATCCTCACTCGTGCGTGGAACTCAACGTCGCCGAGCAGGCCCCGCCGAGTGGAGTATCGTGCAATCTGGATGGCCCAATGGCGCCCCGGGAAGAGCACGCCACGCCTCGTCCAACGTTGAACGCGCCCGAGTCAATATCACCCGAAATATCAAGCGCGCGATGTAGGCGATCGCCTCGGAAAGCCCTTGCCTGGGCCGACACCTCGAAAACCGGGTGCAGACCGGACGCCTATGCAACTACGCACCGGACGAATACGCGCCCATGGAATTTGATCTGGAATAGTGAACGCGATGTCGGATTGTCGTGCAGGAAGACGATCGGGTCTCCCGCTTCCGAATCGCCGACTTCGACTTAGGCCATGCGCTTGCCGCGCACCTGAGCCGACTTTTCTCGTAGCGCTGTACAGGCGAAAGCACCGAATCCACGGTGCTTCCCGTCCTCCTATCGCGGGCCTGGCCTAGAACTTGCTGATTTCGTTTGTGAGCCAGATACGCGGTGACATCACATACCCGCGACGAGACTCCCCCTAGGGATTCAACATAACGCCCTTACCCGGAAGTTGTGCCAAAAGCCAGCTTGAATATCCTATCCCCTAGGTGACTGGCCGATAGTGATTCGGCCGTATCATCGTCGCCTACTCGGACACTAGGGGTGAGCCCATGTTGCAAGTGGCGACCGATCAGGCCATCGGCCAATTGATGAACCGGGGGGATGACGCTGGTGATGAACGCGCGAGTCGTTTTGCTTAGGCTTCGAGGCGACTCTGTCAGGATCAGGCATTCCTGGGCAATCGCTATCGTCTCAAGCCTCTTGTTTCTGGCGCAGGGATGCGGCGAGCCCCTTGTGATCGTCGAGGCGGATTATTCCGTTGCGCGCGAATGGAACGATGTCTTGCTCGACGCGATCCGCGTCGACACTCCACGTCCTACCGTGCACTCGCGAAACCTGTTTCATCTATCTGTTGTGATGTGGGATTGCTGGGTCGCCTACGATACGGAGACTTCGGCCGTGCCCTATTGGTACTTTGAGTCACACGAAACGGACGACGTAGCGGGGGCGCGCCACGCTTGCATCAGCCGGGCGGCGTTCCGCCTTCTCAAGTATCGGTTTGCGAATTCAATCGGCGCTGGGTCTTCAATTCCCTCGATCGACGCCAAGATGTTGGAGATGGGGTACGAGCTAATTTTTGTTCCGACTGGAGCGGATGATGAGTCTCCCCAGGCCGTGGGGTACCGCATCGCGTCGTCTGCGATCTCTCACGGTTTGTCGGATGGTGCCAATGAGGCGAATGATTACGAGGACCCGGACTACAGCCCGGTCAATCTAGGGCTGATCTTCAAGATTTCTGGAACCGGATTTGGCATCGTGAATCCCAATCGCTGGTCTCCCCTCGCGTTCGATTTTGCATGTCTACAAAACGGTATCCCGTTACCGGGAGCCCAGACTCAAATTTTTGTTGGATCGAACTGGAATGCCGTCACTCCCTTTGCGCTCACACGAGAGGATGACAGTGTTCCGTATTTTGATCCGGGGGCTCCCCCGATGGCGGTCGATTTTGATCCCGACCTCGGGTTCAACGGCACCATAACTGGCCCGGGAGATCCGGAATTCAAGGAGCAGATACTTTCGGTCGTACGCTACAGCTCATTGCTGAATCCGGACGACGCGCCGGTGATCAATTACTCACCGGCGGTGCGTGGCAATAATTCACTCATGGGGCTGGCCAACTATGTGTTCGATGGCACGGGCTATGGGGTAAACCCGGTGACGGGTGAAGACTACGAGCCCAACTGGATGAATCAAGCCGACTACGGTCGCGTGCTCGCTGAGTTCTGGGCGGATGGTCCGGATTCAGAGACACCTCCTGGGCACTGGAATACCCTGGCCAATTATGTCTCAGACCACCCCGATGTTGTGAAACGCATACGGGGCACGGGCCCAGTCGTCGACGATCTCGAGTGGGACGTGAAAATCTATCTGGCCGTCAACGGAGCCCTCCACGATTCCGCGATCGCGGCCTGGGGGGCCAAGGCGATCTACGACTACACGAGGCCCATCCAAGGCATTCGTTGGTTGATCGAGCAAGGCCAGTCTTCGACTCCGGGTTTGGTCATCAATCCGGCGCCTACGGAAAATCTACCGGAACCGATTCCAGTCGATACATACAGTGAGCACGGGATGTTGCTTGAAGCGGGTCTCTCGGAACTCATTACTCCTGCATCAAGCGCAGCTGGCCAGCGCCACCATCACCTTCGTGACTATCAGGGAGAGATCGCCCTCAATGTCTGGCCGGGAGAACCCGGGCGCGCAGATCCGCCAACCTGTCTGGATGTCGACCCAGAACCCGACGCAGAACACCCGTCCTATAGCGGCCGGGAATGGATCCGTGGCGTCGATTGGACTACGTACCAGAAACGCACTTTTGTCACACCTCCCTTCGCCGCCTATATCTCCGGGCACAGTTCGTTCAGTCGCGCAGCGGCTGAGGTCTTATCACGCTTTACCGCTTCACCGTACTTTCCAGGGGGCTTCGGCGAATTCGTCGCGCCCAAGGATGAGTTCCTGCTCTTTGAGGTGGGACCGACGGAGACGGTTCATCTGCAATGGGCGACCTACTTTGATGCAGCGGACGAAGCAGGCATCTCGAGGTTGTGGGGTGGCATCCACATCGCTGCCGACGACTTCGAAGGACGGCTAGTGGGGGCGCAGATCGGCGTTGCGGCCTTCGAGCTGGCGGAGAAGTATTGGGATGGAACGCTGTGACCCCGTGACGCGCTAGCGTCCGCGTTAGCCGTTTGCTCGCTTTCGGATTGTGAGGCCCCCGAGTGCAGCGAGTAATGCCGTAAGAGCAATGAGCCCACCGGGCCCGATGCTCGGAATGGGATCCGGGCCGGGCATGGCCTCGAGATAGGTAAAGGTGAAGGTCCCCAAAGAGCCGGGGCCCACCAACTGGCCCGTCCCGGCGGTGATGAGATGGACCGGCTCCGGCGGAGTGTTCAGCGTGCCACCAAGCGCCCAGACATTGTCACTTCGAGTGCCCCCGTCGTAGGGTCGCAGGTCAACCACGACCTCGGTTATCCAGTCTCCGCCGGAGCGAAGAGGCAGCCCTTCTGTACCGACGAACCAATCCGGCGAGGGGCCGATCATGGTCACGATCGTGACGAAGGAATGGGTATCATCGATCTCGAACTCGACCACCGTATCACCGCAATCTGGCCAGACCGGGCCGGCGGTAGGGCAGAACCAGTTGGCCCAGTTCATCGTGCTCCCAACGCCGAGGTCGGCGTCCATTTCGCCTATTAGAATGCTCGTGTTCCCGGTCTCAGCCATCATTGTCATGCCAGGACTCGTCTCCAAGCCCGGAGACCAGAACGAAGTGCTGCCGTCATGCGTCGAACCTCCGACCCATGAAAAATGAGCAGCCACCGGAAATAGGCCTGGGTGAGTCACCTCGCTCCAAGTGTTGTCGACGGTCAGGCGATACCGCGCAGTTTCCGCCCCCGCGACGTTCGCCACCGTGAGCAGGGCTGCCGTCAAGATAATCGCTGAAATTCGAGTCACGAGTTTCCTCCAGACCTTGCGCAAACCGGAATTCAAGAACGCACAATTTTCAGTCCGAGTGATGCGCATTTCACTGGTCCATATCGGTCAAGGCAGAGGATAGGGCATTCGAGCAGGTCCCTGGCAGGGGGGGCCCGGGCATGGGCATTCGGTGAATTTCCGGAGGGAGGCCTAGGACGGGGGTGACTACTGACCGGGTGGGGGGGTGCGTTGCCAATCCGAATCGAGAATGGTTCAAGCGACTTTCTCGACAGCCAAGCGCGGGTCTCATTCGACACGGATCCCTAATGCCGGTAGTTGCCCGCGCGCAAGCCGGGCCTGAGGTACGAGCTATTCTCGATCGGCGTTTTCGTGAGAAATACGGCGCCGCCGACTGGTGGTATGGGGTGCTCCTCAGGCGGGGGGCTATTCCTCTGCGTCTGAATCCTGCGCCCGAAGCACCGTGAAAGGCCATGGAGTCACACGAAGAAAAGGAGGAACCTCATTGCATCTGCGCTC
>DUCH01000232.1 GCA_012959865.1 Myxococcales bacterium | reverse complement strand
GGGAAAGCACCGGCGATTGTCCTGGGGCGCCCAGGTAGAGAGCCTATACCGTACCGGAAGCAACTCTCTGGGCTACGAACTCGGCGCGGTCTACCAGGCGTCGGGTTGGTTGGCCGGCGAGGTGGGGAAATGGCTCTCGCTTTCGGCCCGACTGGGCTGGAAGAAAACCCAGAACATCCGTGGCGCGGATCCGGCCCTTTCGACGCCAGCCGCCACCGCGGCCACTCCGCTGAATGCCGCCGACAAACAGGGGGGAACCCGGGTTGAAATGGGGCCCGGTATTAATTTTCTGGTGCCGGTATTCGGCGGCCAACGGCTCAGCTTCGAGGCGCTCTTCGCTCTCTACCAGTCCGTGGACGGACCCCAGTTGGCGCCCGGGGTCAAGTTCGCCGCAGCGTGGCAATGGATTTTCTAGGGCGCATCCCGATTCGGCGTTGGATTGGGCTGTGCGCGCTGGCCAGCCTGGCCTGTGCAGAACCCCCGCCCCACCTTGGCATCGTCGAGGAAACGGCCGTCGAGTTTGGCCGGGTCTTGATCGCAACCGAAAACTCCGCGCCGGACGCTGCGCCCGAGAGCGCGTGGGTTGCCGTCTCCGACTCGGATCTGCTCGCCGGGCTATCCCCGGGTCAGCGCGTGGCCTATCGGCTGCGAAAGGGCACGGCCAAGCCGGAAGCGGAGAGCCTCTCGGTACTCGGTTGGGCGACCGAAGCCGAGGGCTGGATCGACGTTCCGGGTCACCGCAGGATCCGGGCCCGACGAGCGAGCGATGTGCGGCTGAAGGATCAGGAGGGGCGCCCATTCGAACTGACTGACTGGCGCGGGGGGCTCGTGCTGCTCGACTTTATCTACACGCGCTGCCCGGGGCCGTGCCCGGCCCAGACCCACGATCTGGTATCGGTGCAGCGCGGACTGTCGGCGTTGGCCCGGTCGCGGACACGCTTTGCGTCGGTGACCCTTGAGCCCGAGGTCGATGACGGTCCTGCCCTGCGCGCCTACGCGGAGGCGCATGGAGTCGATTTGTCCGGCTGGTCATTTCTGACCGGTGAGCCCCAGCACGCCCTGGCGGTGGCCCGGGACTGGGGGATCGGATCTTCGGCGGAGCCGGATGGAAGCATCGGCCATACGCTGCACAGCTTCTTGATCGACGATCGCGGCTACGTGGTGGCGCGCTATTCGAGTCGCGATCGCGATCCCGATACCATTCGGGCGGACATCGAGCGCTTTGCCCACGCGGCCGAAGGGCGCTTGCCCAGTGGGGTCCAGGCTTCGCCTCAATGAGATTCCTAGGCTCCCAGGCTCGGATCTGAGCCCGCGACCGCATCGAGGTGGGAAATGCGATTGAAGGCTTCTAGCGACCAGACCGAGTGGCCGCCCACCTGAGCCGTGCGCAGCCGGGTGATGCCTCCCCAACTTGTCGAGAAGCGCAGGTGCGTCCAGGGGACAGGCTCCACCCCGATCAAGTGCGAGATCAGGACAGAGTTGGTGCCCTCGTGGGCAAAGATCGCGATGCGTCGGCTTTCTCGAGGAATTTTCCAGAGTCGCTGGCCCGCTTCCTCGTGAATGCCCGCGGCGTGTTCGTCCCCGAGCAGAGCCTCCACGCCAGCGCTGACTCGTGCGTAGAAGTGGCGGAAGCGCTCGCCACCGGGCAGTCCGTCCCACCACTCGGAAAACTCCCGGGCGTTCGCTCGGGCGAAATAGGCCTCTACTTGGGCTCGGGTCTGGCCTTTGAGAGAAGGCAGGCCGGTTTCCCGCAGCCACTCGCGTACCTCGCCCTTGTGGCCGCTGGCTTCGAGAAACGGCGCGGCGGTCTCCACGACTCGGCGCAGGGGACTCAGGTAAACCGAGTCAAAATGTTCGCCCGCGAGATTCTGGGCGATGCGCACCGCCTGGGCATCCCCAAGCGCCGTGAGCCCGGGGTCGTCGACAGCACGGTCGTTCGGCTCCCAATGGGGCTGGGCATGGCGGACGAGCACGATCTCCAACGAGAAATCTCCGAGGGGTGGCGCCTGGTTGAAGTTTCGCTTTAGCTTCGCTGATCGGCGGGGTGGCTGCTACTTTGCCGACTCCCACCCAGCGGCGAAAGTGTCTCGATGAAGAGGACGACAGGGTCGATGATCGGACCGGCTGGAGAACTTCGGGGCTTTCACCCGGCGGTGCGGGAATGGTTTGAGGGACGCTTTCCCGAAGGTCCGTCGCTCCCCCAGGAGCACGGCTGGCCGGTGATTGCGGCGGGCCACGACACGCTGATCGCCGCGCCGACGGGTTCGGGCAAGACATTGTCCGCGTTCCTCGTCTGCATCGATCGCTTCTACAAAGGGGCCACCGAGACCCAGGGTCGCCGGGGTGAAGCCGGACTTCCGCTCTTCGGCGGCGGGTCTCCGTCCTTGCCCGAGCAGGGGGCTCGGGTGTCTCCGGCCGCCGGGATTGAAGTTGTCTACATCTCGCCCCTGAAGGCGTTGGCAGCCGATATTCAACACAACTTGGCCGAACCCCTGGAGGAAATTGCCCAAGCGGCTCGCCGCCGCGGCTACCCGATTCCCGAATTGCGCGTCGGGCTGCGAAGCGGCGACACGCCCGCTTCGGCCCGGGTCGCCATGCTCAAAAAACCGCCCCAAATTCTGGTCACGACTCCGGAATCCCTTTACCTGCTCCTGACCGCCGAGCGCAGCCGCGCCATGCTGACCGGCGTACGTACGGTAATCGTCGATGAAATCCATGCCGTGGCCCGGGACAAGCGCGGATCGCATCTCGCGCTCAGTCTCGAACGTCTGGATGAACTGTGTGCCCGGCGCCCGGCCCGGGTCGGACTCTCGGCCACCCAGCGCCCCATCGAAACTCTGGCCCGGTTCCTCGTGGGAGCAGGGGAGGGTCGTAGCCACGCCGATGGCCGCCCCCGGTGCGAGGTGGTGGACGTGGGCCATCGGCGGGACCTCGATCTCGCCATCGAGTTGCCGAGTCAGGATCTCGAAGCGGTGGCCTCCGGGGAGCAAATGGGTGACATCCTCGACCGGATCGCCGGGCACGTGGAAAAGCACCGAACGACCCTGGTCTTCGTCAACACCCGGCGCATGGCCGAGCGGCTGGCCCATGAATTGGCCGAGCGCCTGGGCGATGGCGAGGTGGCGGCTCACCACGGCAGCTTGTCGAAGGACCGCCGGCATCGCGTGGAGGCCCAGTTGCGGGCGGGCGAGCTTCGCGCCTTGGTGGCCACGGCTTCTCTCGAACTCGGCATCGATATCGGGCCCGTGGAGTTGGTCTGCCAGATGGGGTCGCCCCGGGGTCTCTCCACTTTCCTGCAACGCGTGGGTCGGTCGGGTCACTCCCGGGGTGGGACTCCCAAAGGTCGAGTGTATCCCACGACCCGGGATGAATTGGTGGAGTGTGTGGCGCTGCTGCGCGGCGTACGCGCCGGAAGGCTGGACGCCATTGTACCGCCCCGGGCGCCTCTCGATATTCTTGCCCAACAAATTGTTGCGTCCTGCGCGGCGGAAGAATGGAAGGAAGACGAACTCTACGCGTTGATGTGTCGGGCGGCGCCTTTTGCGGAGCTGGCGCGCGCTGATTTCGATGCCGTTGTCGAGATGCTCGCCGAAGGCATCCAGACCGGGCGGGGTCGCCGAGCCGCCTATCTTCACCGGGACCGGGTGGGCGGTATATTGCGGGCTCGACGCGGTGCGCGCTTGGCGGCCATCACATCCGGGGGGGCGATTCCCGATGTGGCCGATTACCGCGTTCTGGCCGCACCCGACGACAGCGTGGTGGGAACCGTCTCCGAGGACTTCGCGGTGGAGAGCATGAAGGGGGATGTCTTCCTTTTGGGGAGCACCTCTTGGCGGGTGCTTCGGGTCGAGTCCGGCGTGATGCGAGTCGCGGATGCGGGGGGGGCGCCCCCGACGATTCCCTTCTGGCAGGGAGAGGCGCCCGCCCGGAGCGCGGAACTCTCCGACGAGGTTTCGAAATTGCGCGCCGAGGTGCGCGAGCAGATCGAGGCGGGCGGGCGCGAAGCCGCCCGGGCTGCATTGCTGGCGACGGGGGATGTCGACGGAGGGGTTGCCGAGCAGGTGGTTGCCTACCTGGGCACGGCGCTCACCGCCCTGGGTGGGCTTCCGACCTCCGACGAGCTGATTTTCGAGCGCTTCTTCGATGAGGCCGGGGCATGCAGTTGGTCGTGCACGCGCCCTTGGGC
>DUCH01000231.1 GCA_012959865.1 Myxococcales bacterium | reverse complement strand
ACGTACCAAATCGACGGCGTACAATATGTCTCCATCCTCACCGGCAGCGGCGGAGGCGATCTCTTCGGCGGAGCGCCGCTCCCCCCGGTCCCGAATCCCGCGACCCTGACCTACAACAACTACGGACGTCTGCTCGTCTTCAAACTCGGCGGTGAAGCCGAACTCGAGATCCCCAAGGCAAGGGACATGACGATTCCCGTTCAGGTCATGGCCGATTTGAGCGATCCGCAGATCGCTTATGGGGAGGGCCTGTTTCATGAATACTGCGCGGTCTGTCATGGCTTGGCGGCTCGCTCGGGAGGAACCATCTCCGACCTTCGCCAGATGAATGAAGGCACCCACCAGATGTTCGACCAGATCATCTTGGAGGGCGCCTATGCGAGCAAGGGCATGGCATCGTTTCATGACGTCCTGGCGCCGGAGGACACCGTCTTGATCCACGAATACATTCGGGCTCGGGCCCATGAGGACCGCGAGGTCGCCCTGGGCAACCAGGAACAACCGCGCTTTACCTGGATGGACAGCCTGGACTAGTCCCGTCTATGCCACCCGGCCCGCCCCGCCCCGGCAGGGCGGAACCGGGGAATGGCGTTCAGTCGGAGGCTGGGGGCGCTTGTTTCGCCGGCAGACGGGGCCTCTCCACCGCCATGAATTCGAACATCGATCGCGGCGCTTCCTCGCCCACGGATATCCGATTCCCCCATTCCTCTTCCTGAAAAACAGGGGCGTCGTCCACGGGGGCTAGCGGCATCCGCGTGCGGCGCGCATCGAGAACCTCGCCCTCTTCCATTCGTTTGAGTGCTTCCTCGGCGGCTTCCGCTTCCTCTTCGCTCCAGGGCAGGCGGTACGCGCGCGGCGCCCCCGACCCAAGCCCGGCTGAATCCAGTGCCCTCACCCAATAGTCAATCGAACCCGGAAGCGCATTCGCCTTGTCGGGTTCGTCGATGCTGATCCAAAGGACCCGAAAGTCAGCGGGCAGAGGGTCGGCGGTGGGCCATCCCATCAGGCCCCGAACCCCGTGCCAGGTGGCGAAATACAAAAGCGAAACCAGAACGATGGCCAGCGCCTTGACCGGGGCGCTGTAGCGCGTGGCCAGGTTCAGGTTCAACAGCAGAGCCGCAAGCGCCACGTAGGCAACCGTGATCATCAGCGCCGACGCGATCACGAAGCATCCTTTGCCACCCGGACAACCAGGCTTTTGGGCAATTCATTGGTGCCGAGCACCTCACCCCCCTCTCCGATGGTAAATCGAAGCGCGGTCTGCTCATCCCCTGTGCCGGTGAGGTTTCGCCGGCCGTAGTAGACGAGGGAGACCTCGGGGTTCAGCTTTTCCACCTTGATGTCTACGGGCAGAGGCTCGCTGTAGTTCGATTTGTAGTGAAGAACATTGACCACGTACTCACCGGGCTGCAGCGCCCGGAGAGTGACCGATTCCTGATTGAGCGGGTTCGACACCACAACGCCATCGAGCACCAGGCGATCGGCAAAAAGCCCTCGATCGTCGCGGTCGAGATGCATCAGTGCCGTATCCCGATTGTTGTACCAGAGGATATCGCCCCGAGGACCTTCGACGATGGTGTCCACATCGTCCGGATGGCGGTCCGGCCACCGAACCGTGATCAGAATTTCGGCTTTTGGATCGGTCTTGCCCTCTTTGCTTGGGTCCTGCATCAAGAGCAACGATGCGATGAACATCAGCGCGAAACCCAGCAAGACGTTGAACAGCACATCGGTGAAAGCGTCTTGGGAACCCGCCTGCCGCTCGACCCTATGCCGCATCCGAATCCATCGCGTCCGAATCCAGATAGAGGTCTACAAAGACGGTGAGACGGTTCGCAAATTCGGCCAGGGACGCGTCGAGCAGGTAGTACTGCCCCTTGAGCAGGGTACTGGTCACCAACCCGGCCAGGGTCGTGTAGAGAGCCACGGACATTCCGCCGCTCATGGAGGCCAACAACTCCTTCATGAGGTCGGGATCGAACGCGCCGATCTGACCCACGGGCATCAACATCAGAATGAAACCCACCACAGTCCCCACTAACCCCAACTTGAGAAGCACATCGCTCAGAAAATGACCGAGAGCGTGCCGATTGCTCAGATCGTCTCCCATGGCCTCGACCAGTGCCGAAGAATTCCCGCCCCCCTTTTTCTGGACCGTCGCCACCAGGCGAGCAAGGGGACCATCACCCAGGGGCGGCCACGCTTCATTCGCAGCGGCCGCGGCCTCGAGGGCGAACATTTTCCGTCGATCTCCCGAGAGTCGATGCACGAGCCACAACCAGTGCAGCGTCGCGCCGAGATAGACGGCGAGGATTACGAAGGAGATATAACTCTTGTCTCCTCCGAGCCCGGTTCGAAGCAGACCCAGATCGGCGAGCAGGTAGAAGCCGAACGCGATCAGCAAAGTGATGATTAGCGCTCGGAGCGTCAGATTGCTGGTTTGGGAGCGGGGCACGATGGCCCAATCTTATGGGAGATCCGCCGGCCGATCCAGCGAGAACCCCAGGCGCCTAAAGACGATAAACCCGAGTCGCAGTGCCGTGGAACAGGGCGTTTTTTTCATCCTCGGAGAAATCGTGAACAATTTTCTTGAGCCCGTTCCAGAGCACCGGATAGGAAATCGAGAGCTTGTCGACGGGAAAATTGCTCTCGAACATGCAGCGCTCGGGAGTGAAGCATTCGATCATGTGCAGATAGTACCGGCTCTGGGTGGCGACAAATTCGTCCGAAGTCGGGGGGAGTTCGCGCCCCATCCAACCAAACCCGTTATCCGGCATGGCGAGCCCGCCCAGCTTGGCGACAACATTGGGGCATTCGGCGATTTCGGCCACATCCTTCTTCCACTGCTGGAAAATTTCCTCGCGTTTGTCCGCATAACGGCCCACGCCCAGCGGGGTTCCAAAATGGTCCAGCACCAGCAGGGTATCGGGCACGGCCCGGGCCAACTTCGCAAAGGCCGGGTTCTGGTGGTGGTAGTGCCAGGTGTCGTAGGTATGGCCGAGTTTCCCCAAGAGCCCGACGCCCCGGCGAAATTCGGAGTCCTCGTAAAGCCCTGCCGGAGAGCGACCCGGAATCATCAGAGCGGGTTCGTCGTCCGCCGCCCCGGCGTGGCGAATGCCTCGGAAGAGCCCCCGGCTGCGCTCGGCATGGGCGGCCAGCACTTCCTCCAACTCAGCCCCCAGCCGAAGGTCTGCGTGAGAGACCAACGCGGCAATCTCGGGTTGGCCCTGCCCCCCCGCGCGACTGGCCTCGGCCTGCTCGACGACGAAGTCGACCTCGCCCAGGGAGCGCCTCTCCTTGGGGCCATCCTCGCGGTATTCCGCCGCGCATTCCATGAAGACCGTCTTGGCCACATTGTGGCCTGTGTCGGTATCCAGCCAAAGATCCTCGAGCAGATAGGGGCCGAAGCCAATCCGGCGCCACAGATGGTGGTGGGGATCGACGATGGGTCGGTCCGGATCGATGGCCTCTTCCTTCACGAGACCGTGCCACTCGGTGGGATCGGCAATTTCGTTGGACATCAGACGTTCTCCCTCATCCCTTGTTTTTGAAACCCTTGGAGCCGCACCAGCGCTGGGGGCGACCCGCCCTCACTCGCCGCTTTTTCCCGAAGCGCCACCCGCCAGGTTTTCCGTCGCGGCGATCGTCCGCCCGCTCGCTGCCACCTGGGCCTTGCGTGCTTCGCTCCACTGATCGACTTCTTCCTTCGGCACTCCGTAGGCCAGGCCCCGCCCCACGCCCGGGCGCGCGCGAACGCGGTCCACCCACGCCTCCAAGTTTGGAATTCCCACGATAGGAACCTTGCTCCACTTCCAGCCCCGCACCCAGGGGTACAAGGCGATATCCGCAATGGTGAACTCGTCGCCGCAGACAAATTTTCGTCCTTCGAGGCGGCGGCTCAGCACACCCATCAGGCGCTGGGCCTCGGTGGCAAAGCGTTTCAGAGGATGGGCCTTTTCGGCGGGATCCACGTCGTCCATATACCGCGTGTAGCTCAGCTTGTTGCCGAATACCGGACCGACGTTGGCGGCTTGCCAGTAGACCCATTGGAGTACATCAAAACGCGGTTCGCGTTCATGGGGGAGCAGCGGGCTGGGGAATTTTTCGCCGAGATACTCGAGGATCGCGCAGCTCTCCATCAAACAGAAGCCCTCATCCTCCAGGGCTGGGATCTTCTGGTTGGGGCCCACCTCGGTGAAGGCCGCCTCGAACTGCTCGCCCTTCATGATATTGATGTATTCCACCTCGAGGTCGGAAAACGGATGCCCGGCATCGCGCAACTCCTCGACCATGATCGACACCTTCCAGCCGTTGGGGGTCGGCGCGGTGAGAAGCCGCATCATTTTTCCTCCATGAAGCGCCGTGAGCCATAAGCACAAAGCACCGCGGGCTGGGCGCCGAGGTGGACGGTCTAGGGAGCCGGCCGGCTGACGGGCTTCTCCAAAGTTCCGAAGAGCCAGTCGTAGAGCATGGTGAGGGTCGCGTAGTTGCCCGAGTTCATATCCACGTGATGCGCCGCGTGGATCGAGGTGATGTAGTCCACCGCCTTGAAGGGAAAGTAAGGCAGGTTCACATAGGTGTGATTCAGCGTATTGAGCTGGGTGAAGACAAGGGTGGCTACTGCCATGGAGACAGCATTCAGGGGACCGCCCGTGAGCAGCGCAATCGCGGGAATCGAGAAGAGAAAAAGAACAAGGCCGATGAACGTTTCGAGCGGGTGGACATAAAGGGCATCGATATAGGTTGGCTTGAGGGCCTGGTGGTGGAGCGAGTGCACCTTGCGAAGAACTTTGCCGTGAAAAATAAAACGATGGGTCAGGTAGTAGAAGAAATCAAAGAACAGAAGAACCCCGACGATGTCCACCGCGTAGCGCCAGAATGGGCGCGCTTCCAAACTGATCGCGAAGGGGAGAACCACGATATAGAAGGCCAGGTTCGTATAGAGCCCCATCTGATTGCTCGCCTTGACCGCCTTTTTGAAGCGCGCCTTGGACAGCTTGGGTCGATCGGCTTCGCGGTTCAACTCGCGCATGCGCTGAAAGGCAGGCACGAGAAAAACCAGCCGTCGCCCCACCATCGTCAGAACAACCAGGGTGACGAAAAATACCAGTGCTGCTTTCCAATCGTAGACCATGTCTCATTTTCCCATGTTTCGACCCGGACAGCGACCCCCCAGCAACCCCCCCAAGGCGCCCCCCAGCCGTTGGTTTCAAAGCCTGCGAAGAACCGCACCTTGGGAATTAAAGAAGAATCCCCCGCAGCCGATCAAAGCGTTTCGTGCCCCGGGCACCTGGCGGCCCTCGGCCTCGCCCCGCAATTGCATGACTGCCTCCCGGATATGCCCCGAGCCGCGAGTGGCCCCCTCGGAGAGCGAGCCACCGTGGGGATTGATGGGAATGCGTCCCCCAATCATCACGCGACCCGCCTTCTCGTCCCAATTCTCCTCGAGAAAGCGCCCTGCCCCGCCCGGCGGGCACCAGCCAAAATTCTCGATCCAGCCCAAAGTGATGATGCTGAACCCGTCGTAGGGGAAAAAAATGTCCATGTCCTCGAGCCAGAGTTCGCTCTTGGCCCGAAGCGATTCGACGACCACGTGCTGGCCGTGGCGGCGCAAACTCGGCAACTGATCTTCATCGTTCGTGCCGACCAGACCCACCGTGGCGGCGTGCACCACAACCGGGCTGGGTGTTATCGCTCGGGCGCTCTCGGTTCGGGTCAGGACGAAAGCATCGGCGCCGTCCACGGGAATGTCCATATCGAGCAAGCAGAGCGGCTCGCGGATCATGCGGGCCTGGAGATAGCCCTCCATGCTAAGCGGCGCCTTCATGACGGCCAGCGGATTGCTGGCCGCGCTCGCCCGGGCGTTCAGGGCCACTCGGCCGAAATCCTCGCGCTGGGCGTCGTACTCGTGGATGTAGCGACTCGCCCAGGCCGCGTAGGCGGCGGCGGCGTTGACCGACTCGGGCGCGGGCACCACGCCCAATGTGTGATGCCTGCGGAAGGGATCCTTGGCCGCCGAACGCGAGTTCCAAGGCAGCCGCGTGTAGGCGAAGTAGAGCAGCACGGCGTTGCACGATCCCGAGAAGATCGCGTTCATGGCGTCCACCAAGGCAAAAATCGCTACGGGGGTGGGGCTCGAAAAATGGGTCACGCAAGGAAGTCCCAATGCCGCGCACATCTCGTTGGGATTCGGCCCGCCCGGCTCGGCGGCTCCCACGATGCCGTCGATGGCCTCGGGTTCCAGGCCCGCATCGCGAATCGCCCGAATCGAGGCCTCGCAAGCGAGGGCCTTGGCCGAGCGGCCGCCGGCATCCCGGCTAAACCCCGTCGACCCCAGGCCCAGGATGGCCACCTCGTCCGCGATCGGGTTGCGAGCCATCAGTCGCTCTTGGCCGGCCGAAACACGGGAAAGGGAGCCCCGAAACGGTCGACCCATGCGAGTTCCACGGCCAAACCGATGCGCACCTCGGGCAGTGGACAATCCACAACGGTGCTCGTAAAGCGAAGCCCTTCCTGTTCGCGCAACTCGACGGCCACCACCGGATGCGGGGCCTTGGCGTAGTCCACGCCGGGCGCCGGCGGACCTTGGTGGAGAAACATGGCCAAGTGAATCACCCCTCGACCCCCAACCTCTGTGGGGGTCAACGAAGAGCACCAGCAGCGGGGGCAGATCGGTTTCGGGGGGTGGTGGAAACGGTGGCAGTCGTCGCAGCGGTTGATGAGCAAGCGCTTTTCGAGCCAACCTCGATACAGATGCTTGCTGTCGTGATCGATGCGCGCGTAGGGGAATCGTTCCACGAGCCCCGCGTCGTCCAACGATTCGTTCACTTGTGGCTCACTCTACGCTCACTCCACCCTTTGCCTACGCTCATCCCAAGCCTACTTCCACGCTTACCCCACCCTTATGTCGTTCGCGACCCGCGTGCTTCAAGGCCCCAGGCCACTCCGTTGGCGACCAGGCGCTCGAAGGCTTCGGTCTCCCAGGGACCCCGAAAGTTCAGGGGAGTAACGCCTTCGGGATCCACACTGGAATCGACGAAGGGCTGGATATTGGTCAACGGCGTGTGGCAGTGACCAAGCGCGAGATAGACCACCGCCCCGGCTCCATGAGTGCGCTCGTAGCCCAGCACCCGGGTTCGGTCGTCGGATCCCGCCGATGTGTCCTCTCCGTACGTAAAACCAAAGGTCCGCGGAGCGGGATCATCGGCGGCCAGATCGGAGGTCGACAGCAAAATCCGACTTTCGTCGGGGGCCTGAATTTCGAGGAGGTACAACTCGTCCATAACATCAAACGCTTCGGGCAGCCCCCGGGTCAGCGGGTGGTCCGAGTCGCGAACGTCGACACGAAATTTTCGGATCGGCGGATGGTTGAGAAAAAACGCGCCGAGAACGCCGTGATGCGCCGCCTTGGACATAGTCCGCCCCGGGCTTCCATCGGGATTGGGCACCGCCCGCCCTCCGCTGGTCCCGTGGAGAGCCAGCCAGCGGCCACCCGCCTGGATCCACTCCGAGAGCGCATGGGATTGGACCTCGTCGGGAAAGGGACCGGCCACGTAGGTGACGATCAGGTCGCAGCCGGGAAGCCAGCTGTCGAGGTCCACGAAATCGTTGGAGACGCTCACCATCGCCCGCTTCTCTTCCTCGAGCAATCGCAGGAGTCTCAAACGAACGTAGTCAATATCGTGCCCCGCCCAGGAGCCTCGGGGGAAACCTCCGGCGACAACGTGGGCGCGAATCGGTGCGGACGAGTCAGTCATGAAACGAACCCTAGCCCGGCTGGCGCAGGTCGTCTCGGGGCAATCTGTGCCCCGAGAACCCCGAGTCGGCAGTGGGCGACCGTCGCCGACCCGGGCACGCCGATCACGACTCCGGGGTGAACCGAACGGGCATCGACTTGATGCTGTTGACTGTACTCGAACGCAAGCGCCGAACGGGTCCGCAGACCTCGATGTCGGGCAACCGGGTCAACAGTTCGGAGAAAACGATTCGGATCTCTGCCCGTGCGAGATTGGCTCCGAGACAAAAGTGCGGGCCCCACCCAAATGCCAGGTGAACATTGGGGTCCCGAGTGATATCGAATTCATCCGGACGGTCAAAAATTTCCGGATCACGATTCGCCGAGGGATAAAACATCACCACTTTCTCATTCTCGGCGATTTTTTGGCCGGCCAATTCGACGTCCCGGGTTGCGGTTCGCCGCATACTGATCACCGGGCTGACGTAGCGCAGGATCTCCTCGGTCGCGCGCGGCAGCAGGGAGAGATCCTGAGCCAACTTCGATCGCTGATCGGGATGCTCGGAAAGCGCGAGCATCCCACCCGAAATCGCATTTCGGGTGGTTTCGTTTCCGGCCAGGATCAGCAGCATGAAGAACATATTGAAGGTCAGCTCGTCCAAGCGTTCGCCATCGACCTCTGCGCCGAGCAACACGCTGGTCAGATCCTCGCGCGGATCGTTTCGGCGCAATTGGGCCAAGTGGCCCGCGTATTCGAACATCTCCCCCATCGCGTCTGCGGCGCCCATTTCGTTCGAAAAATCGGGATCTTCAAAACCGATCATCTGGTTCGACCAGTTGAAGAGCTTGGTCCGATCCTCGACCGGGCAGCCCATGAGTTCGGCGATGACGAGCAAGGGAAGTTCGCTGGCCACGTCGGCGACGAAATCGCATTCGCCCCGGCGGGCCACACGATCGACGATCCCCGCCGAGAGTTCCCGAACATGCCGATCCATCTGCTGAACGATTCGCTTGGTGAAACCCTTGTTGATGAGCTTGCGGAGCTTGGTATGGCGCGGGGCGTCTTGGTTGATCATCCAGAGCCGAAGCTGCGCCATGCGATCCTCGGTCAGGTCGTTGTTCAAGACCGTTCCTCGCTCGGAAGAGAACCGTTCCTGGTCGAGGGATATCTCCACAATGTCGCGATAGCGGCTGACCGCCCAAAAGCCTCGCTGCTCGGTCTGCATGAGATCGGCCACCTGGGTGGACAAGGGTCGCGGCGGCTGCCAGTGCACGGGCTCGTTTTCCCGAAGCCAGCGGAAATAGTCATGCGGGATCGCGCGCTCGAAAGTCGAGGCGTCGTAAAGATCAACGGTTTGCATGGTTGGCTCTCCCGGGGAAAACTTGCGGATCGGTCGAGAGACCATAGGCAAACCAGAAAGTCGGGGCGTCCCCGGGCGCACACCCCGGAATTCGCGAACGACAGCCCTTCATGGCCGGTCGCGGTCCCCCGCTCCACTCGCAGGCGTTGGGGCGCCCAGGCGATAGACCCGGGCAAACCGGTCGCGATAGATTTCCGCGAGCCCCCCCGCGCGGGCCCAGCGTGCCTCCCTCGGCCAGGGCATTTGAACCCCCGGACCCCGGGATTGCTCGGGCTCGATGCCGTCCTCGGTGGGCCTGCGCATAACCAGAAGCAACGCTGCCTCGCTGGCCTCCAACCGCTGGAGCCAAGCCCTTCGACCCGCGCCCGATCTTTCCGCCGGCGAAGCTCCCTCCATGGGCACGTGCACAAGGCGGCGGTCGAGGGCGGCCCCCACGAAGAGATAGAGGAAGTCCAGCTTCGGAGAGGCCGCAACGGCAAGCGGGCTTCCCGGGTGGCTCTCCTCGAGCCACTGGGCAACCGGCGCGAAATAGCGCTGGATGGGAATCGTTTCGGCATGGGCGTGCGCGTACTGGGCATAGCGCTGGTCTTCCCGGTGGCCGAACACGCCGCAAAGAACCACCAGCGCGGCCGCCGCCGGCAGCCATGCCCAAAAACCGCGCGCGCGAATTCGAATCAAGTTTCCCGAAGCGGCCACCCCGACAAGGAAGACCCCGCCCACCAGACCCATTGAAGCCTCGGGCCCCAGGCCGGGCAGACCGAGATCCAGGTGCACAAACGCAAGACCCTGGATCGCGAGCACCGTCGATGCGAAAGCCCAATCGGGCACACCCAGGCGCGAAAGCACCGCCAGACCCGCCGCCGAACCCAGCATCAGGCTGGGCACCGCGAACCGCAAGGAAGTTTTGACGATGTGGGGATCGGTGAACGTGGGAATGCAGAGATAGGTCGCGCCCGCGATCAACATCGCGCCCAACACGAATGCGGCGGCCTCCCGCGACGCAGAACTTTCCTCGCTCCGCCGGTCACTCGGCCCGGCTCCACCCGGACCGGCTCCGCGCAGCCGGGCTGAGCCCAGGCCAACCCCGCCCGAACCCGCGGCACCCAAACCCACAGCACCGACCAGAGCGAGCCCTCCCACCACCCAACTCGCGTGGCCCAGGGTCCACAACTCGCGAGAACTCCCCAGCCAGGCCTCGGTCCAGCCCGGCGCCTGCCAGATCGCGGGCAAGTACCGCCAGAGAGCCAAGCCCCAAAAACCCGGAGGCACTTCGGCCCCCGGGAGAGGGCCAACCGCGAGCGGATAAAAGGGATTGCCCTTGTGGATCAGATTTTCCAAGTACCAGAAGCCGCCGATGGCCAGGGCAACCCCAAGAACCGCAGCCATCAAGACCGCCGACCGTTTTGCCCCTTCGACCCGGAGAAAATGAAAAGCAAGCCAGACCCACACCCAGGCCGCCACCGGGAGCGCGGTGTACTTGCTCCCGCACGCCAGCCCGAGCGCCAAACCCACCAGAACCGCCGACCCCATCGAACTGCCCGGCGGATTCGTCATCCAGCGCAGGCTCAGCCAGATTCCCGCGAACAGGCCGAAATTCAACAACGGCTCGGTCCACGGCGAGGCGCTCAGATTCAAAACAATGGGAAGGCAGGCATAGACGAGGCCCGCCGAAAGCGAAGCCGCGTTGGAGCCCCCCAAGCGACGCGCGATCCCCATCAAGGCCAGCGCGCCCAGACCCACCAGAAACCAGCTTGCCGCGGAAACCAGCAAATCCGCCTTCGCGATCCCCATCAGGTACGCGTAGAGAGCCGATGCTCCAGCGGGGTAGAAGCCCACGAGATCGAAGGGGGCCGGCCAATCCATCGTGTCGATCCGCCCGCTCTCGAGCCACCGGGCGGAACGCACCAGCTGATAGGTCAGGGCATCCCACGCGAGCGGAACCCGCGCGAAAGCCCGAACCCCCAGTGGAGCCGCCAGAGCAACCCCGAGCGACAGCGGAATCCACATGGCCGGCGCGAGCCAGGACTCGCCCTTCGCTTCGTCTGCCCGCGCACGACTTCCCCGGGCGACCAGCAGAACCAGGATCGCGGTTGCCCCCATGAGGGACCCGGGGCTCAGCCACCCGAAGGAACCCAAGAACACGACCCCGCCCGTGGCCAGCCCCAAAGCGATGACGCCAGAAGCGACGCCTCGCTCCCACGAGCGATAACCCAGCTTTTCGGCGATCCGGCCCGCCGACCAAGTCAATGCGCCCACGCCGACCAGTTGGAGGCACACGAAAAGGAACCTGGATGGAGCGAGATCGGCCAACGTGCCTCTTTTCCGTGGACCCTTCGAAAATGACAGGAAAACACAGGGGGATGATTCGTGCCGAACGAGAATAGAGTCTATTGCAGTTCCGTTAAGGCCATCTCGGCGGAAGGGTCTTTCGGCGCGAGGCTTACCGGCCATCAGCGCCATGAAACCGCCCCACGGCTGTCGTGTGGGAGCCATGGGAAATCCAACGCCGAGACCGACCAGCCGCCCGTGCTCGGCCTCGAGGTCTTCCACGCTGAACCCCACCCCGGTGTGCACGCCCAGGCGCTTGGCCGGGTCACGGAAGTGTCCGCTTTTTCGCGCGCGGCCGCGAGTGGCTGGCTACCCGGGGTCCATCAGGCTTCGCGCAGCCCAGGCAGAACCTCTGAAGCGAGCAGGCCGAGGGAATCGAAAAGCGCGTCCTGGGGCAGCGCGCCGCTGTCCACGTGGAACAAGTAGCGGTCGAGGCCGCAGGATTGCTTGAAGCCGGCGAGACGGTCGAGAACCTCTTGGGGCCCGCCCACCACCAACGGACCCTCGGTTCGCGATCGATCGAAATCTGCGACGGGAAGGCTGGGCGCCGGCGTGCCCGCGGGCAGGACGGGAGCCAGCCCCCAAGGAAGTAGGTCCTGGGAGACCCAGTTGATGTATTCGCAGTAGCGCGGCGCGTAGCGGGCAGCGGCGGTTTCCAGGTCCTTGGCCACATGGGCGTGGGAGAGCGCGCCCACCCGGGGCGGGCCGAAGCCACGGTCCTGAAAAGTTTCACGATATTTTTCCACCATGGGGGCGAAGGCCGTGGGGGGTTGGATCACGCTGGGGAGCATCAGGGGAAGCCCCAATTCCGCGGCCAGCAGGATCGACTCTTCGCCGAACCCGCCGCCCACCCAGAGCGGCGGGTTCGGATGCTGGACGGGCCGGGGCTGGGCGGTGAAACCCTTCAGGGGCTCGCGGTGCTGGCCCTGCCAATCCGTGTTCTCCTCGCGCCAAAGTCTCAGAACCAGTTCGATGTTTTCCTTGAAGAGCGATCGGGAATCCGCGTAGTCAAAACCCAGATCGCCGTAGGACCGCGCGATGATGCCGCGCGAAACGATCACCTCGGCGCGGCCGTTGGAGAGCACATCCACCGTGGCGTAGTCCTCGGCAAAGAGCACCGGATCGCGAACCGGAAGCAAGGCCGTGGCCGTGCTCAAGCGAATTCGCTCGGTCTTCATCGCAACCGCGGCCAAGAGCACGGCGGGGGACGAAGTGATGTAGTCGCAGCCGTGGTGTTCGCCGACATGAAAAGAGTCGAAGCCCAGAGACTCGGCCTTCTGGGCCAATTCGATGGCCTCCCGGTGGTGTTCCACCGGGCTGCGAAGGCGGCCCGTCATGGCATCCGGGCGATTGTCGCCCAGGGTAATCACTCCGAATTCCATCGGTCCGAGGCTCCTAATGCGACTGAGAATGGGACCCCGCGCGGGGGTACTGGAAAAAACCGATCCTCTTAGCCGTGGTATTTGTTCCAGCCCGCGATGATTTCGTCCATATCATCGGGCCGAAAGAAGACCTCGGGTTGGCTCTTCGCACCCCAGATCGACCACGCGTCATCCATGGGCCAGTCCTCGCGAATCACCCACGCCGCGTCGTCGACGATGCGGTCCATATCCGAAAAGTATTCGAAGAAGGTGCCGCTGGGGTCGCGCAGATACCAGAACATGTTGCCCCCGATGTAGTGCCGACCGGGCCCGGCGATCTGGGTTCCTTCGTGGTCGATCAGGTAACGCGTGGCCGCCGCGCACACCGCATCGATATCGTCGAGTTCGAGCGCGTAGTGGTTGAGGTAGGGAACCGGCGCCGGGGTCATCAACAGGTTGTGGTGGTCCGGAGAGCAGCGCATAAAGAAACCCAGCCCGCCCACGATATCGGAGATGCGAAATCCGAGGCCCTCGGTAAACAGCTTGTGGGAGGCGAGGATATCGCTGGTCCCGACCACCACATGCCCCAATCGCCGGGGCGAGCGCAGCTCGGGTTCCATCATCACACCGGGACGCTTGCCCAGGCGATTGCGTTCCCCCGGCCGGTTGGTTTCGCGTTGGGGCTGGGGGGCGATGTCGGCCACCGCGCACGGCTCCACGACAACCCGCCACTTGTTGACCGGATCGGAAACGCGGAGCTTGCCGTCGCGAGACTCCGAGGCCACCCCGATGCCTTCGAGGTTCTTCGCAATCACCGCCAGATCCTCGTCGCTCTCGCAGGCGACTCGCAGCTCGAGCAATTGCCGATAGGGCGCTTCCTCGATCCCGATCTGGCCCGGTAGCCCTTCGGGCCCCCATCGACGGGCCTCGCCCCTGAAGCCGATTTCCTGGTAAAAACCGTCCAAGGCGATGGGATCGGGAACACCGAGGTCGATTCCGAGCAGCCGGTGCAATGCCAAGGGGCGCTCCTTTTCGCAGATTGGAAATCGCGGGTTGGAAGTTCGCGGATCGGAAGTTCGCGGATCGGAAGCGCAAAACTTAACTTTTTCTAGTCGAATGTCTAGCCCGGGCAACCCAGGAGTGGCACCCTCCACGCACTCGGAAGCCCGTCGGTTGCGGCGCCCGTCCGTCAGACCGGGCGGCAGACAGGCCCGTGGAGACCGAAAACGAAATTGAGCGCCTCCCGATGGGGTGAACTCTGAGAGGTTCAAACCGTGTCCGACTCAGCTCGCAGCAACGTAGCCCCGGCCCTTGCCATCGAACGAATCTATGAAGGCCTGAACGCCCATGCCGGGGAATTCGAGCGACTCGCCCGGGAAGCCGAGACCCAGCGGCGACCGCCCGAAGAACTGGCCACCCTGATGCGAAGGGTGAAAATCCCGCTGGCCAAGGTCCCCCGGGTGCTGGGCGGCTGCGAACTCGCCCCCCACCACCAGATCGACTTCTTCGCCCGCATCGCGTATCTGAATCCCACGGCGGGCTGGCTCGCCTTCAACCAGAGCGGCGTCCTCGGCTTGCTCGGAGCGAACCTACCCGAAGAAGGCGTCGAGCAACTTCTGGCCCCGGGAGCCTGCCCCCTGGTCGCCGCGGTTGCCGCGCCCACGGGCAAGAGCGAGAAGGTCGAAGGCGGCTACCGGGTTTCCGGACGCTGGTCGTATGCCAGCGGCATCACCTGCGCCGACTACGCGTTTTTGATGACGATCTGCGCCGAACCCCTGGAACCGATAGGCGTGGTTCTTCGTCCGGATCAGTACGAACTGCACGACGACTGGAATGTCGCTGCTCTCCAGGGAACGGGCAGTGTCGACGTCAGCGTGGAGGATGCCTTCGTGCCCGACGCGCTGGCGTGTTCTCCCCTGGTCCAACTTCGCGGGGGCTCCCAGTACTCCCGAATCGGTTTTCGGGGCTACGTGGGCGGCGAAAACATTGGGTTCTCGTTGGGCGTAGCCCAGCGCTTGCTCGACGAGATCGCCCGACTCGCCCCCAACAAGAAGCGGGTGCTCGACCCGACACCCGTGGGCGACCGGGGCGCCTTCCAGCAGGAACTCGGCCGCGCCGACGCGACCCTGCGCGCCGCCCGGGCGTACACCATGGACGAACTCGAGCGCGCCGTCACCATTGCCGACACCCGCGATGCGCCGCTCTCGCCCCACGACATCGCTCGGCTGGATGCCTCCATCGGTTGGGCCACGGAAAGCGTGATCCAAGCCGCCATGCGCGTCTTTCCTTACGCGGGTGCGGGCGCCCTTCATCTGTCCAGCCCCATCCAGCGCACATTGAGGGATGTGATTGGCTCGGGCCAGCACATTGTCGCCACCAACGAGACCCTCGACGCGTGGGGAAAGGCGCTGATGGAACCCAGCAAGCAGGCGCAATAGCCCTGGTATTCATTGCTCCGTAGACCAGGACTCCAAAGCCCCGGAATCAAGCGCCATCGCTCCGCCCAGGGCTCACCCCCTGGCAAGCGTATTCAGGAAACCGGCGCGAGCGGGCGCAGGGTCAGCCGGCCAGGGGACTCGTCTGCGGCGATTTCGGCGCTCTGCACCGAGGCGGCCGCGCAGTCCTAAGTGTCGGACAGCGGCTGGCTCCGCGGTTTCGGCCTCCGTGATCCATTCCCGTGCAATTCCTCGACTCTCTCTTCCGACCGCCAACGCTTGGAAGCCTGCCCGGGGGCATGAAGAAGCCATCCGCCATGTCATGAGCATGTCACAAGCGAGTCCTCGCGGGGCGCGAAGCCGTTCACTCGGATTTTTTGAGGGTTTCCATGGAGTTTCGAGGAGTTCCCAGGAGCCGCATACACGCACGACTAAGACACGCACGACTAAGACACGCACGACTAAGAAAGGAGATCCATGGCCCTTGAAGCCAGGCGCGATCTTGAGGCACTCAGCCGACACGCGAGTTCCGAGGCGTTGCCATCCCCGCTGCCCGCCATCGATTTCTCCCCGCAGCCGGGTGCACGCGCCCGAAGCCAATCGCTTCCTGGACCCATGAAGAGCCCGCTCTTTCTCCGCAGCGGCCTATCGGCCGACGCTCTTGCCCAAGTGGACGCCCGCTGGTGCATCGCCGACCTCGAGGATTCGGTGCCTGCCCACAAGAAATCGGCCATGCGCCAATGGCTGCGTTCCCTTCTTGAATCCGGCAGTTTTCGCAGTCGCCACCTGATGGTCCGGGTCAACGGTTTCGATCATTCCCCAGAAGCCATCCTGGATCTCCAGACCTGCCTTCACCCGGATATCGATCTCTTGATCCTTCCCATGCTCACCGATCCCGAGGATGTCCTCCGCTTCGATCGCCTGGTTACCCTGCACGAGAAACGACTCGAAATCGAGCCCGGATCCATCGGGTTTCTCTGCCTGCTTGAACGACCGGCGGCAATCCTGAAGGCCGAATCCATCGTAGGCGCCTCGCCGCGGGTTAGAGCCGCGGGCTTTGGCCACGCGGATTTCCTAGCCGAACTGGGCGGCATGGCGAGCGACCAAAGCCTCTCGGCTGCCCGCTCCGCGGTGGTCATGGCCGCACGGGCCCACGGCGTCCCGGCGGTCGCCTCCCCCTTTCTCGATTTGAAAAACCCACGCGGGTTCGAGCGGGAATGCGAAAAAATGAAGGGCTTGGGATTCCACGGCATCTTTGCCATCCATCCAAGTCAGGACGAACCCGCCCGAAGGATTTTTTCCCCCAGCGCCCAGGAAGCCCACGACGCCCGCGAACTGATCGAAGAATTCGCCAAGAGCGGCGGCATCGCGGTGCACAAGGGCAAGATGGTGGGCCCGCCCATGCTGGCCAGGGCCGCGGAAACCGTGAGCCGCAGCGAGCCCGGCCGGCGGCGTTCAGGACCCATCGCGGTGATCCAGGGCCGCGTTCCCCGCTACGGACTCGACCTGGCCACCGCCCGGATCGGCCAGATCATGGAGTGCCCGGCCGAAGTCACCGTCGATGCGGGCTGGAGGACGCTCTGGCAGGCCTCCTTTCCCTCTGCTTCGAGAATTCATTCCAGCGCCGAGTACGCTCGCAACTGGGGACTCGAAGACACCGCCCTGCCCTTCGGGTTGCTCTTGAACTTGACCCTCTGCCTGGCCGTCGAGCCGTTCAGCGAATCCTGCCGACTCCATCTCGGGCTCGAAGACGCCCGGCAAGAGGCCTGCGCGACCCTCGGCGACACCCTGCGCGCTTATGTGCGGATCGACAAAATGTCCAATACCTCCCGGGGCGACGCCAGCGTCATCCGAACCACGCATATCCTGGTCAACCAGCGGGGCGAGCGCGTCTTCCGTCTCAGCAAGGACTCCTACTACGACGCGATTCCCGATGGAAGTCGCCAAAACGAAGCCCCGGCCGAATCACCCTACACCGGATTCTTCACGCAATCGGGCCCGGCCGGACATCGCGCTCGACTCGAAAACTGCTCGTCGCCCCCGGCCGGACCGAGGGCACCGCTCGAGTCGGGCGAATTGATCCTGCATCCGCCGGTCCGACCCATCGGTCGAAGCGAGAACCTGCTCCTGACGACCCTCTTCAGGAACACCCACCCCCTGCATTTCGATACCCGCCGTTTCGGAGAAGATGGGCTGATCGTCTGCGGCGGCTTCGTGCAAGCACTCGCCCAAGCGTGCTCGGAGCGGGAGTTTCGGCCGGTTCTGGACGAGCGGCTCGTTCGTTCGCACCACATCAACCCCGTGGCCCCGGGTGAGCGCGTGGGCGCCATCAGCCGGGTTCTCGAGATTCGGCCGATCTCGCAGCATCTGGAAGAAGTTCGGGTCCAGACCCTGGGCCTGCGCGAGGTCGATGTCACCGCCGAACTCGCGGGCGCTCCCCTGCCTGCCGAATTGTTCAACCCGGCCCCCATGAAACCTTCCTCGATTCAGGCGATCTGCCGGAACGACTGCCCCGCGCTCGAAGACAAGATCGCACTTCGGGCGCTTCGCGTTCTACTAAGGCCACGCGAGGTCTAAAGAAGGGGCCCGTGAGGAGCATCCCCTGTTGGCCGAGAGTCGGTGGAGGTCGCCTGAAAGCCGAAGGGAGCCTGACTCGCACGCGGTCCCCTGTGCGCCGGGCTGCAGATGGGGATGCGGAGCTATGCTCAGCCATCAATGGCCGCATCCCTTGATCGATCGTCCCGTACCCGCGAAAATCTCTCCGCCTACTTCGCCTACTTCGGCGAGTTCGAGTGTCCCCCGCTTGGCGGACAGATCTATCAGGCACTGTGCCGCGAAATTAAAGACGACCGGGAGCTGCTGGATTTGGCCGCAAAGGCGTCCTCAACCCAGCCTCCCCCGAATCTCTTGTTTGCGGCCGTCCACTATCTACTCCTCGCGGGAGAGCCGCACTCTCTTCGCCAATGGTATCCAGAACTGGCACAAGGAGATGCGAACCCAGTCGGCTCCGTCTATCCACCCTTTCGAGATTTTTGTCTCACGCACCCCACGAAAATCGCGGAACTCATCGAGACCCAGCGCGTTCAAACCAATGTTCTTCAGCGCTGCAGCGTGCTTCTCCCCGGCTTCACACAGGTATTTTTTCGGGGCGGAAAAAAGCCGCTCTCACTCGTCGAAATCGGCGCCAGTGCGGGACTGAATCTCCAGTGGGATCATTTTTCCTATCGTTACGATGACGGGGCAACGTGGGGGCAGGCGAACTCGCCGGTTTCGATTCAGTGCGAAATCCGCGGAGAGACAAGCCTCCCAAGAATTCCGGAAAACCTTCCGGTTTCGTGGCGGCGGGGCATCGATCTCCACCCCATCGATCTTCACAACGAGGATCAGGTGTTGTGGCTGCGGGCCTTGGCGTGGCCGGATCATCCGGGGCGTCAGGAGAGACTCACCAGCGCCATCCAGATGGCCCAGGAGAGTCCTGTCACCGTTCTCGAAGGCGATGCCGCTGCCTCGCTGGCCGAACTCATCGCCCAGGCTCCAGACGAATCGACGCTCTGTGTGTACGGCACCCAAACGTTGTACCAGTTTCCTCCAAACGCATTGATCGCGACCCTATCGAGCATGCAGACAGCATCGGCCAAACGCACGATTCATTTTCTGAGCGCGGAAGGAACGGCGGCGCCCGACGCTGAACTGTTCTGGACGATTTACGAAGACGGAGGCCGCGAAACCCATCGGCTTGCGCGCTGCTGCCCCCACGGCCGCTGGCTCGCCTGGCTTGGGTAGGGCTACGCCTTTCGCGGCTCAGCGGTCGGCGGCGCGTTGCTGCCGGTTGCGAAGCGCCTCAGCTCTTCGAAGTGCAGCCCGGCCGGTCCACGTCTAGACCCAGTCGGTCCTCCGCAGCCCGGGGTTATGCGGCGCGCTTTGCGACGTAGAGATTGGCCTCGTAAAAAACCTCGATCCCGCCTCCAGAACCCTCGAGCGCTTGTCCGATTGCCTCATGAAGCCGCCCGCGCTGCTCAGCAGGAAGGAGGCGATGGTCCGAATGGGTTTTCATAAGACCCAGATAGTCCGAAGTATTGTAGTGATACGACCATGGATATCGACGAGCGACAACGGCCCCGAAGCAAGCCGAGGCCGAGAAAAGCTCAGGGATGGGGCCTTCTTCCGCGTACCAACGCGTGACGGGCGGTCCCTGGATCGATGGCGCGTAGCGTGCGTAGGCATCATCCAGTGCTTCCCCCAGCGATCCGCCGGCATCTCCATGCGGGGTCCGATTCACCACGACCGCGTTACCGATTACTGCGAGCGATCCACCCGGCCGCAACGCCTCTGCCGATTTTGTGAATCGAAGTTCCGGTGGGAGCCAATGAAATGCTTGCGCGGAGAATACCAGTCCGAATGCGGAAAGTTCGCATGGCCAGGCCTCGAAGGTCTCGCAGACGACACCGATGTCAGAAAATTCAGCCAGATTTCCGCGCGCGATGGAGGCGAGACGGGGGCCGGGCTCTAGACACGACATGGTGTATCCACGTTGCGCGAACGGCAACGTCGCCTGACCGGTACCACAGCCTATCTCGAGAATCCGGTCGGAAGGAGAGATACCCGACAGCGAAAGCAAGTCTTCGAACAGCGCCTCGGGATATCCGGGGCGATATCGGTCATAGAGATCTCCGATTTCGTCGAATGTAAACCGCTGCTCTACAGTAGTCATAAACGATCCATCGAGTCGACGTATAGCGCCGCCCGACGGATCGTGGGCGCGGCGCCTTGCTGCGGATAAGAAGTTGAAAAGCCCATTCTACCCCTTGGACAGGCATGAACAAAAGCGCCACGCCGAGACTCCTGCCCAGCGCGTGAGGAGGAATTGGTATCGCTCCCAGTATGCTAATTTCCAATTAGGAGATGCAACCTAGACTATCGACTTCCCGGTCCCGGATCGGCTTCGGATATCCGCTGTTCATGACTGATTGCGCGACAACACGGGATCGAATCCTCGATGCGAGCCGCCGGCTCTTCAACGAAAAAAGGCTATGCCGCAACACCCCTGGCCGAGATTGCGGCAAACATCGGGATTGCCCAGGGCAATCTGACCTATCACTTCCCGACCAAGCGCGAACTCATCGTGGAAATCGAGAAACGGGTTCGCCAAAGAATTCGCGCAAAACGAGCGAGCTACCGGCACGGTTCGGTGGCCGACGACTACGTCAACCTCACTCAGGAGGAGAACTGCACCTATGGATGACGCGTACCTCGGGCTAGCTTCGCTGGCCGTCGTTGGGATTTCGATCCGCATTTGGATTCGTGCGCTCAAGCGTGTGGCGATTCCGAAAAATCGAGGGGGCTTCGTCGCTGCCTGGGTCGTCGCAGCTGGGCTGGGCGTAACAGCCCTCGCGGGTGAACCGGGCTGGCTCGGGGGCATTCCAGCGGGCATGGCCGTTTTTGCGTCCACGTTCTTTCTCCTGACCGTTGCGATCGGCAGCCAGAAGGTCACGGACGATGCCATCGGGGTGGGAGCCACGATTCCCTCTTTCACCGCGACTGACGAACACGGACAGACGTTTGACTCGCAGAGCCTTGCCGGGCATCCGGCGCTCATCAAATTCTTTCGCGGACACTGGTGACCCTACTGTGTCGCCGAGTTACGGCGATGGGAAGAACTCCGGCCCGAATTCGACGAGCGCGGCGTGAAAATTTTGACAGTCAGCACAGACACCCCGGACCAACTCGCCAAGGGACGCCCCAAGCACCGACTCGGCGCCACGATGCTCTCGGATCGAGAGCTCGCGGTCACCGACCGCTTCGGGCTGCGCAACAAAGGCATCCATTCGGGCCCGCCGATCGGCGCCAAGGCCCTGCCCGTCCCCACGTCCCTGCTCGTGGACGCGGATGGCAGGGTGTTGTGGATTGACCAATCGGAGAACTACCAGCGGAGATCGGATCCCGACTACGTCCTCGCGGCTCTCCGCGAGCACCTCAACTAAAAACATCCGAGAGGATCGATCCTCACGGACACCTCAATCCAAAAAAGGAACAAGAACGTGAAGAAAAAGCTCCTCATCGCAATCGGCGCCCTCCTAGTCGGCGGCGTCACACTCGGTTTCTCGCTGCCGACGATCGTTCACAGCCTTGGTCTGCACCCCACGTACCGCGGCGAGACCTACGAACTGCCCGGCAAGCGCGCCCTCATCATCACCACGAGCCATGGTGTTTTGAACGCGCCGGGCGAAAGCGACGGCCCGCCCACGGGCGTGATGGCGTCGGAGTTCACCCACCCCTACTACGGTTTTCTGGATGCTGGCATGCGGGTCGACGTCGCAAGCATCAAGGGGGGGCCGATCCCCGTCGATCCCCAGACACTCAATTTCATTATCCGAACGCCGGAAGATGAACGCTATCTCGAAGACCCTGCCCTTCAGGCCAAGGTCAAGAACTCGCTGCGGATCGACGATGTCGACTTCACACAATATGACGCCATCTTCATCTCGGGTGGATGGGGGGCTGCCTATGATCTCGGCTACTCCGATGCACTCGCCAAGAAAGTCAGTGAGGCCTACTACGCCAAAAATCCAATCCTCGGCTCTGTCTGTCACGGTGCGCTCGGCTTCATCCGTGCGAAGGATCGCGACGGAAACCTGCTGATTGCCGGGCGAAAGATGACGGGCGTGAGCGACAAACAGGTCCACGAACTCGGCATCGACGTGACACCTCAGCACCCGGAAACCGAGCTCAGGAGAGCGGGTGTGCTCTACGAAAGCGCGACCGCGTTTCGCGACCTACTCGCCACCCATGTGGTCGTCGACGACGAGCAGCGCTTCGTGACCGGGCAGAACCAGAACTCGGGCCACGAAACCGCGCACAAGATGATGGAGCTGATAGCCCGGAGGTCTCGATCATGAGTGGAGTCCTGCCCAAAGTCCTACGAATCCTCCTCGTCCTTCCTGCAATCGGTTTCGTCGTCATCGGCCTGCGCTTCGCCGTCGCGCCCGCCGGTGCGGCCAAGGGCCTCGCGATGCCGCTGCTCGATGGGGCTGCGCGAAGCTCTCAGATCGGCGATGTCGGGGCGCTTTTTCTCGGCATGGGACTGATGATCCTCGCGGCGGTCGTGACGCTCAAGCGCGAATGGTTCATCGCGCCGGCGATCCTTCTTGGGCTCGTCGCGATTCTTCGGGTGCTGGCCTGGCGGTTCCATGACGCAGAATTGCTCATGCAGATGATCGTTTCCGAGGTGGTGATCGCCGCGCTCCTTCTGCTCGCATCATCCAAGCTGACGAAAGCAGAATGAAAGAGCACCCCCCAAGCCCCCAGCACCGGATGTCCTTGGCAGGCCCTGGCGCGCGGTTCGCCAACTCGATGCGCGGCGGCGCGCTGAGCGTCTTCACGGGCCATGCTGCTCACCGGCGTCGGCAGTCGGTGGACCCATCCCCGGTATGATCCCCCCCCCGAGCAGTACCAATAGGCCCGCTAAAGAGAATCAACGAGCTGTAACGTTAATTCTGTAACGTTGATACTGTAACGTTGATGCTGATGTTGTTCCCCTTTTATGTGTTCAGGCTCCAGCGGCGAGCCTGACCTTCTCGCGAGAAGACACCGATGAAAAACTGGCTCCTTCGAATTTTGTTTTCTGTTGTTGTTCTGTTCCTGGCTGCCTTCTGGCAGCTGTTCTTTTCGGCACGACCTCCGGTCACGACCGATCCGGCCACTCTGGCGGGGGATGGCAGCACTATCGACTACTGCGATCTCCCCGAGCTTAATGGCCGGGGCAAGAAAGCGTCGGACATCCCAAAGGGAAACACGTCGGGCTGCGCCTACAGCCACTTTCCGCTCCCGATCCTCGCGGACTGCACCGAGCCCCTAGTGCAAGGAGCGGCCGACATTCGCGGCCTTTGGATCGGCGTCGGAGGGATTCACGTAGGCCACGTGGAGCGCGTGGAGCAATGTGGCCGTCGCTCGGTGATTACCTCTTCGGGCCTCATCCACGACGCCGGCCCCAACAGCACCCTGGGCGAGAACACCAACGACACAGAAGGCGCGGTCCTGTTCACCCTGGGCGGTCGGGAATTCTGCCCGCGGACGTCGGCTAGTATGATCTGGAACGAAGGAATTCTCGATTTCCATGTGTTTGGCTGGGGACCCGTCGTCGTAAAGCGCTACCCCGACGGCGATCAACTGGTTTGGGAATACGCCGATGGCAGCGTCACTCAAATGGCTCGGATCTGCACTCTCCCGGAGAACCAGAAAGTGCCCAAGCCCCGAGGCCCGCGTATTCAGATCTTCTAGCGCCCCCGGCCTCTTCTTTTCTCATCACGAGTCCCCATCCCCAAACGCCTCCTTGCTCCAATTGCCCCGGCCCGCTCCCTTCAACCGATCCATCACAGAATGAGGGGCCTCTTCCCATTTCTTCCGAACAGCCGGGATCCTGATTTTTGCAAGCCTAGATTTTGGATGCGCGGACTGGCACGAGCCCGTCCATTTTTTCGGCGCCTTGGGGCCTCACGGTGCCGTCGATCTCCCCTATCCTTCTTTTCTAGTAAACGCGATGAAGTATTCCAAGGGTTTCGAATTGGCGTTTAAAGGCCCTATCCGACCGGGTTGGATGGGAGTAGAGTGAACGTCTCAACTTCCTACCCGAGAGAGTTCGACGGTATGGATAGTGTCGCCGCACTGGGGCGTGCAAGTAGATGTACAAGTAGATTGAGGTAATCACAATTGACCCTGAACCCTGACGATTTTGATCTCACCGAGCCCGAGCTCTACCGCAACGGATTCCCTCACCATGTGTTTTCGACCTTGCGTGAAAAGGCGCCCGTCTGGCGACACCCGGAGACTGCGGGTTTCAAAGACACACAAGACAAGGGGTTTTGGGTTCTGTCACGCTACGAAGACATTCGGGATGCGAATCGAAACTCCGACCTCTTCCTTTCGGCCGAGGGGGCGGGGCTCGGCTTCGAAGGTCTTGGCTTCATGCTGACTGACATGGATGGACAGCCGCATCTCCGAGAGCGCAAGTTGATCAGCTCCGGATTCACGCCGCGCATGACAAAACGACTTGAGGACAAGGCGCGGGAGTGGGCTGTTTCGATAATCGAAGAGGCGCTCGAAAAAGAGACGGTGGAATTCGTCCAGGATGTCGCCTACCAGCTTCCGATGCATATGATCGCCGACGTGCTTGGCATTCCCATTGAAGACCGGGCGTGGCTCTTTGCCATCCTGAATGACATGTTGCTTTGTGTCGACCCGCAGCATCCGGTACCGGAGTCCCAGCGCGATTCGCTTGCGGCGGAAATCTTTGGTTATGGGCAGAAGATTGCGGGGCAAAAACGAGCCCAGCCGACCGATGATGTTTTGTCTCGTCTCGTCACCGTTGAAGACGAGCTGGGGCGGCTAAGCGATCTCGAGTTAGACGCTTTTTTCATGCTGCTCACCGTTGCGGGAAGTGAGACTACGCGCAACGCGATTTCCGGCGGCCTTCAAACGCTGTTGGCACTGCCCGAGCAGATGGACGCTCTTCGCAATGAGCCCTCTCTTATGAAGAGCGCAACCGAAGAAATTATTCGATGGACTTCGCCGGTTGCCTACTTCAAGCGCATCGTAGCCGAGGACACAGAAATTGGCGGTGTGCCGCTACTCAAGGGGGAGCGGATCAGCCTTTGGTATCCCTCCGGAAATCGGGACCAAGAGCACTTTGACGATCCGTTTCGATTTGATATCCGTCGCACACGCAACGAGCACATGTCGTTCGGCGGGGGCGGCCCGCATTTTTGTCTCGGTGCCCATCTTGCGCGCCGGGAGATCACGATCCTTTTCGAGGAACTTTTGAAGCGCACGAGCCATATCGAACAAGTCGGTGAATCGGGCTACAGCGTGCTGGGGATCGGAAATCCAATCCTCGTTTCCCTGGGCAAGCTACCGGTGCGCCTTAAGGCCGCGTAGTCGGTAGCGGGTATCGATGCCCTGATCTTGGACGAACTGACGGGTCAAGTGCGTTGATGGTTGCGGATGGTGCCTTCATCGCCCATCACGCAAACCCGGACGAAACCGATTTCCGTGCGAGCTTCGATCTTATGAGGCCGGCCGACATCGAAACGGCCATGACCGATCCGCGCATCCGAGAGAGCCAACAAGAAATAGACCAACTACACGC
>DUCH01000230.1 GCA_012959865.1 Myxococcales bacterium | reverse complement strand
CGAGATCTCGAGCTTTGCGGTCTCCGGGGCGTCGGAGCCGTGCACCGCGTTGCGCTCGATGTTCCTGATGACCCGGGGCTACGGGTAGGCCCGGCGGCGGATCCTCAGCTTTCTCTTTCCCCCGGCTTTCCTCCGGTTTAGGGCCCGGAAAGCTCGATGAAGGATTTCGTGATTTACCCATCCACTGGGCCCATGTCACAACGGACGTGGATTCGGCCGCTACGGCGGACTCGTTCGCACGCCGGGCCGGACAACCCGACAGCGTTCAAGATATCCTTCAGAACCGTGTAGTCTTCTCGACTGGCTAGGGATCCGGACGCTCTCAGGCGTCCCCCACTCTGGCGAACGGAAATGTCATCGAGGCCCCGGACCCCGAGCAAGCGCTCGACCTGCCGGGTCATCGGAGTCCTGTGGTCCGAGTAGTACCGGTAGCAGTAGTCGGCGGCGGCCCCGGCAGCCATCTTGCCCGCGTCGACATTCATCTCGACACAGCGCTCCTCGATTTCGCTCAGCAGAAAACCGGAATCGGTCGCCGGTTGGACACGCGACAATTCGCCTTCCCTCTCCGCCCAGGCGAGCGACAAGGCACCGGCGAAGAGCGCCGCAAGAAACCACCGCTTTCCCCGGGCTCGAACTAGCCCCGCGAGCGGAACAGCCGCGGCAGTCGGCGCGGAGCGCCGCGATGGGGCCGCGCGGGTGGAACTCGAAGCGGGGCTGGAACGCCGGACCTTCACGGGACGCGCTACCCGGGCCTCCAGATCGCACCAACCGCACCCCTCGCCGAAATGAGCGTGGTCCTCCGAATTGCGGGAGCACACCTGCAACCCGCCCCGGCCCGAATCCGCGTAGGGACGGAGAATCCCGACCCAGTCGGCCGCCGAAGGGCGAGTCCTGGGCCTGCCGAAAGCCCGATCGAAGCTCTCTCTCAGTCCGCGCGGGAAGCTCGTGTGAATGGTCGCAAGGGCGGGGGCCAACCGAGAATCCGGGGTCAAACCGTAGGCGTATAGCCCTGAAACTACGTTCTCTGCCAGGGTCGACGCGCTCGCCCCCCCGATAGGGCTTCCCTGGTAGGGATGCAGCCCGTTGTTGAGCAGCCTGAAAACGATAACAGCCAGGGAGAACCGATCCTGCTCTTCACCCAGGTCTGACGGCTTCGTCTTGACGAACTCGGGCGCGATGTACTCGGGTGTAAACTGCTTGGCGGGATGGCGAGACCCGTCGGAGCCGAGGATGCTGAAACCGTCGCAGTCCACCAACGCCAATTGCATGGTCTCGCGATAGAAGAGCATGTTGACGGGCTTCAGGTCGACGATGTGGTGGCCCTGCTTATGCAGACGAGCCACCAGCGCCGCGACGTTGAAGGCCGCAACCACCCGGTGACGATAGGCCTCGGGGATGCCGCTCTTGGCCCGCGAGCGTTTCTGGAGAAGCCGTTCGAGGGAAAGCGCCGCCTTGAAGTCAATCTCGGGCATGGAAAATCCCTGAAAATCGCCCTGCCTGCCTTCGAGCACCTCGAGGGGCCACGCAAGCTGGTGAAGGATCCGGTTCGCCTTCTCGAGGGGCGGAAGGGAGACGGGCGCGACCGCCATTGCCTCGATCTTCTTCTCGTACGCCTTTCGGGTGGGCCGGGTCCGGTAGATCTTCGCGACCTGCCCCGCGCGGCCCTTGATCTTGTAGACGTCGCCCGCGCCGCCCCCACCGATCCTGTCACCCAACTCGATGGATTTACGCCTCGTCCCCGATGACCGGACGAAAATTTTCAATCCCGGACCACCCGGGCGGCCCAGACCAGAGTGCGATCGTCTCCCGTGACGCGATCCACACCCTCGGACCCCAAGGTCGAAGCGATCGCCCTGTCGCCCTTGTCCCGGTCTGCGGCGATCAGGTGGGAATGCACGGGCTGCACGAAGGGCATGAAGGGCGATCCGTCCTTGGCGAGGGCGAGGGGGGTCACTCCGTCGCTCATCAAGAGGACCACTCCCGGATTGGGGCCAAAATTGATCGTGCGGAAATGATCGCTCCACGAGGGCATGGTGAAGAAATACGTCTCGTTCGCGTACTCGCCGTTCTCGGGCGGTGAAATCACGGTGTTACCCGGAACCGCGAGATCCAGAGCCACGCCTGCACCATCGCCGATTTGTAGGAAGAGCCCCCCCGAAGGCCGCAAAAGGCAAGCCACTAGGGTCGCCGCATAATCCCGCAGTTCGGCCGGAGGGCTTGCCTCAGCGAGCGTGTCAGCCCCGGGCTGTTCACGGGCGAGGGATTCGCGAAGGCCCGATATGGCACCCTTGACCGCCGCGGGGATCTCTTCCACAGGCGCTTTCGGATCGGCGATCAGAACCTCTGCAACTCGCTCGGCCAGGAGCGCCGAACCCAGGTGGGAGAGCCGTGCACTCCCAGCGCCGTCCGCCACCACAAGCCCCAACGCCCCGTCAGCGCCCACCCGGATTGCGTGGGCATCTTGGCAGGGTATCCCCCCGGAGCGATGATGCGAACCGAGGACGGACGCCCCGCAGACCTTCCATTCCACCAATTTCACCTACCTGCCTAAGCGCTGGGCTCCTTGGATCCGGGGATCGCTAGGTAACGATCGTGCCCCAGCCTGAATCCGTCGGCGATTCGAGTTGAACGACCTCCCCCGGCCCCTCCCTGGATGCCGAGGAGGCACTGCGGCTGAGCCAGACGAAGAGTTCCGTGAACTGCAGACCCTCAAGCCGAACGGGCTGCTGGTTGGAGAACTGCTTCAGTGCATCAAAGTCGGCGCCCTCGGTTCCAATGGGAAAAATCGTGACCTTCCCGTTGTCCTCCGCGGCCCGGCACTCGGCCGCCGCGGCTTCCCAATCCAGATCCGTGGGGTATCCGTCAGTGATGGCGAAGACCCAGGGCCGGTTGTAGCTGATCCCATGATCCCGGTACTCGGCCTTGCGGTCCTCGACCTTTTGGAGCGCAAACCGCATCGCGGCGCCGAGGGGCGTTCGCCCATTGGCTACGATCGTCGGCGCCGAGAAATCCATCGCATCGGTCCAATCGAGTACCGTTTCGACGCGATCGTCATCGCCCAATCGGATCACCAGAACCTGAACTCGCTGGGAGGCGATATCGTCGCCCTGCAGTTCTGACGCGAGCACCTTGAGTCCCGCATTCAACTCGCGGATCGCGTCGGTTTTAGAACCACTGTCCGCCATCGACGAGGAGCCATCGAGAACTAGGACACAGGGGAGCCTCTGGCTCGTGTTGTCCACCAAGGCAACATCCGGAATGATTTCGTCGGTCATGGGGGAACCCTCCAGAAAATCAGGGAGTGATTTTTCTTCTTGTTGCGGAAGAGTACCCCAACGCCAGCAGCGCTACAGCCAAGCACCAGAGGAAAAGAATGACGCCTGCTCGATTTCCGGGTGTCGGCGTTTCAGCGGCCCCACCAATCAGGATCATGACCGGCAGAGCCACCATGGCCTGGCGGGAGGCAGCGCGCAGACTTGCGGCTCGGACCCAGCCTTTCACACGACGCCCGGGCAGCGATTCAATCGCGGCCAATTTTCGCTTGGCGGAAGCCCTCTTTTGGCCAGCTTGCTTCCTGATTCGCCGAACCCGGGGCACTTCGCGATTCAACATACGCCCGAGTTTTGAACGTTCGTCGAATTTTCCGTCCTTGCGTCGCCTGGTCTGGGCGATCGCCGGCTGCAGCTTTTGCCATTCCTGGTCAGCCCCCCGCATGCTGGATTCGGCGTCCTGGAATTCGCGCCTGCGGTCAGCAAGCGTTCGCAGTTCGTTGCCCTCATAACCCAGGTCGGCGGTCGTCTTCTTCGCTCTCCGCAGAAAAAAATTGATCTCGAAGAACATCCATAGAAAGAGGATGAATTGGACGATGTCAGTCATCGGTTTCCCCGTTTCGCATTCGCGTCACCAGGCAATCGGCGATGGCCCCTTGCGTCCATGAGGGCCTCTCGCCTGCAACCCTGCTCCAGGCGCCAGCAGCAGGTTTGGCCGAGAGCCAGTCAATCGCAATCTCGTTGCGCGCGCCAAGCGTAGGCGAATGGACAGGCAAGGGCGAGAATCCGGTTTGAGCCCCTTTTCACAACCGCGAGAGGCTCGCGGATTTCGTCAGAAGTCAGGCCAGCGAGCATGCGGCGAGTCTCCGCCTATTCGGGGAGCTGGATCACCCGGCCGTATTTCAGATGATCACCGGCGTCGCCATCCGGCGTGATCACCCAGATCAGCTTGCAGGGAGGGCGTATTTCGGGCTCGGGCGC
>DUCH01000229.1:9512-25451 GCA_012959865.1 Myxococcales bacterium | reverse complement strand
GTCCCGCGCGAATCCTTTTTCCTGGCGACGAAATGGTGTACGCCCATCGGCCACCTTCCCGCCGGAACGTCGGTTGAGCGTTACAAGGAGGTCGTGGAAGAGAGTCTGGGTCGCCTGGGAACCGACTATGTGGACCTGATTCATGTGCATTCGTGCGATGAACTCGACCGACTTCTCGATCCCAATGTTCACGAGGCCTTCGCTCAACTGAAAGCCGAAGGCAAGGCGCGCTTTCTCGGTTTTTCGTCGCACACGCCGAACCTGCTCGATGTCGCAAATGCGGCGATCGATTCGGGTAAATTCGACGTCATGATGCTCGCCTACCATCACGGGATCTGGCCTGGGCTCTCCGATGTGATTGGACGAGCCAGCCGTGAACAGGATATGGGGGTGGTGGCGATGAAGACCCTCAAGGGGGCCAAGCATCACGGACTCGAAGGTTTTGAAGACGAGCAGGACTCGTACGCTCAGGCAGCGCTCAAATGGGTGCACGGCGACCCCAACGTTTCCTGCGCGGTGATTTCGTTTTTTGATCTCCAGCACGTCGATGAGTATCTCTACGCATCGGGCAAGACTCCCAATGCCGATGAAGTGGCGGTACTCGACAAATACGACAGCCTGACCGCAGACACCTACTGCGCCCCGCACTGTGGCGCCTGTTTGTCGAGTTGCCCGGAAAAGCTGGCGATCAACGACGTTCTCCGCCATCGAATGTATTTCGAGGACTATCGTTCCGAGCGCCAGGCGATCGATCTCTACGCGGGGCTCAAGCGAAATGCCTCGGTGTGTGCCGAGTGCAGCGCACCCTGTACGGGGTCATGCCCCTTTGGGATTCGGATCCAAGAGCGAATGGTGGGCGCGCACGAATTGCTCGACGTTCGCCCGACCGCCTCCTAGTCCACCAGTCCGCCGATTCGAAGGGCCAATTCGAAATCGAGTTGGGAGATTCCGCCGGCATCGTGGGTAGTGAGCTGTATCTCCACACGGTTGTAGACGTTGCTCCATTCCGGATGGTGGTCGAGGGTCTCGGCGATCAGGGCGGCTCGGGTCATGAATCCGAAGGCTGCGCTGAAATCGGGGAACTCGAAGCTCCGTTGGAGCTTTCCGGCTATTCGTGTCCAGCCCGGCACGCGTTGGAGGCGATCGGTGATTTCCTCGTCGCTCAGGCGTGCGGGCCTCTGTTTGGACATGATCGCCCTCAGTCCTCTTTGTTGCGGATCGCCCGGGTGAATGCGTCGAAGAGTGCGCTCCGCACCTGCTCGCGATCGGCGGTTCCGTAGACTTCCCGGAAGGCCTTGATGGGAATGATTCCCTTGGCCATGGAACGATGACCGCCGCCAACGCCGAGACCTTCGACCACGGCCCGGACGACTTCTCCCGCCGCCTGGACGTAGCCGACGTTGCGGACCGAGAAAACCAGATCGCCGCCAACCTGTCCCACGGCCACGGCCCATTCGGCGCCTTCGGCCTGGAGTGCCATGTCGGCCACCTGGGGGATGACATCCTCCCGGACTCGGCCGAGTACGAGCATGTGGATTCCGTCGCGCAGGTCCGCTTTGGCAAGTGCGCGCCCGAGTGCCCGAAGCCCATCGAGGGGAAGGGCCGGACGCTCGATGCGGCGCAAGAGCGCTGGGCTGTGGGTCGCGTGAAGATACGCGAAGGACATCATGTCCTTGTGGCTGGTTTCGCGGCCGAGGTATTGGGTGTCGCTCTTGATGCCGTAGAGGAGCGCGGTGGCGAGGCGCGGTCCCAGTTCGATTTTACTCGCCCGCAGGTACTCGGTGAAGATCGTCGCCGTGGCTCCGTAGTTCGGACGGATATCCCGAATCAGGGCGTCGTATCCGGTGCGCTCGGGGTGATGGTCGATGACCGCATCGACTTCGAGGAGTCGCTTGGGGGGATCGTCCCCGAAGACATTGGGCTGTACATCGACGAGCACCAGTCCATCCATCTCGTCGAGTTCGTCGGGGGAAATGACCCGAACCTCGATCCCCAGGGCCTCGACCAGCGCGCGATTTTCGGGGCGGGTGACATCGCCGAACGAAATCAGCGGGGCCGTGGTTCGCTTCCGCCCGAGAATAGCCCGCAGCGCGTACCCGCTCGCGATTCCGTCGGGGTCGGGGTCGGGTTGCAGCAGGATTCCGACGCGCTCGCGACTATCGAGAAGGGCGCGCAATTGAACGACCCTCTGGAGATTCGAAAGGTGATCGAACTCGTCGTCGATGTCGTCGCGGATCAGGGTCTTGAGCCCGGTTCGTCGCGCACATCCGTGCTGGGGCAGGTCTTCGTCACTCAGGAGGTCGGTGAGCACGAGGATCGGAACGTCGGGATCCACTTTGGCGATCTCACGCACCGCGGTGCGGACCCAGGGCCCGTCGTCACTGGCCAGCGCGTATTCGTCGGTGGCCAGCGGGTCGAGTTTTTGAAACGCTTCTTCGGAGAGCCCGCCTTGAAGCGCCCGAAACCCCGGCGGACGGGCGCGAGACTCGTTCTCCCGGGGAACCCACAGAAGTTCCTCGTTGGGCCCGGCCCCGATTCGGTTCCAGAGGCGGGCGGTTTCGGCTCCATCGCAAACGATGATGCGGCGTCCCACGCGTCTCCCGTTCGCAATTGAGCCAGGACTCCCTGGCGGTTTTTGATCTTGTGGAGGGCACCCCTTTGAGTTCGGGATAGGGGTCCGCCCGCGGGTACCGAGTCTAGCCCTGTTTTTCGGGAGCGGCTTGGAACCGGCGAGAGGGGCGAACCCGGGTGAGAGGGGATGGATTCTATCCCATGGATCCTGAAAGTGATTTCTTGTTGTTGGCGCTATGGTGGTCTTTCATGTCCGTTCCCGATGAACCTCCGGATCTCGACTTTGATGAACCCGTTGTGGTGCCCATCGAAGAAGCGTTCGACTTGCACTCGTTTCGTCCCGCCGATGTGCTTGCCATGGTGGACGCCTATCTCGACGAGGCCATCGCCCGGGGCTTTCGCGAAGTTCGCCTGATTCATGGGCGGGGCAAGGGAGTCCAGCGAGCCCAATTGCGCCGCTTCCTCAGCCAGGATTCAAGGGTGGAGGACTTCGTTCAGGCACCCCCCGAACGCGGGGGCTGGGGGGCGACCCTGGCGCGGCTGCGTGTTCCAGGGCGCGGGGAGCAGTCGCCGTGACGCCGCCTGCCGGAGCTTCGCCCCAGCACGTTTTTGTCGGCGATGTTCAAGGTTGCGCGGATGAGTTTGAGGAATTGCTTGCGCGGCTTCGCAATCGGTTTGGCGATGAGTTTGTCTTGCACTCGGTGGGGGACCTGGTGAACCGGGGCCCGGACAACTTGCGGGTTCTCGAGAGGATGCGGGAGCTTGTCGAAGGGGGTCGGGGCCACCACGTACTCGGCAACCACGAACTCGGACTGATCGCCATGCTGCTCGGACTTCGGGAAGTCGGCGAACGCGACACCCTGGGCGATGTGCTCGAATCCGCAGAGGCGCCCGACTGGCTCGATTGGTTGCGGGGTCGCTCGGTGGTGGAGCGCGGCGAGCTCTCCGGCCAGGCCTACGTTCTGGTTCACGCTTCGGTGCACCCGGATTGGTCGGTGGCGGATTGCGAGGCGGTGGGCGCGCGAGTTCACGCGCAATTGGCGCAAGCCGATCTCGACGCCGTTCGGCGCTTTCTGCGCCAAGATCCCGTCGAGGTCGAGGCGAATTCTGAGCGAGATCTTCTCGGAAGGCTGGTCTCCTGTCGTGGGGTGAACGGCGCGGCGTGGTCGTCGAAGAAACCGGCGGAGCCGCCCGACGAGCCTTGGCACCGAGCGTGGCGCCGACGGTCACACGACTATGGCGTTGTCTACGGCCATTGGGCCACCGCGGGCCTCCACTTGGCCCCGGGTTTGAGGGGCCTCGATACGGGTTGTGTCCACCACGGTCGGGGCCACGATGGATTCTTGACGGCTTGGCTCCCGGCGATGGAGGGGGCGCCCGACGGCCTTGCTCCCTTCGATGTTCCCGCTCCCGTGCTTTGGCAAATTCCCGCTCGGCGTCGCTACTACTTCTATTGAACACCCGTGTTGGGGTCGCCCAATTCGGATCGTCATCTCGGGACGCCATCTTCGGTGGCCATCGTCGTTGGCCATTGTCGTTCGCCATCGGTGTTAGCCATTGTCGTTCGCCCCGAGGGAATATTCTTTGGGGGCGGGCGCAGAGCGCGATTGGGCGGGCTAAGCTGGGCAGCCGTTTCCAATTCGCCCCCATGCCCCTACCCAAGGCTTCGGCCAGGAGTTTGAATGCCGTTCGTGTTCGTTCCCGAGCCCTACCGAGGTCCGACTCGGGGACTGGGTGAGATTCAGGTCGAGGCGGGCGACGTCCTGGGAGCAATCTTAGCGGTGGAAGCCGCCTACCCGGGTTTTCGGGATCTGGTGCTCGACGCCGAGGGGGCGCTGCACCGTTTTGTGAAGCTCTTTGTCAATGACGAACCGATCGAGCGCGGAGCCCTCGATCGGTCTCTGGACAACGAGGATCGACTCGGTGTACTCGCGGCGATTGCGGGTGGCGAGTAGGGTAAGCGATGAATGCCAATGAATCGCGGGGGTGTTCCTGGGTTCATGGATGACTGGTTGAAACTTGAAGAAGAAAAGGAGCGCGTGTCATGGCCGGAGAAAATGATCGCCTGATCTATGTCAATATGACCGATCAGACCGTTTCCATCGAACCCTTCCCCCAGGATTGGAAACTGCTGGGAGGTCGTGGTCTCTCGGCCCGGATCCTGCTTGAGCAATGCGATCCGGCCTGCGATCCCCTGGGCCCGGATAACGTTCTGGTCATGGCCCCGGGAATTCTTTCGGGGACGACTGCGCCGACCTCTGGGCGGATCTCCATGGGGGGCAAGAGTCCCCTGACCAACGGCATCAAGGAAGCCAACGCGGGGGGAAACCCGGGTCAGGACCTGATGAAACTCGGTTATCGCGCGGTCATCGTGAAGGGCCAGCCCGCGGATTCGGGCAAGCGCTATGGGCTTCGCGTCGAAGGAGAGAGCGTGACGGTCGTTGCGGCGGACAACGAAAAGGGGCTGTGGAATTACGCGCTCTGCGAGAAACTGCTCGCCGATGAGGACAAGAACGCCTCGGTGATCAGCATCGGTCCCGCCGGCGAGAGCCTGCTGTCCGGGTCTTCGATTGCTTGCACGGACCAGGACAAGGAAAGAAGGCCTGCGCGTCACGCCGCTCGGGGAGGACTCGGTGCCGTGATGGGTTCCAAGGGGCTCAAGTGGGTGATCGTCGATCCCCGCAAGGCCAAGACCCGGCGTCCCGAGGACACGAAGAGCTTTATGGCCAAGAACAAGGGCTACAGCTCGGACTATCTGGGAGGCGACCAGATGTTCAAGCACGGGACGAGTTCGGTGGTTCCGGTGGCCAATATGCTGCACACGTTCGTGTACAAGAACCGCACCGAGGGGCAATCGCCCGATGTCGAAGCGCTCGATGGTGCCCGAATCGTCGAGAGTTTCGAAAAGCGCGGCGGAGGAATGCACAACTGCATGACGGGTTGCATTGTCAAGTGCAGCAATATCGTCCACAACGAAGCGGGCGAGTATGTGACCTCGGCCCTGGAATTTGAAACCATCACGCTTCTCGGAGCGAGTTGCGCCATCGACAACATCGATGACGTGGCCGATCTGGACCGGCTCTGCGACGAACTCGGCCTGGACACCATCGAGGCGGGCGCGGCCATCGCGGTGCTCATGGATTCGGGCAACCTTGACTGGGGGAATGCCAAGGCCGCCAAGGAGATCCTGCGCAACATTGCGGACGGGAGTGAAACGAACACGGCGATCGGCAACGGCGCCGTGGCGGTGGGCAAGCTGACGGGACACGCTCGGGTGCCCGAGAGCCGGGGCCAAGCGATTCCCGCTTGGGATCCAAGGCCCCTCAAGGCCACTGGGGTCACCTACGCGACCAGCGCGATGGGAGCCGATCATACAGCGGGTCTCGTAGTGAATCCGGGGCTTGCCCCCGAAGAGTTCGCCCGGGCTTCCCAGGAATGCCAACTGGTGAATGCGGTCTGCGACTCTTCGGGCTTTTGCCAGTTCCTTCAGCCGACCATCAGCGATATCGCCGAATTCTACAGTTCCTTCTATGGCGAAGAAGTCACCAAGGAACAGGTGGCGGATCTCGGTTGGCAGTGCATGGTGGACGAGTGGAAATTCAACGAGGGTGCGGGCTGGACGGCCGAGGGCGACAAGCTCGCCGATTGTCTGGTGGAAGAGGGCATCGGCCCCGACCGGATTTTCAAATTCGATGTCGATGCAGAAACCATCGCAGCCGCCAAGGTGCGCTTTGAGCCCCGGGATGAGCTCTATGGCGCAAAGGCGACGGGCTAAAAACCCACTGCTACGGACGCGTCCTAAACAACGGGCAGGGGCATCGCGCCCCCGCCCGTTGTCAGTTCCGAGGCGTGGTCGCGTAGTTCTCGGGTTAACGCCGTAATGGTTCGCGACGTCCGGATGAGGGGTTTCGCGGAGCGCGCCGATGTGGCCGAGGTCGATGCATTCCTCGCCGACCACGTCGAGAGACTGGCCGCCGAAGAGGTGGCCCTGCTGGAGTGCACGGGCCGGGTGCTCGCCGAGGGGGTGAGTGCTCAGGTCGATGTTCCAAGCTTCCCGCGCTCGGCGATGGACGGCTATGCGCTGCGGGGTGAGGAGACCTTCGGCGCTTCGGAGTACGCACCCATCGCATTTGAGCTGATCGGTACGGCCTTGCCCGGGGAAGCGTTTGAGGGAGATTTGGGCAAAAATCAAGCGATTCGCATCATGACCGGAGCTCCGATTCCCGCCGGAGCCGATGCGGTGGTGATGGCCGAAGTCTGTTCCGAACCGGCTGGTGGCCAGTCCGTCGAGGTGGGGGAGGCGGTTCCGCCCCGGAAAAATGTGGGCGCCGTGGGCGAGGACATCCGGAAAGGGGATGCGGTTCTGGCCGCGGGGCGAAGAATACGCCCCCAGGACGCGGGGCTGCTTTCTTCGATCGGTAGGCCTCAGGTTTCCTGCGTGGCGCGGCCCCGGGTTCGACTGGTGATCACGGGCAACGAATTGCTTCCGGCTGGAAGTGCTCCGAGCGGCGTGCAGATCGTGGACAGCAACTCGGTGATGCTCCGGGGACTCGTCGCCCGGGATGGGGGCGAACTTCTTCGGTTCGAGATCCTGCCCGATATTCCCGAGCGAATTCGGGAGGCCATGGCGGACGGTGAGGCCGACGTTGTGCTGGTGTCCGGGGGCAGTTCCGTGGGTCAGGAAGATCACGCGCCCCGGTTGCTGGGGGAACTCGGAAGTCTGGACTTCCACGGGATTTCCATGCGTCCTTCGAGTCCGACCGGGGTTGGCCGGATCGGCAGCCGTTTCGTTTTCCTGCTGCCCGGCAATCCGGTCAGTTGCCTTGCGGCCTACGAATTTTTCGCGGGTCCGACAATTCGGCGACTCGGCGGGCGAAGCCCCTCATGGCCCCACCGCCGGGTGAAGCTTCCCCTGGCGCGGAAAATCGCGTCGGCGATCGGACGAACCGACTATGTGCGCGTCGCCATCGAGGCCGAGCGCGCGCTTCCTCTGGCGACCTCCGGCGCCTCGATTCTTTCGTCCACGGTTCGTGCCCAGGGGGCGGTGATCGTGGCGCGAGGCCACGAGGGTATGGCCGAGGGCGAAGACGTTGAAATCTTGCTTTACGACGAAGAGCCCGAGATTCTGCCAGAAAATCCAGAGCGAATGGAGGGTACGGTTCGGGGCTCCTCAAACTTCGGCGGCCAGTCGTGAAACAACAGCAATTTCTTGATGTCGTCGATCGCGACGAAGCGGAAGTCCGCTGGCATGAAGTCATCGGGCCGACTCGGCTCGACTCGGAGACAGTGCTCTTGGCCGAGTCCCTGGGGCGTATCCTCGCAGAAGATGTAAGAGCGACGGTGGATGTCCCCGGCTTCGATCGTTCGAATATGGACGGGTTTGCGGTGCGGGCAGCGGATACCTTCGGGGCTTCCGAGGAAGAGCCTGTGCGTCTTCGGCTCAACGGGGAGACAATCCCAACCGGTGTCGTTCCAGGGCAGACCGTAGAGGCGGGGTGCGCGATGCAGATCGCGACGGGGGGGATGCTGCCTCGGGGCGCCGATGCGGTGGTTCCGGTCGAGCATACGGATATCGAGGCGGGCGAGGCTATTGTCGAGGTTCTTGTTCGGCAACCGCGCACCCCCGGTGGCGCGATCGCGTACGCGGGCACCGATATGGGCCAGGGTGAGACCGTTCTTTTCTCGGGGGCACGGCTGACCTCCAGAGAAACTGGCGTGCTGGCCGCGGTGGGCCATGCCGAAATTAAAGTCGTGCGTCGCCCCCGTGTCGCGATTCTCTCCACAGGCGACGAAATCGTGCAGCCGGGCGAAGCCATGCGACCCGGTCTGGTATTCGACAGCAACGGCCGGATCCTTGCCGATGCCGTTCGAGAACTGGGAGGCGAGCCGGTCTTCATGGGGGCAGTACGTGACGATCTGAGCGCCTTGCGGCAGGCGCTCGGACAAGCTCTGGACGGCGCCGATGTGGTGCTTCTTTCGGGAGGCACATCGAAGGGCGAGGGCGATCTCAACGCCTTGGTGGTCGAGGAACTCGATCCGGGCATTCTTGTGCATGGCGTCGCGCTCAAACCCGGCAAGCCGATTTGCCTGGCCGCCGCCGGCCGCACGCCGGTAGTGATCCTCCCCGGATTTCCCACCTCGGCGATTTTCACTTTTCACGAGTTCGTCGCCCCGGTGATTCGCATCCTGTCGGGGTTTTCCCAGCAAGAGCGTCCCACCGTTCGGGCTCACCTGGCCCAAAAAGTGCTCTCGGTTCGCGGTCGGCTGGAGTATTTGCTCGTGGGCCTCGTTGCGGGTCGCAACGATGAACTCGCCGCTTATCCCATGGGCAAGGGGAGTGGAAGCGTCACCTCCTTTAGCCGGGCCGATGGCTTTGTTCGGGTGGGGCGCAACCGGGAAATCGTCGACGCGGGAGAAACCCTGGAGGTCACCCTCATCGGGCGCGAAGTTCCCGTGGCGGATCTGGTGGTGATTGGGAGCCACTGCTCGGGATTGGATGCGCTCGCGTCGGAGTGCGCCCGGGAAGGTCTGACGGTGAAACTCCTGGCCGTGGGCAGTCAGGCCGGGTTGGCGGCGGCTGCCCGCGGTGAGTGCGATCTGGCCCCCATCCATTTGCTGGATCCCGAAACGGGCGACTACAACGATGCCTTTGTCGGGGAGGGGTTGCGGCTCCTTCGCGGTTATGGCCGGATGCAGGGTGTCGTGACCCGGCCCGACGAAGTGCGGGACGTGAACGCTTTGCTCGCAGATCCCGCGCTCCGGATGGTGAATCGCAATCGCGGTGCGGGGACGCGGATCCTCATCGATCAATTGCTGGGTGAACTTCGCCCTCCCGGATACGGCTACGAGCCGCGCTCCCACTATGCGGTGGCGGCTGCGATCACCCAGGGGCGTGCGGACTGGGGGGTGACCATCGAGACGGTGGCGCGGGCGGCAGGGCTGCATTTTCGCCCGCTTCGATCCGAGCGATACGATTTTGTTGTTCCGGGCGAGCGGTGGGAACGGCCCGCGGTCGTGCGATTTCGGCAACTCCTGGCGCCAGGTTCCAAATTCCGCGACGTCCTCGTCGGTGAGGGCTTTGAGGCGGCCTGAGGGCATTGGGCGTCTTCGGGGGTTCCAGTTTCGCTGGAATAGGCCGCTTAAAGTGGCCGATTATTCCTCAACTCAGACCCCGGTCCCTGTCGATGAGTCCCGATGTGGGGTCGGCGATGCTTCGACCCAGGCCGCACCGGAAACGCCGGGGCTTGTTCACACCGGCAAGGGATCAACACGATGAAAAACGGCCCGGAGAGGCGAATGGGGATGAGGAGCCAGGTGGCTTTTGGGCCGGTTTCAAGGCAACGGGTTTGCTCCGACAATCTCTGCGCGATAGCCTTTCGGGTCCTCAAATGAACAAGCCGAGTCCACCTGCCATCCACGGGCCAAGTTCGCGTCTCAGCGAACGCCCGCCACGCGCCGCGAGCGGTCTTTGGGCCGCGCGACGGGCAGCGGGATGTCCGGGCGAGACCGCGGAGTCTGGGCCCCGATGGGAGTTTCTCCGTTCGGTCCGCCCGCTTCCCGCCGCTGTTTTCTCGCTGCGCCGGCTTCAAGCTGCCGTCGCTCGCCCATGGCGTTCCTCTCTTAGGCTTAGGGGCAACGGGCTTCGTGAATCGTGGAAGGATTCTGTTTGACCATCGTCGCCTCCGTAGTCGCCATCGTGTTCTGCATCGCGCTCTCTGCTTTTTTCTCCGGCAGTGAGACCGCGCTCTTTCGTTTGCGCTCCCACGAAATGGAAGAGGAAATGAAGGGCTCGGGGGGTCCCGCGGCGGTGGCCGTGCGCGAGTTGACATCCTCTTCTTCGCGGCTTCTGGTCACGATTCTTCTGGGCAATAACATCGTGAACATTCTTGCCGCCTCGCTCGCAGCGGCGTTGGCGGTGCGTCTGTTCGGCTTTGATATGGGCGTGCCTATTGCAACAGCAATCATGACGGTGATGGTTCTTATCTTCGCCGAAATTCTCCCGAAAGCGGTTGCGGCCCGGCACCCGCGAGGCGTCGCCATTGCGGTTGGCCTGCCTCTCTACATTTTCCATCAACTTCTGCGACCCGTTCATGCGCTGATCGATCGTCTCATCGATCCGATCGTTCGGCGGGCGACGGGTGGCGTGGATAGCAATGGCGGCCTCTCGCCCGAGGAAGTCTTGCGTTTCGCGCGCGAAGTACGTGACCAGGAGGGAGAGGGTTCGCCTCTGGCCATCATGGGGGCAACCTCCGAAGCCGCCGAGATGCACGTCAGCGATATCATGGTTCCCCGTACCGAAATTGAAGCGTACTCGGTGGAAACTCCAGTGGGTGAACTGCTCAATGCCATGCTGGCAGGTCGGTATACCCGGGTACCTATATTCCGGGACGACATCGATGACGTGCTCGGCGTTGCCCACCTGAAGGATCTCATCAAACTGGTGAGAAATGAAGGAGAAGACCTTCCGACCGTTCTCAAGCCGGTTCTTCGGGTCCCCGAGCGAAAGCCGATTCTGGGTCTGCTTGCCCAGATGCAGGGTGCCTATTGCCATATGGCGCTGGTGAAAGATGAATTCGGCGTCACCCAGGGACTGGTGACTCAGGAAGATATTTTGGAGGAAATTGTCGGCGAAATCCGAGACGAGTTCGACTCCGAGGAACTGTTTACGATTCGCCAGCGCAACGACGGAAGTTACGAGGTGCTCAGCCGGGTCTCGGTGCTTGACTTCAATCGCGAGTCGGGTTGGCAGGTTCCGGCGGAGCGCGGGGATACGCTGGGGGGTCTGATGTTCAATACCCTTGAGCGCGCTCCCACGAAGGGTGAGTCGGTGACCGTTCCCGGTTTTCTAATTCGCTGTATCGACGTTTCCGGAAGTCGGATCGCGCGGGTCCATATCTCTGAGCAGGCCGATTCGGCATCGGAGAATGGAAATGGCCGAGGCCGGGAACGAGAAGCAAAAGACCGTTCGGAATAGCGGCTTCAGCGAACGCGCGACAGGGCATGGGCCTTGATGATCGCGTAGACCTTTCGGCCCGGGGAGAGCCCGAGCCGCCGGGCCGCGCTAGGGGTGAGCTTGGCCACCAGCGACTCTCCGGCGTCGAGATAAACCAGCGTGTGTTGGCTCGCCTCGTCACACCGAGTTACCCGCGCGGGAAGAATATTGCGCGCGGAAATGGACCTGGGTTCTTCGGTGGCGAGCATGATCTCGTGGGCCGGGCACCCGATGGAAAGGCGCGTACCCGCTTCGAGCGCCCAGGGAACGAAAAGGCGCATCCCCGAGGCGGTGCAGACCTCGCCGCCCTCGTTCGACGGCAAGGCTTTGACTTCCAGGACATTCTCCATTCCCAGAGTTTCGGCGAGGGAGAGCACCGCGCGGCTCCAGAGGGTTTCCTGCGGTGGGCCGTGATCGACGAGCCGCCCCCGATCGAGTACTGCGACCCGCTCGCCGATCAACATCGCTTCGTCGGCATCGTGGGTGATGTAGAGGATGGGAAGGTCCATTTCGTCTCGGACCCGGAGAAGGTAGGGGAGGATTCGGGCCCGAAGCGGGAGGTCGAGAGCGGCCAGGGGTTCGTCGAGGAGGAGAACGCGAGGGCCGGAAGCGAGTGCCCGGGCAAGCGAGACTCGGCTGCGCTCTCCTCCCGAGAGTTCGTCGACCCGTCGGTTCAGAAGAGGCCCGAGTTCGAGAACCTCTATGGCCCGAGCCAAGTACGAATCGGATCGCTTCCCCGCCCGGTGAAGCCCGAAGCGCAAATTCCCCGACACATCGAGGTGGGGGAAGAGCGTGGGGGCCTGGGGGACCCAACCCAGGCCCCGGTCCTGGACTCGGAGTCGTGCATTTCTCTCGGAATCGGCGAGCCAGCGGCCGTCCAATCGGACTCTGGCGCGGGCGGACGGGTGCAATCCGAGCAAGCACTGGAGCAGCGTACTTTTGCCCGAACCGCTGGGCCCGAAAAGCACGAGCACACGGTCGCGCCATTCGAGTTTCACAGAAAGGGTGAAATCGGGTCGCTCGAGGTGGATGTCGACCAGTGAGCCCGGGACGGGGTCGAGAAAGCTCATGTTTTTCGCTTCCTGTTGAGCCAGCTCTCGGCGGCCCACATGCTGGCTAGGGCAAGCATGAAGGAAATGCCGCACAGGACGAGTGCGCCCGCATCGTCTCCCCATTGCACCCGGGACCAGATGCCCAGGGAAAGGGTTTCGGTCCGCCCGGGAATGATTCCGGCGACGAGCGCCGTGGCTCCAAATTCTCCGAGCCCTCGCGTGAAGCTGAGCAATGCCCCGTAGAGAATACCCCTGCGCGCCAACGGGAGGCTCACACGAAAGAAAACTTGAACGCGCGAACGTCCCAGGGTTCGCGCGAGATCGGCGTACCTTCGGTCGACGCTTGCAAAACTCTGCTCGCAGGCTCGGACGAAGAGCGGAAAGCCCACCGTTGCGGCGGCCAGGGCTGCGGCCCACTCGGTAAAGACGATTCGAACCCCCGAGGCTTCGAGAAGGCCGCCCAAGGGGCCCTCTGGGCCAAGCAGAATGAGGAGGCCGAGACCCACGGCGACCGGAGGGAGGACCATGGGGAGGGCCACGATCGCTTGGGCGAGGGATCGGCCGGGGAAGCGATACCGGGCGAGCAGATACCCCAATGCGACTGCCGGGAGTAGCGCGAGGAGGGTCGCGAGGGCCGCGATGCGAAGGGTTAGCCCGCTGATTTCGATCAATTCGGCGGGGCTCATGGCGACGGCTCTTGGGCTTGATCTTCGAGGGCAACGAAGCCGGCCAACGCCAGTATCTCGCTGGCGTTGGCGCCGCCGAGCATGCGGTAGAAGGCCCGTGCGCCGGGTGAGGCAGTCGCCCTTCGCAGCAGCGCGGCCGAGTAAACGATCTCCGGTTGTTCGGAATCGGGTACCCGGTAGATGATCGAAGAATTTCGGGCTTGCTGGGCATCGCTCGAGTAAATGAGGGCCGCATCGGCGTGCTGCTGCTCCACCGCGACGAGGCTTGCCCGGGCGTGTTCAGTTGTGATTAGGCGCGGCTCAAGGGCCGCCAGGATCGAGGTCGCCTCGAGCCACTGCCTCGCGTATGCGCCCAGGGGTACAGCCGCAGAAGGAAGGGCAAAACGTTCCAAGAGGGGATTCAGGAGATCTTGGGCTGAGTTCATCCGAAGACCCAGAGCGGGTCGCGCGACGACCACTAGGCGATTGCTCGCGAGCGCGAAATGGCCGTCGGGGGCGATGAGACCGTGCTCGACGAGGTTGACGACCCACCGGCGATCGGCGGCGATGAAGACATCAATCGGCGCCCCCAGGCGAATCTGCCGGGCCAGGTTGCTCGACGCACCGAAGCTGACTCGGACCCGCACCCTCGGATGTTGCGCCTCGAAGTCTTGCGCCAGTTCGAGAATGGGCTCGCGCAAGCTGGCCGCGGCAGCCACAATGAGTTCGTTGTCCGCGGACACGCCCACCGGAAAGATCAGAGCCGCCATGGCGATGGCTACGGCGCGCAGTTGCATGGAAGAATTGCTCCGGTCGGAAGAGGCCAGTGGGATCATCATCGCATAGGTGGCGCGCTGTCGGCACCGACTTTATGCCGATTGGCCGCGCCCAGCGGCCGAAGCTCGCCGAACTGGTTAGGATCTGTGGCGGTCGGGGGCGAGGAGGATCCAAGTCGTGCGTAGGGTCATGTTGGCGATGGGAATCATTACGGGGATGCTCGTACTGGGTGCGCTGGCGCTCGATGAGGGAGAGATCGTGACGCTCTACACAGAGGGGGCGGGAAGACAGTATTCGACACAGCTCTGGATCGTGGAAATCGATGGCCGAGAGTTCGTGCGCGCCAATCGTCCCAGCGCCCGGTGGCTCGCGCGACTTCGGATCAACCCCGCTGTGAGCTTGCGACGCGCCGAGACTCCCCACGGAAGCTCTGAGCTCTACTGGGCGCGGCCCATCGACGACGAGGGGCTTCGTGGACGCGTGGACGCAGAGATTGCGAGGAAGTACCGCTTCGCCGACAAGACCTGGGGTCGGTTTGCCGACCGGGCCCAGACCAAGCTGATTGAGCTGGAGCCCCGGCCGGTTTCTCGGGGCGACTCTGCCTCGCCGAGCCCCCCCGTCGAGAGCAATTCCCAGGGTGCGTCGGGAGACCCGTCGTAGCCGGTCGTCGCCGAAAGCATCGGCGCCACGGACGTGCCGGTGGCGGGCGAGTTGCGCTGGACGAGCCCGAGATCGAGGTGGAAATTCTGTCCCTCGCGGCCGGCGGAGACGGTGTGGCTCGTCTTCCCGACGGGCTGGCGCTCTTCGTCCCTCTTTCCGCTCCGGGCGATCGAGTCCGGGTTCGTATCGTTGAACGCCAACGCCGCTTCGCGCGGGCGGAAATCAGCGAAATCCTTGAGGCTGGGCCGAAGCGCTGCCCGGCCCGCTGCCCGGTTTTCGGTCGTTGCGGGGGGTGTACCTGGCAACATCTCGAGTATTCGGTGCAGCTGAGGGCCAAACAGGAAATCCTTCGCGAGGCGCTTGTCCGCATCGGGGGATGGAAGCTTCCCGATGAACTCGTGTTTACCCCGTCACCGGACCCCTACGGCTATCGAATCCGGGCGCGGCTGCTGGCTGGGCGGGCGGGGATCGGGTACCGCCAGCGGGCTTCACATTCGCTCTGTGCCATCGAGAGCTGTCCGATTCTGGTCCCCTCCCTCGACGCTGAAGTCGCCCGGCTTGGCGCATCCCGAGAAATCCTCACCGAGCTCGAATCTGAACTCGAATGGGAACTCGTCGCCGGCCGGGAAGGCCAGGTGCGAAGTCGGCCTTTGGAGCCACTGGATTCGCCGCACGCCAGTGAGCCCCCAGGTGGCATCGCGTTGACGGCCGGTGGAGACTCGCTGCAAGTCTCCGTGGGGACTTTTGTCCAGGCAAATGGGAGCCTCCACGCGGCGCTCCACGCCGCGGTGCTCGGCTCGGCGGGCCATGGGCGCCGCGCGTTAGAACTCCATGCGGGCGCGGGTTTTTTCACATTGGCTTTGGCTCGTCGCTTCGCACAACTCGACGCCGTGGAGGCTTCGCCCGGCGCGGTTGCCGATCTGCGTGCCAATCTGAGCGCGGCCGGCCTGAGCCACGTTCGTGTCATCGAGGGCGATGCCGAAAAAGTCTTGCAGCTCGGGGTGAGGTCCGCACCCGAGCTGATTGTGCTCGACCCGCCCAGGGCAGGCCTCTCGCCGGGTGGTCTGCAAAGCCTGGCAGACCTATCCGCGCCACGCGTCGTCTATCTCTCCTGCGATCCGGCGACGCTTGCGCGCGACAGCGCTCGGTTCAGGGAGCACGGTTATGCCCTCGAAAGTGTCCAGGGCTTTGACCTCTTTCCCCAGACTTCACACGTGGAGGC
>DUCH01000229.1:6313-9404 GCA_012959865.1 Myxococcales bacterium | reverse complement strand
TTCCGCATCAGGCTCGTTCGGTGAGCCTCGACGGTCTTCGAACTGATATTGAGTTGAACGGCGATCTGCTTGGCGGAAAGCCCATCGGCGATCAGGTGAAGAACCTCGCGTTCTCGACCCGAAAGAAGGGAGAACGGGCCCTCTTTTGAAGATCCGGGGTGTCGCATCTGCTCGACGATTTCTCGCGCGACGACCGGGCTGAAATAACTCCCGCCGCGCATGACTTCACGAATGGCGGTGACGATTTCGGTTGCTTCGCCGTCTTTCAGCACATAGCCATCGGCACCCAGCGAGATGGCGCTCTGTATAAAAGAAGGATCGCTGTGAACCGAGAGCAGAATGACCTTGATGTTAGGATGGCTGGCCCTCAGCTGTTCAAGGGTTTCCAAGCCTCCGAGCCGGGGCATCGAAATATCGAGGACGACCACTTGGGGCTGGTTCTGGGCGACCTGTTCGAGGACTTCCCGACCGTCCCCGGCCTCCCCGGATACCTGAAAGTCGCCTTCCCCTTCAAGAAGCCGCCTCAGCCCTTCGCGGACGATTCCGTGGTCATCCGCAACCAAAATAGAGATCATCCGCATAAGCTAACGAATTTTCTGAAGATGTCTCAATCTTCGATGAATTGGGGTCGAGAAAAACTGGCGCTGGAGAGCACTCCAGATAGGATCTTGTGGTTGTGGTGAAGAAAAGACCGAAGATCCCAAAGCCTGAATGCGAGGCTCGATCTGAGGCCGGTGTGGAGAGCCGAACGACGGGTCCCCCAATTGCCGGGGACGGTGTTTAAGGATCGGCCGGGTCGTCCAATCCCGGCTCGCAGGGAGAAAGCATGTCGGGCCCCGACAGGTCCCAAGCGTCTACCCAGGGCTCCGTGACGTCGGCGGCCCAGGCCAATTTCTTTCTGTACGTGGAGGGAGCGAGGGACGCCGCCATTCTCCGGATTTGGGCGCGCCGGATCTCCCGTCAACTCGCACGCCGCCTCGAATCTCGGGTCGTGATTTTGGGCGGCCGCCGCCCGGCCCGGGCCCAGGAGCACTTTCGGGCCAAGTGGGGCGAAGATCCTCAGGGGCGAGGCCTCGTTGTTTTGGATCGCGATCACCACGGCTCCTCGGACACCGTTTCGTGCTTCGAGCCGGGTTTGGAGGTCTTTATCTGGAAGCGGAGGCATATCGAGAGCTACTTGCTCGTGCCGGATGCGATCCGGCGCTCGCTGGCACGGGTGGTCGAGCCCCGATTGCTCGATCGACTGATCGAGGGGCATGTGCCCGCGTCTGAAGATGAGGCGGCCTGTCGCACCGCTAACGCAAAGGAAATCCTCGGAGCCAAGGGCGAACTCGGGCGCAGCACGGGAGGTCGGCTCTCGCCCGCCGGGGTGGCCCGCTGTATGTGGCTCGAGGACTTCCATCCCGATATTCTGGCCCTCTACGAGCGAATTCGGTGTGCGGCCGGACTCCCCGAGACCGCTTTTGCGAACCGAGTTCGCCTTTCGCCTCCGGTGTCGCGGCCGCGTTGACCGTTGACTACTGAGGCAAAGGAGAGATTTCGAGTGGACGCACTGGCGCTCGACTTCGATGGAGTGATCAGCGATAGCGCCTTAGAATCCTTCGTCGTGGCGCTTCGGACGATTGCTCGGTGCGATCCCAGGCCACTCTGGAGTTCGGCCCGGACCGAACTCGAACAGGCCGACCCAGGCACCCTCCGCGCGCATCCGCTCTACCGGGGGTTTTTGAAACTGATGCCCTTGGGCAATCGCGCCGAAGATTTCGCGGTTGCACTGCGAATTATTGAAGCGGGTGAAACCGAGGTCGATCAGTTGGAATTCGATCGCTTCCGCGAGTCTCTCGGCGCGGATTTTTTGTCGAAATTCCACGTTTCCTTTTATGCGGAGCGGTTGGCTCTTCGCTCGGCCGACCCTGCCGGATGGGTCGCGCTGCTGGGGCCTTTCCCCGCGTTCGTCAAAATTCTTCGCCGCCGGGCAGCCGACCGAATCTTGGCAGTTGCGACCGCTAAAGATCGAGCCTCCGTCGATCTGCTCCTCGAGGCATATGGGATCGGGAATCTCTTTCCCAACGACCTGATCGTCGATAAGGAGGCCGGACGCTCGAAACGGGCGCATCTGGGATTGCTGCGCGAGAGGCTGAATATCGGATTCGACGGGATCACTTTCGTGGACGACAAGCTGAATCATCTTGAAGATGTCGCGGATCTCGGCGTACGCTGTGCGTTGGCGGCGTGGGGGTACAACGGCGCCCGAGAGCGTGAACTCGCCCGTCAGCGTGGCTTCCTGGTTTGCGATCTGGAGAGCGTCGAGGACCGACTCTTTGGTCCGGCCGACAGGGAATGAGGCCCCACCCCGGTCTCCTTCGCCGACGGATCGCGTTTGGAGGCGGCGGCGAGAGTTTGTAGTCTGGCGCTGGTGCCGGGATTCCCCGCGCCGCCAAGAGTGCCGAGGTGGAAGGTTGGAAACCGCGCTGCGCATCCACACGGAACGAACCCCGAACCCAGCTAGCGTGAAGTGGGTTGTCGGGCAGACGGTCCTTGAGAGCGGCCGGCCCCTGAATTTCGAACTCGGAACTCCGCGGGAAGTGTCTCCCCTGGCGGCTCGAATTTTGGCTGTCCCGGGGGTGACGAGCGTGCTTCTGGGGCTCGAGGTCATCACGGTCAGCAAAGCCGAGGATGTTGGCTGGAGAGAACTCGGCCAGGCGGTTACCCGGGCGGTTCAGGATTGGGCAGCCGCCGGGGAGGATGCGCTGGGCGCGGCTTACCAAGCGCCGCCCCGTGCGCCCGACGACGAGGTCGAGGCGCGCATTCGGGCGATCTTGGAGTCCGAAATCGCCCCTTACGTGGAGCGGGATGGGGGTGAGATCGATCTCGTTGGCTTCAGGGATGGAGTTGTCGAGGTCGCATTGCGGGGGGCCTGCGTGGGTTGCCCGAGTTCGACGGTTACCCTCAAAATGGGAGTCGAAGCCCGCCTGCGGGAGGAAATTCCTGAAGTTGTTTCCGTGGTCGCCGTCTAAAGGTCTCGGGCGCCACGGAAGTTCTTCGTGGCCAACCCCGGAGGGGCTCAAATAGGCGGCGGGCACTTCGGGGAAAC
>DUCH01000229.1:2496-6303 GCA_012959865.1 Myxococcales bacterium | reverse complement strand
CCCGAGAGGCCGAGATACATTGCGACTCAAGCAAGGAAATCGTAGGCGAGGCTCCATGCGCGAGCGACTGCTTTCGGGAATTCGTTTTTCCCGGCGTGGGCGGCTGACTCTCAGCGCTCTGGGGATTTCCGCCGTTTTGGGGATCGGAATTTGGGTCGGTGTTGCGTGGATGGACGAAGCCGTCATCGCCGAGGGAGCCCAAAATTCGTTTGCCCGTGAGGCGGGTGCCTCGGCGCCCCCCTTTCCCGGGCTGGCGCCCGATCGCACGGCTCCGGAGGGCCTCTTCACCCACCTCCCGGTGGGCCCGGAGGATTACGCTGACTTCGACAGTCGAGTTGCCGGGCTGCTCGCCTCGGGGCATGCCGACTCGCCCCCGGTCTTTCACCGCTACGGAGAATTCCGGGTCGAATATTCGTTCGATGCAGATCTGACCGAAAGCATCTTGAAGGTATTGAAGCGAGGGCGCGTGAAGCGCGGCCATGTCATCGCTCTGGACACTCGGACAGGCCGGGTGATCGCCTTCGTGTCGACGGATCCACTGGCCTTTCCCCCCGAGAAATCGTACCCCGCTGCGTCGCTCGTCAAGGTTGTGACCGCCGCCGCTGCGCTGCAGCACGCGCCGGACCGTGCTCGCCGACCTTGTCTCTACAATGGAAATCAATATCGCTTGACTCCCTCGCGAGTGCATCGTCCAAAGCGCGGAAACAAGGCTTCTCTTGAGCGCGCTCTGGCGACGTCGAACAACCAGTGCTTTGCGCAACTCGCGGTGGATACCGTGGGGAGCGAGGCACTGCTTGCCTCCATGAAGGCCTTTGGTTGGCTGGATTCGCCGGCCCCGGGCCACGCCGCGGGTAGCGCCGATCCCGGTAAGAGTGATTACGACCTGGGCCGTTTGGGATGCGGACTCGCAGGCTCCCGAATTACTCCGCTCCACGCGGTTCAACTCGCGGCAACTCTGGCGAGCGGCGAGCAGATCGAGCCTTGGTGGGTCGACCGGGTAGTGGACGGGAGCGGCCGATCCCTGGCTCTGCCCGCACGCCGCGCGCCGCGACGTGTGATCTCCCGGGCAATGGCCGAAGAGTTGCGGAGTATGTTGGTGCGGACCACGACGCACGGGACCGCGCGCAGTGCTTTTCGGGATCGACGTGGCCGGCCGAAATTGAGAGACATCAAGGTCGCGGGCAAGACCGGCAATCTCACGGGCGGCAATCCCCATGGGCGCTACGAGTGGTTTGTGGGCGTTGCGCCCGCCGCCGATCCGATCGTCGCCATCGCAGTGCTTCAGCTCCAGAGCAATCTCTGGTGGTCAAAATCCAGCGAGCTCGCTGCAGACATCCTGAAAGTGGTTTTTTGCGAGCGGGGGCGCTGTGAGGCGCGCTACGCGGATCGTTTTACCGGCGACCTCGGGACTGCTGCGGCGCCGGTACTGCTCTCGGATCCCGACGCCCTTGCCGACTAGCGGGGTCGATCCCGGACGAGAACGGCTCAACCGATGATTCGGCTGCTCCCCGTCGCCGGCTGGCCGGGGACTACAATGCGCGAAGCTTCCTGGCGCTGCATTTCGCGAGCTTGTTCGATCAGTTGGTCGACGGCGGCGTTGACGGCCTCCGGGAACTTTGCGAACGCCTCGGTCAGGGACTGGGCTTCGATGGGAGCTTGAACGGGCAAGGGGCCTCGCTGGGACATCAGGGTGGTCTCCCCGATGAAGAGCGTATCGCGCTCGGGATCCTCGCTGCCGTCGGCAAGGACCGGAGTCAGTCGCCGAACCGAGGCGACCTTGAGATCGGAATAGGTCTCCTCTCGATAGAGATTTCCCGTGTCGACTTGTATTTCACCCACTGTCGGTTGATCACTCACGCTGGTCCCTCGTCTCTGTATGGATTTTGTATGGATGGTTCGGTTGGAATTCGATCTTTGGCCCTGCATCGAGCGCTGAAAGGGTTGCTCCCGGCGGGTTGGGGCTCTGACTTGGCCGGGTGCGCGCCGACCCGGTCGTCATGGTGGCAGCAATACCAACGACTTTCAATCGCCTGCACGGACAACCCCCAGGGGTTCTCCGTGCTTATCCGTGTGGGCGGTGTCTTTCGGGGTTACCGGGGGTTTGCCCCGGCGATCGCCGGGCCCCTCACCGAGTAACAGCTTACCGTCGAGCCGACCCAGGCCGAAGGTGGCCTGCTGAAGGTGGCCTGCTGAAGGTGGCCTACTGACAGCGGCCTACTGAAGGTGGGCTACTGAGAGTGGCCTGCTGGGCGGCCTACTGGGCGGCCTTTTTGGCCGCCAAGCGCTGGCGCTTTCGCCGCCGCGTCCGCTGTTTATTGAGTCGCTTCCGAATTTTCTGTTTGCTCTTGCTTCGCGCCATTCCGTCCTCCGCGAATCAGGGCCTCAAAGGGCCGGGTTCTCCCCTGCAGTGCCAGGCTCTGGGAAGAGCGCGGGGAGGGCGGAGCCTATCGGAGTTGGGTGTTTCCGTCGACACGGATTTCCGGGCACCCGATAGCGGGTGCCGGGCGCGCGCAGGCCCCTCTCGGCGCTCCTCCAACGGTCGTTTCGGGCGCCCCAAGGCGGGGGGGCGGAATGCGCCGATTACTTGGAGGTCACGGTCTCCTTGGCAGTCACCGGGACCGAGACCGAGGCGGTAGCACCGGGCTCGACTCGAATTGACAAGGCTCGGGTCTCCTGGCCGACGGGTGCCGACTTCGAGGCTGGAAATTCTGCGCCGGCTTCTCTGGGTCCGGCGGGCGGACCCACCGACCAGAAATTCACGACGCTGTTGAGCTCTGCCCGGGTATCCGCTCCCATCGGTTGGTCGAAGGTGAGGGTGAGTGTGGAGTAGCCATCACCGGGGCGGGTAGAAGTTCGAGTGACCCGGCCATCCAGGGTAAGGGGTCTGCTCGCTGTGGTGGCTTCGGGCAAAGTCAGCGCGAGTCTGGTTTTGGCCCTGGGTTCCTGGGGGACGAGCAGCTGACAGCTTTGGCTGGAAATATCGATCAGGGTGCCTTCAAGGCATTGGGGCTGCACGGCGTCCGGGTGTAGGGTCACCTTGGAGCCAACGACGACGCGTGTCGCGTCCCTTCGTTCTTCACCGTGGTACGTGGCGCGGTGGATCAGTGGCTGCCAGATTTCGTCGTTGCCCGGCAGCCCGACGAGCAGGTGGTAACCCATGCGCCGCACCTTGCGCCGCATGGAGCTGGAGTTTTCTTGCACTCCCATGATCCGCACCGGACGCCCCGCTGCGGCATCGGGGGGAGATCCCCGCCGGACAAGATCCGCACAGCGCGGTGTAGTGATCAGTAGTTCCGAGGGCGGAGCGAGCTTGCCGATGACCTGTTGGCCCCGAATGCGCGTGTGTTTGAGTCCAAGGGCCTCGAGGATGCGAGCGACGTTGGAGAGTTCTCCGTCATCGAGAAGCAAAATCCGGTTGGGCTGCGGCATTGAGGTGACCCCCGTTTGGATAGCGTGCCTACCTGTTAATTCGTCCGAGGGGGTCGTTTTCTGAAGAAAATCGTTCGGAATTTTGCTTCTGGGTCGTCAATTTATCCATCGGCCAGCGGAAACCGCGATCAGGTTGTTGGCGCCGTGGCATAGGATCGCTGCGTGCACGCTGCCGGTTCGCAGGGTGAGCGCGCCGAGGTAGAGGCCGAGGACCAGCGCCGCAGCACCCTGGGCAAGGTCGAGATGAATCACCCCAAAGAGCAGGGAAGAAAGCGCGAGGCCGCCTGCGGTCCCCAGACGATCGCAGAAACGTCCCAGAAGTAGGCCGCGAAAAAGGATTTCTTCGCTCAGGGCCGGCGCAATGGCCAGGGCGACGAC
>DUCH01000229.1:0-2303 GCA_012959865.1 Myxococcales bacterium | reverse complement strand
GGTTGATTTGAAAGAGCGCCGCCCGGGGTAGAGGATTTCCCACTGCTATCGCCGCCGCCATCGCCCAAGCGAAGCTGAGCAGAGCCAGGGAACTCGTGAGCGCCGCCCCGCAGAGGCCGCTCACACGGTCCGGGGCAAAGCCCACGGCGCTGACCGCCATTAGCCCCAGTCCGGCTCCGAGGGCAGTCATGAACTCGGTCCCGTACTTTCGTCCGGCTTCCCTCACCCAGGAAGGGTACCGAGCCTGCTAGCTTTCCGCCGTGAATGATGCAGGCCTGACTTCATCGCTGCTGGTCGCCATGCCGCAGCTCCAAGATCCCAATTTTCACCGCACGGTGCTTCTCATGATCGAGCACGAAACGACTGCGAGTTTCGGTCTTATCTTGAATCGTCCCGCCGAGCTGCTCCTCTCGAATCTTTTTGACAGTCTTGACTGCGAATGGCGGGGGGACACCGAGGCCACTGCGGGCTGGGGGGGGCCGGTCGAGCCCGCTTCGGGCTGGATGCTTTTTGGGGATTCGCCGGTTCTTTCGTTGGACGATGAGCAGGTCAGTCCCGTGCTTGACGGTGTGAACTTCGGGGGGTCGTTGGATGTATTCAAGGAGTTGGCCCAGACCCCGCCCGCCATGCTGCGCTTTTTCCTGGGTTACTCGGGGTGGGGCCCCGGGCAACTGGAATTCGAACTTGCTCAAGGCGCTTGGCTCTCCGCCAAGGCTGAACCCGAAGTTATTTTTGAAATTCCCCCCGACGATATGTGGGATCATGTCGTAAGGGGGATGGGGATTGAGCCGAGCTCCCTAGTCTCCACCACGGGGGTGCACTAGATGGAAGGTCAGCGGGAATTCGAGGTGCGTTGTCCGAGCTGTGATGTCAGTTTTCCCACGGGTACGCGTCGTTGTCTTCATTGCGGTGGCCACCTAGGAAAAGGGCGCTTTCGGGGTGCGGGCGCTCCACTGGAACACGCAGGGCCCGAAGCGGCCGCCGAAGATTTCTTTGGATCTTCCGTCGAGACCGACGGCGGTCCCATTTTTTCTGAAGATGAAGAAAAGCCGAAAACGGGGATTCGGGGGCGGATGAACGCGGGGATCAGCTTGGTGTGGATCTTTATGGCGGTTGCCTTTTCGGTAATGCGCGCGTGCGGCGAGGGCTGAGCGCAAGCTTCTGCGATGGTCGTATCGACGATGGTCGTATCGATGTTGTATGGACGTCGTATCGATATCGGATGGCCGTCGCGATTGGTCGTGGGCGGCAATGCGGTCAATATTCCTGGGTAGACCCTTGAACGATCGGCGAGGCAATGTCGCACAGTCGAAAGTCAAAGAGTGGGAGTGAATAGATGAAGGTGAGGGCTGCGGTCGCGGTCGCTGCGGGTGAGCGGCTGGTTGTTGACGAAATTGATCTCGAGGGGCCGCGCCACGGTGAGTGTCTGGTACGCCTAGTGGCGACTGGCGTTTGCCACACCGACGCCTTCACGCTTTCGGGGGACGACCCGGAAGGGCTCTTCCCAGCGATTCTCGGCCACGAGGGGGCGGGGGTAGTGGAAGAGGTGGGCCCCGGTGTGACTTCCCTGGCGGTCGGCGACCACGTGATCCCCCTGTACACCCCCGAATGTCGAGAGTGCAAGTTCTGTCTTTCGGGCAAAACGAACCTATGCGGGGCGATTCGCGAGACTCAGGGGCGGGGCCTGATGCCCGACGGAACGAGTCGCATTTCGTATCGGGGGGAGAAAATTCACCACTACATGGGGACGTCGACTTTCGCCGAGTACACCGTCGTTCCCGAGATCGCGCTCGCGAAGGTGCGGCGGGACGCGCCCCTCGACAAAATCTGCCTGCTTGGCTGCGGGGTGACCACCGGGATCGGGGCGGTACTCCATACCGCGAAGGTTGAACCGGGAGCGTCGGTGGCGGTTTTTGGCCTTGGGGGCATTGGCCTCTCGGTGATCCAGGGGGCGGTGATGGCCGGGGCCGATCGGATTATCGCCGTCGATCTCAACGAGAAAAAGTTTCCCCTGGCTGAACAATTTGGCGCCACGGATTTTATCAATCCTGGGGTTGTGGAAGATACCGAGGCGGCCATTATCGATATGACCGATGGTGGCGTCGACTATTCGTTCGAGTGCATCGGAAACGTTGAAACCATGGGGACGGCCTTGCGTTGTTGCCACAAGGGTTGGGGGGAGTCCATCATCATTGGCGTCGCGGGTGCGGGCCAGGAGATTCACGCGCGCCCATTCCTTCTGGTCACCGGGCGTTCCTGGCGTGGAACTGCGTTCGGCGGAACGCGCGGGCGTACGCAACTTC
>DUCH01000228.1 GCA_012959865.1 Myxococcales bacterium | reverse complement strand
CGATCGCTTCGACATCACCCGCGATACCAAGGGTCATATGAGCTTCGGATTGGGCATTCATTTCTGCCTGGGCGCTTCAGTCGCTCGTCTCGAAGCCCGCGTTGCGTTCGAAGCATTGCTTCCGGAGCTTCGGCAGCTCCAGCGTGCTGAAGGCGAATCGGCCTTCGTCGATTCCTACCTCGTGCGCGGGCTCGATCGATTGGAGCTGGTGCCGGCCTCGGCGGTGTGATTCGGGGGAGGGAGTATCGATCGAGGAGCTCTACGCCCCCATCGCATCCACCCGCCGGCAGAGGCCGTTCGAACGAACCCTTCGCCAGAGTGGGCGGCCACGCCCGACAACGCCAAGCCCAAGTAGGCCCAGGCCTACGAGTATGCCCGTGGAAGGCTCAGGTACGTTTGGTTGGTGTCCAGCACCGATGATCGTGCCATCGGATGCGTTGTATTCGACTCCATCCAATATCTGCGTCACATTGGCGTTACCCGTGGTCGATAGGCCGAACTAGACATCGGCGCTGCTGTTCAAGATCGAAGATGTGGCGCTTCGGTTACCGCGCCGGTTTTTCAGTGTTTGAGACGAAGAGCCCTGAGATTAGCGGCCATGTGACTGCTTTGAATCGTTTTCCTGTGAGCTCGACATCGATCGGGGCGACACGAAATCCAAGACGGTGAGCCTCGTTTGCGTCAGAGCCGGTCAGCGAGGCGGTAGCACCGCTGTAGCTGCCCATGAAATAGTTCATGAAGCTTATCTCCGCGTAAGATCCGCCACGGAGTTGTCGCATGGAGCCATTGCCAAATGGGAGAAGGGTCTCGGTCCACTCCCGAACGTTTCCGATCTGGTCGAAGGTTCCACTGGGACTGATCGAACCGCTGCTCCCCACCGGAACGGTGTCCCCGGAAGTAGGTCCTAAGCAATTGCAAGAGCCCGTAGGATTCGAATGGCTGCTCGAGATCGCATCGTAGAAGCCAGCTTTAACCCACTCGTCCTCATTGGGAAGGAAAATGTTAGCGCTGTAATTTCGGAAAATTGGGGGGCGCCATGGGCGAAAAGACGAACGAATAGGCCCCATCTTCGGTCGTGGCATTGGTCTGCAACCCGGTGGGCTGGCCATTGTGGAGCCAATTTGCGAAGCGCAGAGCCGAGTCGAAGGTGACGTAGTTGACCGGAAGATTCTCGCGACCGGCTACCGTGTTGTAGCTGTAATTTCCGAATGACCCCGAGCGCGTGGTGCCACTCTGCAAGGGGGAATTCCCGAGAGTGGAGTCATAGAGTTGCCAATTGTCTTCGGATCCCACAGCGTTCAGAAACTCCGCGTATTGGGTATTGGTGACCTCGTATTTCGAGATTCGGTAACTGTTCCCCGCAGAGCCAACACCATCTGAATTTGCGGCGTTCCCCGGGTCGCCCACGGTCACCCGATCGATGCTGACGGCGCTCGCTGTTCGGCTGCAAAGAGCGCGAGTAAGCTCACGATCAGAACAGGAATTCGCATGATCCATCTCTCCCTTATAGTGGCCCACGGCTAGTGGCCCACGGCCAACGATTTTCCGTGAACTAAGGTCCATGGGGTAGCCTCAACCGGGAGACGAATTGGATCATTTCAAGCAGGGCCAGTGAGATTTTTCTAAGCGATCGGGATAAATAATTTTTATCGCGGGCGAGGATCGCGGAGTTCGGCCCCGGGCCAGCCTGGCATGGACCGGCTCACTGATGTGGAAGGGCCTGGGGGCCCGGGCGGGTGGCCTTCCCGCGACGGCCGCCCCCAAAAAACTGTCTCTTAGCAAAAAGCGTCCGTTGTCCAAATTGGTTTGCCGACGTACAGTCAACCCACCTGGGATACTCCGAGCCACTAATTCCGAACAAGAGCAAGCACGAAATAAAAGACTTGAACGAACCTCGCTCGATTTCAGGAGGTCTAAACAGAAAGGTACAACTTGATGCGGATGCTGCTGGATGCGGTGCTGATCCTTTTTTTGATCTTGGTCCTGGGAGGGATTGGATGCTCGAACGGCGATTCGGGAAGCGCCAACCTTTCCTGCGGCACGCCGCCAGCGCCGGAAAACGGCTTTGCTGCAGCATGCGTGGGACCCTTGGCAAGTGGAGACAGCTGCGATTTCGTCTGTAGCCCCGGCTTTACCCTAAGCGGGTCGACGACCTGCGAGAACGGCCTCCTGGCCCCGGCCACATGTCAGCCTGTAGGTCTCGCCTCGTGCGACGCGTCGACCCCACCGCTTAACGGAGGCGTCGGGGATTGCACAGCCAGTCTGCCAAGTGGCGCTAGTTGCCAGCCCACCTGTGACATGGGCTTTACCGCAAGCGGACCAACCCTATGCAACGATGGCCAACTGGTGCTAGGGACCGTCTGCCACCAATAGGACCTATCCGGGCTCCGCCTTCGGCAGTACGTGTTGCGTTGGTGGCGTTGGCACCTCGGCGGCCTTGACGGAATCGCCTGCTGGAAAGGAGGTGGATGTCAGTTTCGAGGTATTGAACATCGTGGGGACCCCCACTTGCATTTTCCAGTCATGGAATATGGAAATGCGTACCCGGGGCAGGTTCAAGGGCGTCATGTCGATCAACGGCGCGACCGAGCTGGTGCTGGATGAAGACGGGATGGTGATATCCCATACGGACCACTGGGATCTTTGGGGACCTGTCTGGGAAGGGACGCCTCTCAGGGGCGCCTATCGCTGGCTGGTAGGCAAAATGGGTTGAAGACTTAGACTACTGAGATCTGAGTTGGGAATGTCTGGTCGCGTCGTACGCATCGTGATCGAGACCCGCCTCCAGCAACGTCACCGAAATATCGGGGGGATAGGACATTCAAGCTGGGTTCCGGCATAACGTCCGAGCCTGGGCGTTATGTTAAATCCCTAGGGGGAGTCCCGTGGCGGGGCCTTGAACTTTATGGTGATCAAGGGCGTGATGTTCTAAGTCTGCACGCTCTTTCTCGATCAATGGCTCGATGCAGCTCAGCCAAGCTGCCTCTTCGGCGGTGCGATCATGCCGCGGGTACTTGCAGCCCCGGCAGAACGGATGGACGAACCGCTTGGCCAGAATCTCGTCCGCGGAAAGCTCCAGGAACTTGCCGAGCCGCATCGAAGGGAGGGTCGGCGCGACGCAGCAGATATAGGCGTCGCCTTCACAATCGATCGTCATCTGACTGAACATCAGATTGCACGACTTGCCTTGCTCCTCGGGAGAGGGAAGCAGGGCATTCTCCTCGCAGTACCGGCGGAACGTCGCATCGTCGCCGGATTTCTTCGTTTCGTCGCCGGGGATGACTTCGAGCACGCCCGATGACCGCCAGCCGACGCTCAACTGGCCGCGGCATATCCCAATCGAAGGCGAGCCCGCGGAGATGGTCAAACTGGTCGGTGAGTACGGCGACTGGATGGCCAAGAGCGAACTCCCCAAGCTGTTCATCAATGCCGATCCCGGATCGATCCTCGTTGGACCCCAGCGTGAGTTCTGTCGCAGTTGGCCCAATCAAAAGGAAGTGACTGTCCCAGGCCTTCACTTTGTTCAGGAAGACTCACCAGCGGAGATCGGCCAGGCCGTGGTCCACTGGCTTCAGGCTCTCTAGCCCATCATCAAACCCCGAACACCAGGAGCATACCCATGGCCGAGCTCCCGGTCTACGTCGTAGTCAACTTGAAAATCGAAGACACCGAACCCTATCGCGTATACGAAAAGGGATTCTTTCCACTCCTCAAGAAGCACGGTGGATCGTTCATCACGTATGACGACAATCCGATCACCCTCGAAGGCGTTGCACCCCGTGAAGATCGCATGATCATCTTCACCTTTCCGTCGGAGGCCGCCGCCCAGGGCTGGTATGACGATCCCGAATACCAAGCCTTGTCGGAGAATCGCCGGACGGGCACCAAGCTCGAATTCCTCACCATGGTCCATGGATTACCGCCGCGCTAGGAGAGTCAAGGCAAAAGAAGCCCCAAATCAGCTAGGAGCCCACCTAAGACGGGAATCTGAACTGTGTCGAGGGACTTGGAAAAGAAGAGCACGTTCAGCATCAAATAGTTGAATTGTTCACTAGGAATACGGAGAACTAACAGTGATCGAACTCACTCGCGACGGTGACATCCACGTCATCACCATGAACAACGGGTCCAATATGATCGACCCGACCTGGCAAAAGCGGATGCTCGAGGTGCTCGACACCGTCGAAGCCGAGTCTGAGGGCAATGCCGGCCTGGTGATTACCGGAGATGGCAAGTTCTTCAGCAAGGGCCTCAACGTCGAAGTCATCATGTCACTG
>DUCH01000227.1 GCA_012959865.1 Myxococcales bacterium | reverse complement strand
GATCCGAGCGGCTAGCCCTTGCGATAGAGGGTCACCACCGCGGCTCCACCCAGTCCTAGATTGTGCTGGAGCGCCACTTTGGCGCCCTCGACCTGGCGTTTGTCAGCCTCGCCTCGCAGTTGCCAAGTGAGCTCGGCACATTGGGCGAGCCCCGTGGCACCCAAGGGGTGCCCCTTGGAGATCAGGCCGCCGGAAGGATTGACGACGACCTTGCCCCCGTAGGTCTGGGCGCCCGAATCGACAAACTCACCGGCCTTTCCGTCTTCGCACAAGCCGAGTCCCTCGTACGTGATGAGTTCGTTGCAAGAGAAGCAATCGTGCAACTCCACCACATCCAAATCCTCGGGCCCAAAACCCGACTGGTCGTAGACTTTCTGGGCAGCCGATCGGGTCATGTCCTGACCCACCATCTTGATCATGCTGCCCTCATAGGAACTTTCGAAATCGGTGGTCATCGCCATGCCGGCAATCTCGATGGCCTGGGCCTCGAGGCCGTGCTTTTTGACGAAATCCTCGCTGGCCAGGATAGCCGCACCCGAGCCGTCCGAGGTCGGGCAGCATTGGAGCTTGGTTAGCGGGCCATAGACCTGAGGCGCATTTTTGATGTCTTCCAGGCTGTATTCGTCCTGGAACTGGGAGTACGGATTGTTGACCGAGTGGAGATGGTTCTTGTATCCAATTTTGGCGAAATGCTCGGGGGTCGTTCCGTATTTTTCGTTGTGCTCGAGCCCTGCGTTGCCGAACATTTGGGCCGCAAAGGGTGAAGCGTCCATGCCCCGTTGTTCGACCATGACTTTCATGTGTTTGTCCAGGGCGATCGTGCGGTCGGTATACTTAATTCCGAGCGAGCCCTTCTCCATTTTCTCGAAGCCGAGCGCCATAACGCAATCGGCCAGTCCGCCTTCGACGAATTGCTTCGCCATGAAGAGAGCCGTAGACCCCGTAGAGCAATTGTTGTTGACGTTGTAGATTGGGATTCCCGAGTGCCCCAGTTCATAGAAGGCACGCTCCCCGCTGGTGGAGTCGCCGTAGCAGTAGCCCACTGCGGCCTGCTCGATATCCGAAAACTCGATGCCCGCGTCTTCGATGGCACGATTTCCTGCTTCGCGGGCCATGTCGGGATAATCCCAATCCTTCCCACCGGGCTTCTCGAATTTGGTCATTCCGACACCGACGACATAAACTTTTTTGCTCATGGAAGAATCTCCTTAGGGAGGGCCTAGGGGTTGGTTGAGGCCCTGTGGGGTATCGAGGTATGCGATTTGAGGTCTATCTCGACCTGATCTCGGAACCGGGCTGCTGGGGTCTATCTGTTGGGGTCTGTCTGCTGGGGTCTATCTGCTCGGGTCTATCGCAGTAGTCGAGGGCTGCGACGGGGGCCACGCGGCTTTTCGCCTGGCGTCGCGGTCGCCTCCGGCTTGACGGGATAAGACGGCCGTCTTGCATTTCGCGCAACACGGCGAACTCTAGCAGGCTTTCGGCGCCTAAAAATCGACGTCGTTGTTCGGATCCCCGCAGATGGAATTGGCCAGGGCCTGCGCCAAGCTTCTGGCTGTTGCGCGGTTGGAGGCTAGGTTCTGGGGCGCCTGGGGGTGGCAGACAGCACGGCAGGCCAACAAGGGGGGACGTCAATGGCGACGCTGTTTACGAAAATCATTGAGGGCGACCTGCCCGGGCACTTTGTCTGGAGGGATGAACTTTGCGTGGGTTTTCTCTCCATTGCCCCCCTGAACCCCGGGCATACCCTAGTGGTGCCTCGCGTCGAGGTCGAGCATTGGATCGATCTCGAAACCGAACTCGTGGGCCATCTCTTCCACGTCACCCAGGCGATTGGCAAAGCCCTCGCCAAGGAGTACAACCCCTTGAAGGTAGGAACCATTATTCTTGGGCTTGAGGTTCCCCATGTGCACGTCCATGTGGTGCCCGTCTGGAATCCGACAGATCTCGATTTTTGCAACGCGGATTCCAGCGCCTCCCCCGAAGCGCTCGCCCGGGAAGCAGGAAACATTCGCGGCGCGCTGACCGCTCTGGGTTATGCCCAGGTTGCTCAGTAGCCGCTGAGCGCCTTCCCCTCTTTTTTCTTCTTCATTGGGTCAAGTCCCTTTTTTGTTAGAGAGATCTCCATGAGTTCACGCCCCCCGGATCTTCGAATCGATGATCTGGCCAGTCCGAGTTTTTCGCCGGATGTTCAAGAAATGCTAGGGGCTGTCGCCCCCATGGCGGAGACGATCGCATGGACCCTCGACGCCGCGCTGGAAGAGGCGGCCCGGGAAACCGGGCTCACGGATTTCGGCGAGGATATTTACAGCGAACCCATGGCTGTTTTTCTCCGCGGCGCGCAAGACGAAGCGGGGCTTTCGCCCATGGGCGAAGTCACGGTGTGGCGCCAGATCGTTCAATTCCTCAAGAACCGGTTACTCGTCGAAGAGGAGTTCAAAAGGCGTCCCGAGATCGCCGGCGAAGTGATTGACCGACCCATCATCATCGCGGGACTGCCTCGCACGGGGACCACCCATCTCCATAACCTGATCTCGTCCGATCCTGGGCTCCACTCCCTGCCCTGGTGGGAGAGTTTGGAGCCGCTTCCTCCCCTGGCCGAAACCGAGAGTGATTTGGACGTGGATCCGCGCTGGCATCGCGCTGCCGAGGGCATTGCCATGCGAGATCGCTTCATGCCGCATTTCAAACGCATGCACGATATGTCGCCCGACCACGCCCACGAGGAAATCCATCTGCTTGCTATCGCGGGTTCGACCATGTTCTTTGAGACCTTGGCCCCGTCGGAAAGTTGGCGGGAGTATTACTGTGGGACGGACCAGACCCCCTGGTACGGCTATATGCGCCGGATCCTTCAGGTCATTCAGTCCAGGCGTCCGACCTCCGGGCGCTGGATCCTCAAGTCCCCCCAGCATCTTGAGCAGTTCTCCCCGCTGAAGAGGATTTTTCCCGACGCGACCTTCGTGGTGACGCACCGCGATCCGGTCTCCATCACGGCCTCTTTCGCCACCATGGCGACCTACGCCGCCCGGCTCTCTCAGCGGGTTGTGGATCCTGTCAAGCTGGGTGGCTACTGGGCACGGCGAATCGAGCAAATGCTGCGCGCTTGCGTGAAGGATCGCGAGCAGCTGCCCCAGGAGCACTCCCTGGACGTTCGCTTCCATGAGTTCATGGCGGACGATCTGGCCACAGTGGAGGCGATCTACCGCCTGGCCGGCAACCCTTTGACCGAGGAAGCCCGGACAGCCATGGTCGACTTTATGGCGTTGCATCCCCGGGGCAAGTACGGCCGCGTACTCTACGACCTTGCCGATTTTGGGATTGATCCCGCCGAGCGCCGGCAAGCCCTGGACTTCTATGTCCAGCGCTTTAATGTCGAAATCGAAGAACGCTGAGAGCCCAAGGGGCATTGGGGACCGGGAGCCAGCGGGCCTGGGCTCGGCTTACTCTCACTCTCCGCTCTTCACCACCCTCTACCACTCTCCGCTCTTCACCACTCTCCGCTCTTCACCACTCTCTACTCTTCACCACTCTCCACTTTCCACCACCCTCCGCGTACCCAACGCAAAAAGCCCGGCGAAGAGGTCGCCGGGCTCAGACTTGCGGTTGGGTCTTGCGTTCGGCAAGGATGGAGTATCTGGGAAGAACTCCGAGGAGAGAACGTTGGGTTATGCGGTGTTTTTGCTGCTCGCGCCGCCAGTGCCACTGGCGCTCTTGGCGGATGTCACTTTGGCGGCCGCGGAGTCGATGGCCTTGTCAAGAGTCTTGAGCCGGCGATTGATACGGTTGAGCTTCTTGTCGAGTTTGTTGATTTCGCCACGGGAAGCGATCTGAAGAGTTCCGAGAACGCTTTCGATGCTGTTCCCGATCTGCTTTTCGACCCGCTTGCTTCGCGCTTGAAACTGCTCGCTGAAATCCTTCTGGAAATTTTCGGCCTGCTTGACTGCCGGGTACTTGCGCAGTTCCTTTTGGAAGCTCTTGATGCGCTTGTTGGCGTCTGTGCTGAATTTCTCACTTCGGCTTTCGAATCGCTTCTGGACCTTCTGGACCTCGTCTTCGACGGATTTGAACGCTGCCTGAACGCGGTCGAAGCCGTCTTCAAGCAGAGTGGATTGCTGAGTCATGAGATGTCTCCCTATATGGCTATATGGGCTCGCCGGCATCCTCCGAGGAGGGGGGCGAAGTTTGTCCCGAGTGGGTCTGGGATGAGTTGTTGAAACGAGATTTTTGGACCGCTTCGGGTCCGACTCCATGTCGGCCGGAAAGGGTTTCCGACTTGCGACGCAGAGCATCA
>DUCH01000226.1 GCA_012959865.1 Myxococcales bacterium | reverse complement strand
TTCTGGCCGCCTTCGTCACTTTTTTCGGACGAATCTCCGCCATCCCCTTTGGACTTCTTTTTCTGCTCTCCCGCGGCCGCCATCCAGATTGACCCCGACTCGTCCGTTGAGTGCCTGTCCAGCCTGTCGATAAATCGCGCCATATATTTTACCTCTAACGCCATCTCGCTCGCGAGTGGCTTGTTATGAGTCCAAATTGGCCAACAACTCGGATGCGGAACTGGAGCGATTGAGCAATTCCTGCACATGCTCCCGGCTGCCCTTGAGTGGCTCGCTCATCATGATTCGCCTGACCGGTTCCTCGCCCGCCGAAAAAGAAATTGAGTCCCAGTTGACACCGAACACCTCCGAGGGAAACCGCCTTAGGCACTCTCCTCGAAAAAACGCGCGCGTATCGACTGGCGGACTATGAACTGCCGCAATGATCTCTTCATCCGTGCAGATCCTCTCCATCCGGCCCTCTCGCTCAAGCATATGGTAAAGACCCTTATCGGGACGTGTGTCGTGATACTGAAGGTCGAGCATTTGCACGCGGGGATCTTCCCAATCGGCCCCCTTACGGTCCATAAAGCTCTCGAGGAGGCTCTTCTTCGCGACCCAATCGATCTCCCGGCTCAGGTCCATCGGGTCGCCCTGAAGGGTCGTCATGACGTACTGCCACTTATCAAGGACATCTAGCGCGACCGGATCCAACGAATTCTTGGCCGCATACGCAAGAGCCATGTCAAGGAACTCGTTTTGGATTTGTACCGCGGTCATTCGATTCCCGTTATCGAGTAACAGTTCCGCCTTCAGATTGGGATCGTGTGAAACTTCCTTGATAGAGCGAACAGGATTACTTAAGGAGAGATCGCGATCAATCGCGCCATCTTCGATCATCGACAAGAGAATAGCCGTCACACCGTTACGCAGATAGATCGTGTACTCACTCATATTTGAGTCGCCCACAATCATGTGGAGGCGTCGGTATTTTTCTCTATCCGCGTGGGGCTCGTCGCGGGTGTTGATGATCGGGCGCTTGACCATCGTATCTAGGGCGACTTCAGTTTCAAAAAAATCCGCGCGTTGGCTGATCTGGAAATCGCAGGGATGATTTCGATTCTCGCTCCCTACCTTCCCCGCCCCACAATAGATTTGCCGAGTAGCAAAGAAAGGGAGGAGGTTTTCCACGATCCTCTTGAAGGAAGTTCGACGATCCATCAAGTAGTTCTCATGGCACCCGTAACTATTGCCTTTCCGATCGCTGTTGTTTTTATGAAGCAACATGACGGCTCCAGCCGGGAGGAGTGCGTTCGCCTCACGCCGGCTCACCTCAAGGATTCTCTCGCCGGCTTTCTCGTGAACAACAAGGTCGCGAGCGTTGGTCACTTCCGGGGACGAATATTCCGGGTGCGCATGATCCACGTAGTAACGCGCACCATTGATCAGAGTCTTGTTCCGAGCGATATTTTCCTGCTGATTCGGCGTGTATTTTTCGCCGTCTACCTGGAAGCCACGTGCGTCGGCTAGGGGGTTCTCCTGATCGTAATCCCACAGGATCCGCCCTTCCGGATCCTCTCGGTAGGCGTTCACCAGAAGAACACAGCTGGAAATCGGATCGAAATCGGGATCATCTTTTACGATTATCCCGAATTCAATTTCAGTTCCCATCACAGTGGGTATCGCCATTACCTCTCCCGATTCTTCGTTTCACTGGGTGGTATGGATGGTACCCGCAAAACTACACATAGCCCGAGTCTTCAAAAGCAAGTATTTCACTCAAGATCCGGCTTGAGACCCCGTCGCAACAGCTACGACCCCGACTTAGCAACCTACAGATATTGGCCTTGCCCAGTCGCTACCGTCTCGATCGACTCCTCTTTTCGCTCCATCCCGGTGATTAGGGTTCGAACGTTGATAATTCGCTCGCCCTTACGCCCCGAAATCCGTGCCCAGTCATCGGGGTTTGTTGTATTCGGAAGATCCTCGTTTTCCTTGAATTCTTCTCTCACAGACTCAAGCATGTCTTCAATCTTGATCCCGTGTTCCCCATGATCGATGAATCGCTTAACAGCCTTCCTCTTCGCCCTGGCCACGACGTTTTCGATCATCGCACCGCTTGAGAAGTCCTTGAAGTAGAAAATTTCACGATCACCCTTGGCGTATGTAACTTCCAAGAACTTATTTTCTTCGCCCGTCGAGTACATGCCCTCAACGACTGTGTCAACCATTGTGCTGCAGACTTGCTCTCGATCGTTGCCGAACTTCTCGAGCCCGCTCTCATGGAGAGGCAAGTCAGCCGTCATGTACTTGAGGAAAATCTCTCGCGCAGCCTTCTCATCTGGCCGAGACACCTTTACCTTCAAGTCGAGACGCCCGGGCCTGAGCACGGCTGGATCGATCAGGTCCTGACGATTACTCGCGCCTATTACGATCACATTCTCGAGCGATTCCACCCCGTCAATTTCAGAGAGAAACTGGGCGACGACCGTCGCCTCCATATCGGAGGAAACTCCCGATCCTCGCATTCTGAAAAGCGAATCCATCTCGTCGAAGAAGACAACGACCGGAACATCCTCGCTTGCTTTCTCTCGAGCCTTCTTGAACACCTCTCGAAGCTTACTCTCGGTTTCGCCAACGTATTTATTCAGAAGTTCCGGCCCTTTCACGTTGAGGAAATAGGCTGTCGTAACCTTTCCCGTGCGAGTTTCGATCTTTTTCGCCAGTGCGTTGGCCACTGCCTTCGCGATCAAGGTTTTTCCGCAACCGGGCGGGCCGTAAAGAAGAATGCCCTTGGGCGGGCGGAGCTTATGCTCCTTAAATACTTCCGGATGGAGGTAGGGAAGTTCGACCGAGTCGCGCAAAATTTCGATCTGGTCTCCAAGCCCACCGATGTCGGAGTAAGTGATGTCAGGGATCTGCTCAAGCATCACTTCTTCCACCGACGATTTCGGCATTTTCTCGAACGCATACTGGGTGCGTGGGTCCACCATCAAACGATCGCCAACGTTGAGCCTCTCGCCCCGCAGCGGCTCAGCAATGGTCACCAGACGCTCGTCGTCCGTATGTCCGGTCACCAAAACCCTGAACTCATCAACGAAGTCGACCACGCTGACAACCTCACCGCGCTGGGTGTAACCTGCGGATTCCACGACATTGAACGCCTCATTCAAGAGAACCATCTGACCCTCTTCAAGGTGAACGGGGTCCAGGTCTGGATGAAGATTCACACGCATCGGACGACCATCGACAAGAATTTCGACGGTGTCGTCCTTGTTTGAGCGCAGAAACAGTCCGTAACCATTCGGCGGAGCACAGAGCTTGTCGACCTCTTCCTTGAGAAGTTCCATTTGCTGCTTAGCTTCCTGCAGCATACCCACAAGCTTTTCGTTCTGGCGCTCGGCGTCTCGATGCTGGATTCGAGCCTGGTCATAACGCCGGCGAAGCGTCTCGAAGTCCCCCAACATTCGATCGAGTCGACTTCGAAATTCGGCTGAATCGCTTCCGAAAAATCGGATCGCGTCTTGCAGACCCTCGGCGTCGTTGCCGTGGATCTCACCTGAGCGATGCGTTCCCCCCCGCTCGGATTCGTCGCTGGGCTCGGGAGGGGAGAGTCGGCCCATGGCGTCGCGTACGAACCCCCTGCGTCTCGCCCCGCCGTCATCCGAATCATGCTCACTCATAGCTCTCCCTCCTCTTTCGCCAGCCCGTCAGTTGAGAAAGTTCCTTGTCCTTTAGACTGAGAAAGCAAAGATCGTGCCCAAGTTGGACTGTCTATGCCGGATTTTGCTTGCGGCTTAAAAGCCACAGCTGGACTCGGCAGAACCGATGCCCCACAACGATTCGGAAGGCCATCCCCGCAAACTCGAAGAGCGGGAATACCATAACGTTTCCAAATACTTCTGAGGGATCTGTTGACCCTGGCCGCGCTTCTCTGCGGGCGAATTCCGGGGCAGATAGGGCCCAGAGACTTTGCGGGTCTGGTGGTCGAGCAATTGTGTAAGAACTATGATCACTAAAAACGTCGAAACCCCCGACATTTCGGTTCTTTTGCTTGATTCTCAGTCTATCGGCTCGCATTTTGGTGTCAAGCATCCGGCTCGCAGATAGATCTTATAAACCTTTGTTTTAAAAGGGATCTTAGGATGCCTTGGGAGAAAGCCACCCAGAAAGGTTGAAGAGCGTTTCCATGCATCTTATTGAGGCGAGTCGGTGCCGCTCAGTTCCCTGCAAATTTTCCACTCTTCCGGGGCCCGAACACATCAATTTGGACGTTTTAGGCAAAATTATCGATAACACTGTATCAAGATCCACCCACCCAATTGCCGGTCAA
>DUCH01000225.1 GCA_012959865.1 Myxococcales bacterium | reverse complement strand
GCTATCCCTTAACCCCTCCCCTCTCCCCCGAGGGCCACGAATAGCGAACGTCCGCGGTCCGGCCCTATACTGGGCCCGGGCTGGCGAGCCCTTCGGCGGCTTCTTTCTGCCGCCGTCTTTTGCCGCCTTCTTTGTAGAGCCCAGCCCATCGCCTCTTCCCCTGCAAACGATCCCGGGAGCAGATTGAACCCTATGCTTCCCGCGTCGAAGCAAAACCACCCCGCCCCGGCCCAAACCCTCCGCTTGCGGACCTGGGGCTGGCGCTTGGCGGCGCTGACCTTGAGCATGGTGGCTTTCTCCGCGCTCAGCGCGGGCGACGACCCCGGCGCTCCCCCAGCCGAAACGGTGGAGCAATCCGATCGACCGAGTCTGGTTTCTCTCGCCCGCCTTGAACCCTCGAGCAAGGTCGTCAATGTCGCGGCGGCCTCCAGCGGCGTGATTCAGCAGATCCTCGTGAAAGAAGGAGCCGAGGTGGTGACCGACCAGGTGCTGGTGCTTCTCAGCAGCTATTCGCTCCGCGCGGCGGAACTCGAGGCCGCCCGGATTTCCCTCGAGCGGGCGCGCCTCGAACCCCTGGAGGTCGAAGCCCAGCAAGCGCGGGTCCGGATCGTGGAGGCCGAACTCGACTATGCGCGCGAGGAAGTCGAGAGCCAGGAGGGACTCAGCCGCAAGGGTTTCAGCGCGGGCAAGGAATTCCGAGACGCCCAACTTCAAGTCCGTCGCGCCGAGGAGCATCTCCGGGAGGCAAAGGCCTTGCTCGAACGAAGATCCGCCGACGTCGATCTCGTGCTGCGCGAAGCCCAAAATCAGGTTGTTCAGGCCGAGGCTCAGATGGCCAGTACGATGATCAAGTCCCCTCTCAACGGCCGGGTGCTCCGAGTGCTCTGGAAGGAAGGAGAGCGGGTTTCGGGACAATCGGTGATGAGCATTGGAGCGACCCAGAAAATGGCCGCAGTCGCCGAGGTCCACGCGAACGAGATTCGTCTGGTGGAGATTGGGCAGAAGGCCACCTTTACCAGCCCCGCCCTTCCCCTCCCCCTCGCGGGCACGGTGGAATCTATCGGCGAAATGATCTTCAGCAACAGCGTCCGAGGCGAAGATCCCACGGCGCCCCGGGGCCTGCGCGTCGTTCAGGTGCGGGTCCTTCTCGAGAAGAACAAACTGGCCGAGCGCATGACCAATCTGGAGGGACAACTGCGCATCCATCTCGGCACCCCCGGAACACCTTGAGCCCAGCATCCGCTTACGATCGCCCGACCGACCGAGCGCGTCCCGTCCCCTTCGCCCTGCAATTGCTCCTGCACAAGAAGACGCGAACTGCGGTGGCCGCGGCGGGTATCGGATTCGCAATCCTTGTCATGTTCGTGCAAGTCGGCTTCTATGGCGCGGTGGTGAATACCGCCCTCGCCGTGTCGGCCCGCTTTGACGCTGACATCGTTCTGATCTCCCCGCGCTTTGCCCATCTCGGGGCCACCGGCACCATTCCAGCGGGCCGCCTCTACCAAGCCCAATCCAACCCGGAGGTTGCAGCGACGGTTCCTATTTTTATCCGCTACGCGGACTGGCGAGACCCTGAAACCAGCGCGCGTTGCCGACTTTTCGCCATCGGGTTCCCTCTCGGCGCCGGCTCCAACGCATCTCCCCTGCTGCTGCCTGGAGTAGAGCGTCAACTCAAGAGACTCAAACCCACCAACACTCTCCTCCTCGACGAAATGACTCGGACTCGATGCGGGCCCGTCGACCCCTCGGGCCGAGTCGAGGTTCGAGACCTATCCGCCCAGGTCGTGGGCGATTTCACGATGGGCGTCGGCTTCCTCGCCGACGGCGCGATATTGATGAGCGACGACAGTTTCTCCAATTTTTTCGATAACCACCGCTTGGATCAACCTCAGCTGGGTCTCGTCCAGCTCACTCCGGGCAGCGACCCGGACGAAGTCGCCGATGCCTTACGCGAATCTCTCCCCCGGGATGTGCGCGTGGTTACCCGGGAAGAGTTGAACGAAGTGCAAACTCGACATTGGGTCGAGAACACGGCCGTGGGCGACATCTTCGGCATGGGGACACTCGCGGGTTTTTTGGTGGGCGTGGTGGTTCTCTTCCAGATTCTGTCCACCGATATCCGCAACCACCTTCCCCTGTATGCGACCCTTCGCGCCATGGGGTACACCGATCGGAAGTTGACCCTTTACGTACTCGAGCAGGCGTGGATCTACGCCCTTCTGGGATTCGGGCCGGCACTGTTCGCGAGCTTAGTTGCCTTTCCGCTGATTCAGGGTGCGACGAACCTTCCGATTTTCATCACCCCGACTCTCGTGGTGGGCATCCTTTTCCTCAGTTTGATCATGTGCACCGCTTCGGCCTTCGCTTCGTCGCGCCGGCTTCGTCGCGCCGATCCGGCGGAACTCTTTTGACGTCTGGAATTCGCCGGGCTGCCGTATTCTCCTCTCGGCTTCTAATCCATGAGAGAGGTCGTCTGCTCGCCTCGGTGGGCGGAGTGACCTTCGCACTTTTGTTGATTTTTTTGCAACTGGGATTTCGAAATGCCCTGCTCAACAGCGCCCTCGAACTCCTGCGACAGGTGGATGCGGATATCCTCGTCATCAACAAGGAGAAGGATCCTTTCTTGAAACGCACTCCCATGCACCACGAAAGGCTCTATCAAGCCCTTGCCGCCGATGGCGTGGAGACCGCCGCGCCGATTTGGCTTGCGTTGAGGGAGTGGAAGAACATCAAGGAAGGGACTCTGCATCCGATTCGCATCATCGGCTTCGACCCCGACATGCCGACTTTTCTCATCGATGCGGTTCGCGAGAATTCCCACAAGCTCAAACGCATCGGAACCGCACTACTCGACAATCGCTCCCGGAGTTCCTACGGAGAACTGCCCGCTGGAAAGGCCCAGGTGAATCTGCGAGAGATCGAAATCGTTGGAACATTTCCCTTGGGCACAGATTTCGAGGTCGATGGCAGCCTCTTGGTCTCCGAAGAAACCTTCTTCGAATTGACCGGAAAAAGTCCCAAATGGACCGAGATCGCCCTGCTCAAGCTCTTCCCGGGCACCGACCCCGGTCCCGTTCTTGATCACCTGGCCCGCGTCCTACCCGGAGACGTGCGCGCATTCTCCAAGGCCCAACTCATCGAACGTGACCTCGCGTACTGGCGCGCAGGAACCCCCATCAGCGTGATCCTATTGGTGGGCGTTGCCCTTGGCTTCGCGGTGGGCGTCGTAATTTGTTACCAGATTCTCTACACCGAGGTCCTCGACCACCTCGCAGAATTTGCCACCTTGAAGGCCATGGGGTACAGCGATCGCTATATCGAGTTCGTCGTCATCAGCGAGTCCGTCCTGCTCGCGGTGCTGGGCTTCATCCCCTCCATGCTGCTGGGTAGTGGTTTGCTGGCGCTTCTGAGTTGGAGCAGCGGATTGCCCGCGGGCGTAACGATCAATGACGCCGCCCGAGTCGGCGCGCTCTCACTCGGTATGTGCACCCTGGCCAGCTTGATGGCCCTGCGCAAAGTGCGCAGTCTTGAACCCGCAGAACTCTTCTAGAACAACAGGATTCATCGAAACTCCAATGACTCTCAATTCTGACAACAAGGCGATTTCCATCGAGAAACTCAACTACGGGTTCGGCACCGGCGAGACGGCGAAGCAGGTTCTCTTCGACATCACGCTCAGCGTGGCCCCGGGCGAATTCGCCATCATGACCGGGCCCTCGGGTTCGGGAAAAACCACCCTGCTCTCCCTAGTGGGCGCCCTTCGAAGGCCCCAATCCGGGAGCCTCCATGCCATCGGGCACGACCTCTGCCGACTGGAGAGCCCCGGGCTCGAGAACTACCGCCGACAGCTCGGCTTCATCTTTCAACTCCACAATCTATTTCCCGCCCTCACCGTCTTCCAAAGCGTTCAGATGGCTACCGACCTCCACCCGGAATCGGGCCAGAAAATGAACGATCGAATCCGCGAACTGCTCACCCAGCTCGGCCTGGGAGAACGCATGGACTACCGGCCGCATCAACTCTCGGGTGGCCAACGACAGCGCGTCGCCATCGCCCGGGCGCTCGTCCATCGACCGACTCTGGTACTCGCCGACGAGCCCACCGCCGCCCTGGACGGCGAGAACACCGAGATCGTGCTGAAATTGCTCGCCGATCTCGCCCACGAGCGGCGTACCACAGTTCTGATGATCACCCAGGATTCGCGTGTCTTCGAGTCGGCCGACCGCCTGATTCATCTTGTCGATGGACGCCTGGACCCGCAAGAGGGCCCTGCGGGCTAGCCCATCGAATTTGAGCGAACCCTTCGTCCCGCCCCA
>DUCH01000224.1:3429-4321 GCA_012959865.1 Myxococcales bacterium | reverse complement strand
ATGGCGGCGGTGAAAAGCCCGCCTTCCTGTCGGCGGCCAAGAACACATCGGGTTAACCCCTTTGGACCAACCCCTTTCAAAGCGGGCGGGCGGCGACGGCCCCTCGATTGACATCGGAGAATCAACCATGCCCACGGTCTTCCAATCCCCCAGTGAACTCAAGGACGCCGTGGGTCAGAACCTCGGCCACAGCGATTGGCTCGAGATCGACCAGGAACGGATCAACACGTTCGCCGACGCCACGGGCGACCACCAGTGGATTCACGTGGATCCCGAGCGCGCCGCCGAGGGCCCCTTCGGGCGCTGCATTGCCCATGGCTACCTCACCCAATCCCTGGTGAACTACTTCCTGCCTCAGATCATCGATGTGCGTGGCATCTCCATGGGGGTCAATGTGGGGGCCGACAGGCTGCGCTTCCCCGCGCCGGTGCCCGTGGGCTCACGCGTGCGCGGCGCCGGAGAACTGATCTCCGCCGAGGACACCAAGGATGGCGGTGTCCAGACCAAGGTGCGCGTGACCGTGGAGATCGAGGGCAGCGAACGCCCGGGCTGCGTGATCGAGACCCTGAGCCGGTACTACCCCGAGGGCTGAGCCCTCTCAGGCCAAAGCGATTCAGGTGAAAGCGATTCAGGTGAAGGCGATGAAGACGATCACCGCGAAGAGTGCCGGATAGACAAAGCGCGCGATGACATCGATGCGGCGCGCCAGAGCGACGCGGGCCTCGTTTCCAGCCAGAACGCCCGTCACCACGGCTTCCCCCAGAGCCCCGAAGACCAGCAACATGCAGCCGATCAGGTAGAGATCCGCCCGAGTGAGGTAGGACACCTGGGGCAGGATGCTGCTGAGGGCAAAGTTGTACGCGATCAGGGTGAAGACCGTGCTGGTGGAAAT
>DUCH01000224.1:405-3221 GCA_012959865.1 Myxococcales bacterium | reverse complement strand
GGCGCCAGCTCGGCGGGGCCGAACTGCCAGTCGTTGGCCACCGAGCCGTCGGGGTTGAGCGAGAGGATGTAGAGCGCGCCCTTGAAGTCGTTGGCCACGAAATCGAAGGTGCGGGTCGCGCCCACGGCCAGTTCCTGGCGGCCGTCGCCATCGATGTCGCCAAGCGGCGTGGGTTCGGCGCCGAAGATGCTCGAGTTGCCCGTGGCGCCGAGGAAGCCGCCCTCGCCCTGGGAGACGCGGGGCTCCGCCTTGACGAAGCCATCCGGGATGAGGCGCAGGATCCAGAGCACACCGCTGTTGGCGTTGCCCGTGGCGGCCTGGGCAAAGGGCGCCCCCACCGCCAGCTCGGGCGTGCCGTCGCCGTCGAGGTCGGGCACCCGCGCCAGGCTGGCGCCAAACGAGGCGCCGCTGCCGCCGTCTATCTTTAATCGCCTATCTCCCTCACACTTTTATCTCCCCGCGTTTTATTGGGCGAACGCACTTACTTCGGTTCAACTTTCGAAAAAAGTGAGCCGAGGAGTCTGAGACACGATTCGAAATGGGCCATCTCGGGCGGGCCAATTGGCGAGCAGTCCTGAGCCTGCCGTACTGATTGATGGAACCTTGAGTCTATTTGGGGAAATACTTAAACCAAAATTTTTTCGACCCTGCTGGGGCGTCGAAATTCGGAGTCCGCGAATTGCGGGCGCGACCAGGACGAAGGGCACTTGCAACTCGAATGTAGATTTCCTCGAATCTCAATTTTACATGCGAGAGGCAGGCCATTAAAACTTCTCGCCGGCCAAAACGGCGAAGCGGGGAGATCGAGAGCAGGCAGTGGGCCGCAAGCGAAAGAATCTGTTTCCCGCAGTGCAGGAGAGTGCAGGGTTTCTCCTGTGGGAGCATTCAGCTAGAGTTGGTCGCTTGGGACCTGGCACAGTAACGGAACAGGAGGGCACCCTTGCAGGAAACGACGGGAAGACCGCCTTTGCTCGAAAGACCTCCTTTGCTCGAAGGTCGCCCCCAAGCTGCTGCCGCAATTTGGGATTGGCGAGGTGAGCAGGTTCATGGCCCAGCCCAGCCGTCGATGTCCTCGGTTCGAATCAAGGCCATCGTTCAGTCTCTCGTCGGATTTACCGTGGGCTCACTGATATTTTTCTTCTGGTCGCGTACCGTCGGCTCCATCGCCCTCGGGATTGCCTCTGTAATCCTGTTTTCGGGGCTCGTTTCGCCCCGAGGGCTCTACGCAGGAATTCAAAGTCTCTTCGAGGCGACCGGCAACGTACTCGGGCGAATCATGACATGGGTGGTGATGGTTCCTCTCTTCTACTTATTCTTCGTACCCTTTGGCAGGATCATGCGGCGCGGACGGCGTGATCAATTGAAGTGCTTTTACGAGCCCGACGCGAGCAGCTATTGGGAACCGCATAAAACACTCACCGCTGAGTCGAGAGAGCATCAGTACTAGTGAGAATTCTGGGACTGAGCTGCTTTTACCACGACTCCGCGGCCTGCATTGTGGACAACGGCGAGATCGTTGCCGCGGCACAGGAAGAACGCTTTACCCGTAGGAAGCACGATCAGGATTTCCCCTCCGAGGCTGTTCGCTACTGCTTCGCGGAAGCCTGCGCTGACGGCGGTGGCATCGACGCGGTCGCCTTCTACGACAAGCCGATTCTCAAGTTTCATCGACTGCTCGAGACTTATCTCACGGTGGCACCGTCCGGGCTCGACCAATACATGCGCGCGCTTCCGGTTTGGCTTCGCGAGAAGCTCTGGATTGAGCCCATGATAGAAGAGAAGCTTGCGGCCTGTGGTTTTGATTCTCCGGGCAAGCTCTACTTCACGGAGCACCACGAGTCCCATGCAGCGAGCGCGTTCTACCCCTCACCCTTCGAAGAGGCCGCAATACTCACGATCGATGGCGTGGGCGAGTGGGCAACGGCCAGTGTCGCTGTGGGCGAAGGGAAGGATTTGCGCATCGTCGAAAATCTGAATTTCCCCCATTCCCTGGGCTTGCTCTACTCCGCATTTACGTACTACACGGGATTCAAAGTCAATTCCGCCGAATACAAGGTAATGGGCCTAGCCCCCTACGGTGAGGGCAAGTACACAGAGGTCATCCTCGACAAACTGATGGATCTAAAGGACGACGGCTCCTTCAGATTGAACATGGAGTACTTCGGGTACCTCAACGATCTCGCCATGACGAGCAAGAAGTTTGATGAACTTTTCGGTGGGCCTCCACGCCGACCCGAAACCGGCGTAACCATGCGCGAGATGGACCTTGCGAAGTCGGTACAGGAAGTGACAGAAGAGGTTGTTCTGCGCATGGCACGGCATGCGCGCGAAGTAACGGGCAAGAATTACCTCTGCCTAGCGGGTGGAGTGGCGCTCAATTGCGTGTCCAACGGGAAACTCGTTCGCGAGGGCATTTTTGATGACATCTGGATCCAGCCGGCTTCCGGAGATGCAGGCGGGGCGGTCGGGGCGGCGCAGTCTGTCTGGCATAACGTTTTCGGCGGTGAGCGAAAGTGCGACGGCCAAAACGACGCGATGTATGGCTCATATCTGGGGCCTGAGTTCTCCACAGATCAGATTCGTGAATACTTGGACTCCCAGCAGTGCGTCTACAAAGAGCTTTCGGACGAGGAGTGGCCGAGCACGATCGCGGCGCTGATTGCCGACGAAAAAGTCGTTGGACTCTTCCAGGGCAGAATGGAATTCGGACCCCGTGCTCTTGGGAATCGCTCCATCGTTGGGGATGCCCGGTCGCCAGGGATGCAGTCCGTCATGAATAAGAAGATCAAGTTCCGCGAGGACTTCCGTCCGTTCGC
>DUCH01000224.1:0-323 GCA_012959865.1 Myxococcales bacterium | reverse complement strand
GTGGCCCCAGTCCTGAAGGAGCGGTGCATTGAACCCGAGGGGGACAAAAGCCAATTGGAGATTCACGAGTGGGTCAATCAAGCGCGATCGGATCTTCCGGCCATCACTCATGTTGATCACTCCGCGAGAATCCAGTCGGTGACCGCAAAAACAAATCCTCGGTATCACTCACTCATCAAGGCTTTCGACGACCTGACCGGGTGCAGTGTCATCATCAATACCAGTTTCAATGTGCGCGGAGAGCCCATCGTGTGCACGCCCTCCGACGCGCACCGGTGTTTCATGCGAACTGAAATGGACTATTTGACAGTCGGGCCATTTCT
>DUCH01000223.1:3874-4340 GCA_012959865.1 Myxococcales bacterium | reverse complement strand
GCATGGTGAACGGGACGCCCTATCGGCACCCGGCGCTGGTGGCGAACATGGCCGCTTCCCTGGACGTTGTTTCGGGCGGACGTCTTGAACTGGGACTGGGGGCGGGTTGGAATCAGCAGGAGGCCGACGCCTACGGCATCGATCTCCTGCCCATGGGCCAGCGCATGGACCGGTTCGAAGAAGCCGTCGAGGTGATCGGGAGTCTTCTCTGCCAAGAAACCACGACTTTCAAGGGTCGCTATTTCAACCTGGTCGAGGCCCGTTGCGAACCCAAGGGTCCCCAGCAGTATGGGCCGCCTCTGGTCATTGGGGGAGGGGGCGAAAAAAGGACTCTGCGGATTGCCGCCCGTTTTGCCCAACACTGGAATCTTCCCTTTGCGAAGCCTGAAGTGTTCAAGCAAAAACGCGAGGTGCTCGAGGCACACTGCGAAGTCGTGGGCCGAGACCCATCGGAGATCACGTGCTC
>DUCH01000223.1:0-3709 GCA_012959865.1 Myxococcales bacterium | reverse complement strand
TTGCCTGATTGACGTAAAAGTCCGAGTCAGGAGGCTGGGATTGGCACTGCTTCAGGAAATCTTCAAGGAGGCGTATTCGTCCGCCATGAGGCGCTCTTTCGCCCTGGGCACCTTGGCGGGCAAACATTCCGCTCAACTTGGCATCGGGCTTACAGGTCGCTGAGCCCAGGGGCTTCTGGGGATATTTCGCTTCGACTGACTTGTCTGAAAATGTTGACCGACCCCAAACGCCTCAGTGTATAATTGATAATGCTGCAACGTAGCCGGGCCAGAGTCCCCCCCGGGAGAGGCATGGTCGTCCCATTCTATCGGCGAGTCGAGTCATCGCCCCGGGGAGCATGTCGGTTCCCACTGGCACTCCGGTTCATTTTTCTCTTCTGCCTAGTTGAGCCCGGATTCCTCTGGGCCGAAGTCGTCGTTCAGTTTCGTCAGGGCGAGGCGAATTATACCGGCACCGAGGACACCCACATTTCGGTGCCGGCCCGGTTCTATCTGGATCAAAGTACGGATCCGACCCACTTCTCCACAGCGGACGGAAGAAATGGGAACTTCGCCACCGACCCGGAGAACGAGTACTTCGCCTGGGACTGGGAAGACACTGCGGGGTACAACTGGATTCCCACGCCTTCCATGTCAACCCGTTTCGGCTACGGGGATGAAATTGGATTACTTCGATTTCGCGAGTTGTTTGGTGATGGGGCGAGCCAGATCCCGGTGGGTGCCCAGATTCAATCGGCGACCCTGTTTCTCTACCCCGACAATCGGACGTCTGGCCATTTAGCCCGGAGACTGAAACCCGGAGACAGCGCCAATCTATTCGAAGCCCTCTTGGACTGGAACGAAGGCGTTCGGTGGGAGACATTTGGCCCGGTACCCGGACCCGATATTGGGGTGGACTTCAAGGATCAGATCGCAGCCGAGACGGGTCAGACGGCTGCGGATCTGGCCATCGACGTGACCGCTTCTCTCCAATCTTGGTCGGCGGATCCGGAAAGCAACCGGGGCTGGGTTTTGATGCCCTCGGGCACCCAGGACATCATCGTTGCGTCGGGGAGCACCATCGCGAACATTTCTGATGTTCGCGTAGACCTCCAGATCGATACCCCTCGCCGCAGTGAGATTGTCGTGACCCTGAGGCACGGAAACTACACGGCCCTGCTGGTCAACCGGTTGAATCAGCCCTGCACCCGGCCGAAATGGACGAAGTGGGTTGATATCGATGTCACTCTCGACGACTCGGCGGCTGTAGATATCCACGATGCGGGTACGGCAGTGCAGCCCCTCAGTGGAACCTACAAGCCCGACGGGGCCTGTTATTCCCTGCCCTTGTGCACAGGGGGCGGGACCGGTGGTCTCTGCGGTCAGAGCGCTGACGGTGATTGGGTGCTGTCCATCTACGACGAGTACGGCGGAACTAACGCACAACTTACTTCCTGGGCCATACACGTGAACGACGGCATCAACCCCGAGGAGTCGTACGTGTCCAGTCCCGCGCTCGCGATTCCCACCCGGAGCTTGGGCGGTCGGTGGACCTCTCATATCTGGAGCAGTGAAAGCGCTGACCCCCTTCGGCGTCCGATGCTTGAAGTGACTTACGTCGACACGGTTCGCGCAGCACCGAGTCGCGTGCGAGCGCTCCCCGGAGCGGGGGGCGTGGAGGTCGAGGTGACGATTCCGCCGGGCTCCAACGCGGTCTCGCCGGTCACGGTGACCGCGGTGAGCGACGCGAGCGGTGTGGCTCAGGCGCCGGGCTCTCCGCTGGTCTTTGCGGCTGCCGGAGCGACCACCCAGAGCATGGCGCTATCGATTGGGAGCGCCGGCATGGCCCATTTGACTCTTGCGGCAGATGGGGGCCTGGGCTCCTCTCAGATCATTGTTGAAGTCACTTCCACGGGTGTCGGCATCGAGCCTGCGATTCTCTACCGGGGGTTGGGTGACCCGAGTGAATCCGCGACGGTGACGATTCCCCACGGAGTGAACACGAGCGCTCCGGTCACACTTTCGCTCTCTTCGACGAATCCGGCTGTTGCCAACTTTTTGGTCAATACACTGGAATTTCCCGCTGGTACTGGTTCCGAGCAGACGGTTGGTATCGATTTCGGATCAACGGGTTCCGCAACCCTCGTCGCAAGCGACGATGCGGGGGGGATTTTTTCGAGAAGTATGTATGTCGTCGTTAACGATGAACCCTCGATCAGCTATGAGATGAATATTCGGCCCTATGTCCAACTCGGCGATGCGCCGGCGGGAGCTGTCAGCGACCAGTTCGCCATCGTCTGGCAGACCATGACCCTCGCCACCCAGGGGCCGGACCAAGACCATTTCGAAGTGGAGTACCGCGCAGTGGGCAGTCCGACATGGCTGCCCGGTCCGGCGCCGGAGATTCGAGATGTTGGCAGTGAATCTCGGAAGAATCACGCGGCAACCCTCACCGGGCTGGATTTCGATTCGGAATACGAATATCGATTGATCCACTATCGGAATGGCGTGGCCCTTGATGGAGGAACCCACCAGGCTTCGGTGAAGACTCGAAAGAGCGACAACATCGTCTTCACAGTGTCTGCGAACACGGGCGGGGGCAACCTCAATGCCATCGGCCAACTTCCGTTGCTCGCCGCGATCGGTCCGGATCTGCATTTCTTCAATGGAGACGCTGTCTATTATTACGGGGAGCGGGAACTCTTTCGGGCTCGAATTTCCGACATCTACACCGATTTGATGGCGACGACACCGACGGTATTGGTCACCGGGAATCACGAGATGTCCAATACCACGATGTCGCCCTCCGAGGCCTACGGTCAGCCGTACGCGGACCAGGTTTTCATGCCCGACAACGGACCGGTCGGGGATCACGGGCCCGGGCGAAATTATTCATTCGATGTGGGTCCGGTGCACTTCGTGGTGGTCAATACGGGGTTGGGGGACACGCTCGCCAGTGCAGTAGGCCCCTGGCTCGCGGTGGATTTAGCGGCCTCCAGCCAGCCCTGGAAAATCGTTGTGAGTCATGAACTTCCCGTGACCCTGGACCCCTATTCCGTCGATCGCCAGTACACCCCTCTGGTGCGTGAACATGTTTTAAAACCGGCGGTGGAGAACGGCGCCAACCTCTTCATCGGAGGCGCGGCGCACTCGTATCAGCGCTACCGGCCGATCACTGCGGTGGACGTCACGCAAACCGCGCCCGAGGACCAAATCTCGTGGGCTACCTGCAACGCCGGTGCCGGCACCACCCTTGTGTACTCGGGCAATTCCTGGCTGCGCCCGCCCGCCGGGCAAATTCCTTCACTGCTTGAGGCACCCATGGAAGTTTATGGCCTCGTTGTCGGCTTGGGCCTATTTGAAGTCAACGGGAATCTGCTCACGGTCAAGGGCGTTGATCTCGACGGGACGCCTTTTGATACTCAAGTCATCAATAACTGCCAGAACCCGGCGGAGTGCAGTTGCCCAGTTTGTGGAGATTCGGCGATCGAAGCCCCAGAGATGTGTGATGATGGCAATAGCGCGGGCGGGGACGGCTGTTCGGCGATCTGTCAGACCGAGTACCATCAGGTTCTCTACGGACTGGGGGAGGGGGGGTCGGTCACGATCACGATGGATGGTCTGAGCCTTGTGTCGATCTCGGCGCCTGGGGACCAGTCGTCGATGGTTCTCGAAGATCTCGCAAGTCGTATCAATGCGGAACCCGGTTTGGGGGGGGCGCATGCCGAGG
>DUCH01000222.1 GCA_012959865.1 Myxococcales bacterium | reverse complement strand
GTCCCAAAAGCGCGAAATGCGACGTGCCCCATGGAGAGGGCGGGGTCCGTCGTGATGCTCAGGTCAACGGTGGCCTTGTTGGCGACCACTGCGAGGCTCTCACCGTTGTAGAGGTAGATGCCGCCGAACCCCAGTCCGTCGCTCCCGCGGAATGCCACCTGGCCCCCGTCGAGCGCCGGGGGGCCGGGAAAAGCGAAAAAGTTCTCGACACCGCCCGGGATCGCCATGGTGGTGTCGACCACCGTCTCGAGCGGCTGATCCGGAAGCTGGAGGTAGACGCCGCTGGCCCCGACGAAATCAACGGCTGTGAAGGCCACGCTCCCTGCGGAAAGGGAAGGGGGAAAGAAGATTCCGCCCTCAGGAAAGAAGGTGTCGGAGTCGGCGATGCGTTGGAAATGGATACCGACCTCTGAGGCTGCGGGCGGAGCAACCAGGGCGGCGATCAGAACCGGCGCCATCGCGGCCCATCCGGCGGACCACACAGATCGGTGACGTCTGTTCGCGGCGTTGTGCATCCCAACTCCCACAGCGGCCGAAGATGGCTCAGCCTCGGGATTCCGCCAGTTTCGCGGTAAGGAGCTCCGCCGACTATCGCGAGGTCGAGTCTTCCGCCCGCTGCGTCGCAAAGCGGTCGAGAGGGGTTGCCGGAGTCAGCGCCGCGTTCCCTCTGCAACCGCGCGGGCCCCTCGGCCGCGGAACCGATTCTCTAGGGGCGTTAGCGGGCACACCCACCCGGCAAGGTTGACAGCGCACCCCCAGAGCACCGTTGGTACGTGGAGCCACGCCAGTCGTGGGTAATGGGGGAGGGCGAACTCCAAGCCGCCGAAGAAGCCGCGTTCGCGGCGCGCCTTGCGGAGTTGGGACTGGACTAGTCGGAGCCGGTCACGGGATCCCCTAGGGATTTAACATAACGCCCAGGCTCGGACGTTGTGCCAGAACCCAGCTTGTATGTCCTATCCCCCTCTATTTTCTGGAACCCAAGAGATGCAACTTAGCCTGCTAGACCTCCTGCCTCCGTGGTTAAGGGCGGTTGAGTGCGCGGCCGCCGAACACGAGCTTGCAGTCGGACTGGGCAACAGCGAGGTTCAAATTTTCGCCGTGCTATTTTGGCATCTTCCTTTTGAGTAGTGGCGAGCCGGTCAGCCTGTTGCCCAGCCGCTGAAGCTCAATCCGTTAGACGGCGAGGTCCGAGCCTCCAAGATCCTTGGCCAACGTCACCAGGAGCTGGCCGTCGTGCTCGTACTCTTCGCGGATGTCGAAACCCTTGCTGCGAAAGTACGCGATCAGGGGTTGGTCCGAGGCGTACTCCCGCAACCAAGCGTGTCGCGCGCCGAGTCGCTCGAGCTCATCCACCGCCCTCTCGAAGAGCAGGTCAGTTACGTCCATACTTGTATTCCAAGATACAACGACGAAAAGCCGGAAGGTCGCTTCCGGGTCCTCGGTAGCCCTTTCGACGGCCGTGTACCCAACGACCTCTCCATCACGCTCAGCCACAAAGTGGCTCTGGATCCCATTGAACGCCCTGCGGCACCCAAGCCACTCATTCTGAAGTGGCGCTTCTGCAATGTGATCCACCGCAGCGTTGGCCAACTCGAAGATCCTTTGCCAATCCTCTTCCGTGGGTCTACGAAGCGAGATTCGGGGTTCTCCGGACATGGGCAAAGCCTAGCGTCTCGCCGTCTAACAAGGCGCTGCAGCTGAGGGGATAGGACACACAAGCTGTGTTCTGACACAACGTCCGAGTCTGGGCGTTATGTTAAATGCCTAGGGGAGTCCCGTGGCGGGGAAAACCGATCGTGGGGGGGGCATATAGTTCCCCTGCTCACCCTCCTGCGCGATCTCGGTCGGGTTTTTCCCAAGGTCGTGGGCGGCGGATCCTGAACTCAGGGACTGCGCCCTAATGGGCAGGCGCTTCGTCGTTCGCCTGGCGGCGTCGCCACCAGCCGCGTAGGCCGTCGAAATCGAGGATGTGCGTATTCGGGTGGTCGCCCCGGGCCAGGGCCGCTGCGTTCGGGTCTCGGTAGACCATTACAGGAGCGCCCATGATGGATGACCGCTTCAGGCCGACCACGAAGCTGGCTTGCCCGGCCTCGCTCCAAGGATGCGCCCGGGTATGCGACTGGGCGGGGCTCTCGTCGGGTTCCATCACCTCCAGATAGGTCCGGAGAACGGCGCCGTGGGGCGAGGGGGCCTCGAGGTAGGCCAGGAGGTCAGCGACGGAGCAGAAAAACGCTCGGGTCCCGTCGCGATGAATCACCTGGGCCCGGGGAGCGGACTGTCCGCGTACCAGCATCCCGCAGACCGCGTCCTCCTGGTTCGAAATCGCCTCGGGGCCGATTTCGGGGCGGGATGGAGGAGCTTCGGGCGAATCGCAGGCCAAGCCCCAGTGGACAAGCATCGCTAGGAAGAGAATCGGGACGCTCCGGGTCATGCGATCTTCCGGTAGCGCAGGAGCAGCCCGCTCAAGGTCGCCGGCAGTATCAGCCAGGCGCCCCACAAGAAGGCGACGACGCCGCTTCCGGGCAAGCCCGCGTGAATTCCCATTTCCTCGAGGAAATCGGGCCCCGCAAAAGCCTCCATCATCTGCACGCGGTAGAGGCCCGCCGGGTTGGCGATCACCAGTCCCCCGACCAGGGATTGGGAGAGTCCTCCGTCAGTGGCAATCAACAGGCCCAGGATTCCGAGATCGTAGAAGAAGACCAGCAGGAACCAGACCACCACCACCGCACTGGTCGCGGTGGCGCGTTGCCGGGTGCAGGTCGAGATCAGCAAGCCGATGGAAAGAAAGGCCAGCCCGAGGAGGAGGGTTGGCCCCACCAGGGCCATCAGGGCGCGACTGCTTCCGCTTTCGCTCACCGCGATGGCGGTGCCGAGCCCCAGGCCGATGGCGAGGGTCAGTGCGAGGCTGCGGCCGATGAACTTGGCAAAGACAACCTCATGACGACCTACCGGTAGGGATAGGAGCAGGTCGAGGGTGTTGCGCTCGCGCTCGCCCACGATGGCGTCGTGGGAAAGCACCAATGCGACGAGGGGAACCAGCATGCTCGCCAATGTGACGAGGCTCGGGCCGGTTAGTCTCGCGGCGTCGGTTTCGGTGCCACTTCCATAGAGCCCGACGCCAAGGGCCAGCAGGGCGAAGAGGATGCTGACCACGAGGACCCAGCGATCCCGGGCCCGCTCCACGAATTCATGCCAGATCAAGGCTCTCCCCACGCGTCCCATCAGGCGGCCCCCAGAAGTCGGTCGTAGACCCGGTCCAGAGTGGGCTCTTCCACGCGAATGCCGGAAACCACCCCGGGAAAGCTGCCCTGGATATCGACGATCTCGAGGATCGCGTCCGAGGGGACTTCGGCCAGAATTCTGCCCTCCGTCTCCTCGATTCGCCCTCGGCCCCATTTGCGCATGGCGTCGCAGAGCAGATCCACCTTGGCTCCCGCCTGCGGATGGGTCGAGAGCCAGATCCGGTGGGGGAGGGCGGCCGCGTTTCGCAGGTCCTCGGCGGTGCCCTGGGCGAGTACCCGGCCCGTCCGCAGGACACAGATCGTGTTCACATGCCTCTCCATGAGAACGAGGTCGTGAGTCGATGCGAGGGTCATGCGCCCGCTGCCCTGCCATTCCTCGATGATGGACCACAGCACACCCAAGCCCTCCTGGTCCAGGCCCGCGGTGGGTTCGTCGAGAATCAGCAGGTCGGGTTTGGAGAGGATCGAAATTCCCAGACCCAGTCGCTGTCGCATGCCTCGCGAATAACCACGCACAGTGCGCCGACTCGCCGCAGTGAGCCCGACGCGCTCCAGCACGTCCTCGACGCGCCGAGGTCGCACGCCTCGCGCCCGGGCAAAAAACCGCATCACCTGCTGGCCCGTGAGATTCTCCGAAAAGGCGACTGCCTCCGGGAGGTAGCCAATTCGCTGCTTCCATTCATTATCGATGCGGGTTCGCTCGCCATCGACTTCTACAAAGCCGGAATCGGGCCGAACGAGGCCAAGGAGAACCTTGAAGAGCGTCGATTTGCCGGCTCCGTTGGGTCCGACCAGCATGGTGACGCCGCCGGATTCGAGTTCGACGCCGACCGTATCCAGAATCTGGTGGTCTCGGATACGCACGCAGATGCCACGGGCTTGCAGGGTCTTCATTCAGGTCCCTCCCCGACGATGGGCGCAAGATCAACCACGGTGGGCTTTCTCAGGATGGGAAGACGCTCCGCGAGGTGCGAGAGCGTTTCGAGGGCCGGGCTCCGAAGGAGCAAGGCAGAACTCGGAAATCGATAGAGCAGGGCCGCGGTGAAGCTGTCCACCCGGTGTGGGCGGTCGCCGATCCCATCGGCATCCTGATCCCAGCCCAGGTAGTC
>DUCH01000221.1 GCA_012959865.1 Myxococcales bacterium | reverse complement strand
TAGGCGTTTCCATCGGGCTCCGTGCCGGTGTTCGACCACTCGTAGCGATTGTTCACGTCGTGGGGGTCCGGGCAGCCTCCGGGAGCCGTTTCGCAAATTCCTGAGGCCGGAAAAGCGGGGTCGAACGTCCCCGTCTTCTTCTCCCAAAGCAGACCGGTCTTGTGGTCTGCCACGGTTCCATCGCCGCAGTCTTCGAAACGCACGGGCTCCCCGGCAACCCGCGCCGAGGGAACCGCACCCAGGCGTTGGCGCGGGGTGAGCGTCACGTTTTCGCCGGACGGCTCGACCACCAGCTCCAGGTAGAGGGGCGGCCGCTCGAGCAACGCAGCGTCGTAGCTTCCGCTCAGCACACTCCCCCCGCCGAGCGCGACCGCGAACATGCCCTGTGAGTCGAGCGCCACGGCGGTGTGGTCTTCGCTGTAGAGCGGCGCGCCCCCGCTCTCGGCCCCGTAGAGATGGAACCGCAGGTTCACGGGGCCCGCCCGGGGCACGCCGACGGCATCGGTCAACTGCCCCTGGTAGAGCGAATGCGTCGCCACCTGGGCCTGGGACGCCGCAGGTAGGAAGCCAAGGAGGAACAGTGTGCATGCGACGGCGGCGCAGCCGAGGCTGCGCTTGTTTGTCATTCGAGGTTCCCGACTCGGGCGGGTAGTCTCGCGAAGTTCGTTCATCCTCAGCATCCTCGTCGTGCCAGCATTCCGCGCTCGGGTGTGGAGTGTCTTTAGTGGAGCGGTGTCCTTATTTGAGCAGCGTGGGTGGGGCATCTGCGTGGGTGGGACATCCGTATTGAGCATAACACGCGGGTCCAAGGTGCACTGTGACCTGCTTCACAGCTCGCAACCCCCTACAGGGCTTGCAATCGGTTGCCTATTCCCCGCGATGGAACCAGTCCTTGCACAGTCCGTGTATCGGTAAAGCCAGTGTGCACGATTGCGATGAAGAAAAGGTGAAGGCCTTCACGCGGAAAGTTTTGAAGCCGGCGCCGAGCGATCTTCGCGCTGGCCGGGGGGTTCGGGATCGGCGGGATCGGTTGGCCCCCGCTTCGGCCGCGGGCGACCTGTGAAGCTGTTTAAACCCGCGGTGTTGCCCGCCGCCGTGCCAGGGCGAGGAGCCCCGCGAGGCCCGCGGCCAGCCCGGCGCCGAACCCGGGTTCGGGGACCGCGGCGGGGGCGTCGATCACCATCAGCGGAGGCACGTAGGTGCTCGCCGAAATCTGGGTGCCGCTGGGCGCCGCGGGATCCGTCAGGTCGTAGGTGCCGTCCGAGCGAATCTCGTACTGGGGCGTTGTCGTCACCGAGCTGCTTTCGTAGATGCCGGGTGACGGTTCTTCCACCGTAATCAGGGTGGCGGTGATGACCTGACCCCCGGGCGGTGGCGCGGTGGGGGGCGGGTAGACGGGGGGGTCGATGATGACGTCCGCGGGCGGCGGGAAGGGGGCGGTGGCCGGATCGACGGTGGATGCGGTCAGGCGCACCCCGCTCGACTCGGGGAGCAGGATCACCAACTGGTTCAACTCGGCCAGGGTGAGTGCGGCGTAGGTATGGCGCACGACCTCGACATCGCCGGGCAAGACTTCGATGATGCGGACGTCGTAGAAGACCTGGTTGGGGTCGTTGCAAGAAATGCAGACGAAGCCGAACTGCACCCGCCAGCTCACAAGGGGAACGCTTTCGAGATCCCAGCTACCGGGAGTCATGGAGTCCGGGAAACCCGCGAGCGTCGATTCGGGGTAGTTGGTCACGTAGCGGAGATAGTGGTACCTCGGGTTATGGTCGTCGCCGGTTTCCTGGCCGTTGCAATCCGGGGGTTCGGTGATCGGGCGCGGGGTCCCGGTGTCGGCAGCCACGAAAAGAAGAAAGCTGCCCCCGTCCTCGTAGTAGTCCATCACCGCCGGGGTGCTGCCGGGGACTTCGCCGACGCAGGCCGCCGTGCCGTCGGCCAGCACGTGGCGCAGGCCGTAGAGGTGTCCGGCTTCGTGGGCCACGTTTTCGACCAGGCGCTCCCAGAACGTCGCGTAGTCGTCCTGGTCTGACGTGGGAATCCTGTCTACGATGACGGCCGCTTGGCCGCCCCTGCAATTTCGGTTGAATCGATTGACCCCCGTTCGGACAAAACCCTCGAGGGGACCGAAGTTCGGATCGATGCTTTCGATGACGGGGCGGCTGACCAGATAGATGAGCGACGGGCTTCCCGGGGAACCCAGGGTGGGTAGGGGATCCGTGGCTCCGAGTATCGATATCTCGGGGCCATTGGGCGTGGACGGGAGACCGAGCTTTTGAAACTGGAAAAAGGAATTCAGTCCCGAGGCGACCGTCGCCGCTGCCGCCGCGGACCCAAGGCCGGGTAGACCCAGGCTCGGGTCGTTGTCGAGGAAGTAGAGGTGGCCGAGACCCGGATCGTTCTGATGCACGACGCCAAAGGGCGTTGGGTGGCCCCAGACGATCTTGATTTGCGGGTTGATGGGGCGGCAGTCTCCGCCATCGGTCGGCGCGGCGTCAAGGCTGTCCGACAAACCATCCCCGTCGCTATCGGCACTCAGGGGGTTGGTCCCATAGAGATTGACTTCGTCCCCGTCGCTGAGGCCATCGGAGTCACTGTCGGAATTCAAGGGGTCCGTCGAGTAGACGTTGATTTCGGCCTCGTCCAGCAGGCCGTCGCCATCGTCGTCGAGGTCCGCGTTGTTCCCGACGCCGTCGCCGTCGGTATCGGTGTCCTCAAAGGGGTCCATGGCGAACGCATCGGCAAAATCGAGCACGCTATCGCCATCGATGTCGTTCGAGGTGGCGACGAAGATGTCGCCATCGGTCCCCGCAGTCAGGTTCAGATTCTCGTACGACTGCCAGGCAGCCACCCAGTGCCCGTTTCCGTCCGAGGCGATGGCGGGGGGAATGTCTTGCCCCGAATCGGTCTGACCGTAGTCGTTGAAGAGCGTCGCGGCCGTCCAGTTCAGCCCTTGGTGGCCCGAGAGAGCGCCCCAGATGTCGCCGTCGGTTCCGCTGGGCCCACCTTGCCGATACCAGGTGGCCACCCACCCACCCTGTTGGTTGCTGACGATCCGGGGGTTGCTGTCGGTGTAGGAATCCCCGATGGCGTTGGAATTCAGGAGTTCCGGGCCGGTCCAGTTGGCCCCGGCGTCTTCGGACATGGCGACGAAAATGTCGTAGTCCGTGCCCGCGACCAAATCCAGATCCTCCCGGGAGTTCCAGACCGCGACCCAGGTCCCCGATGGGTCCGAGGCGAGTTGTACCCATGCGTCCGTCTGGGAATCGCTGCCGCCGTTGGTATTGAGCAGGGCGGTATTCCCCCAGGTCTGGCCTCCGTCCGCCGAGGTCGCGACGAAGATGTCGGTGTCGAATCCCGCTCCCAGGACGTTCTCGGCGGAGTGCCACGCGACCACGTAGGTTCCGCCCCCATAGGCGATCTTGGGGTATTGATCCAAGCCGGTACCCGCGGTGGCCGTGTCGCTCAAGAGCCCTGGGGCACTCCATGTGGCGCCATCATCTGCGGAAGTGGCGAAGAAGATGTCGGTGTCGGTCCCCGACCCGCCCAGGTTTTCATTTGAATGCCAGACAACGACCCAGTCGCCGAGGCCCTCGTTGGCGATTTCCGGGCCAACATCTCCCCCCACGTCGCCGATGCCGTTGGTATTCAAGAGGGCTGCTGGGCTCCAGGTGGCGCCGCTGTCCAGCGAGATCGATGCGAAAATGTCCGTGTCGGTTCCTGCGCCCGCAACGATTTTCGTACTCTCGGTCGACTGCCACGCGACGATCCAGCGTCCGTTCGAGTTGACGCTGATCGCCGGGAAGGTGTCGGAACCCGTGTCGATATTGGCGCTGCTGTTCAGAACTCGTGGAGCGCTCCACGTGGCTCCGTTGTCGCCAGAGGTGGCGACAAAGATGTCGTAATCCGTCCCCGCGAGTCCGTCGAGGTTTTCCCAGGAATGCCATACCGCAACCCAGTTCCCGCCTCCATCGGTCGCGATCTCGGGAGGGAAGTCGCTCAACGAGTCGGTGGTGGCATTGGTGTTCAGGAAGTCGGCGGAAGTGAATGCTGGCTGTGCGTCGGCGCGAGGCGCAATTCCGAGGGTCAGCGCGAGAGCCAGGGTCAGCAACATGGCCGCTCGCGGGGAAATGAGCGAGAACGAAGAGAAGTTGATCCGCCTCATGCTCGGCGCCCCCGCCCCCGCCGCCGTGCCAGGGCGAGCAGCCCCGCGAGGCCTGCGGCGAGGCCGGTGGCGAACCCGGGTTCGGGGACGACTTGATTGGCGAGAGCATTGGGGGCGGCCTCGGTGACCGTCAGGGCGGGGAAACAGTCGGTGCAGCTGTATGTGCTTTCGGTCAGCTGGTCTTCGGCGCCCACGGCCGAGCCGTCG
>DUCH01000220.1 GCA_012959865.1 Myxococcales bacterium | reverse complement strand
GTGGAGTGGCTCGGCCGGGTCGCGTATTCGGCGGGCCTTGAACTCCAAGCCAAGGCCGTAGAGGCCCGGCGGAACGGCGTCGCTGGCGACCGGCTTCTGCTACTCGAACATCCGCCGGTGATCACCCTTGGCCGGAGTGCGCGGGAGGCGAATCTCCTGCTCTCGCGTGAGGTGCTGGCCGACAAACGAATCGATGTTCATGAAGTTCCGAGGGGCGGCGATGTGACCTACCACGCACCCGGCCAACTGGTGGGCTATCTGGTGGTGGACCTCAAAGCCCGGGGGGAGGCCGACGTTCATTTGTTTCTTCGCCGAATCGAAGGGGCGCTGATCGAGAGCCTCGAGGGGTGTGGCCTTCGCGCTCGATCGGTTCCGGGTCGAACCGGCGTTTTCATCGCAGAGGATGCGGGCAGCGCGAAAATTCCCTCGCGGAAGATCGCCTCCATCGGCGTCGGCCTGCAGCACTGGATAACGTTCCATGGGTTCGCGCTGAACGTGACCTTGGACCTGGCGGGTTTCGACGCGATCGTTCCCTGTGGGCTCGCTGATGTAAAGATGACCTCGGTGGCCCGGGAGTTGGAGCGCGGGCCCCTGGGGCTCGACGCCTGGGTTCGTGAGCGCGTCAGCGAGACTTTCCGTCGGACATTCGCATGAAGAGAGCCGTCGCTCTACCCTCGGGCCGATGCCCGGGGGAGTAATCGAAGTTCGGGGAAGCGAACGGCTCGGCCTGTTCGAGCGGCTTTGGTTGCCCGGGTTGGTGCTTTCGTTCTGGATTGCCGCCCGTAGGTTTTTCCGGAGCTGGAAGGGTCGGGGAGGGCGAACTCATGCTCCGCGACCCCTCCTCCCCCACGAACGCTCGGGGAATGTGCGAGGGATGCCCGTTCTAGTTGCCGACGCGGGCGGGCCGCGGTGCGTGGGCTGCGAACTCTGCGCCGCTATTTGTCCTTCCCGGTGCATTCGCGTGGAGGTCGCGCCCGACTCACCCCCGCGTGTCGCTAACACCGATGGGAGCGAAAACTTTGCCCCCGGCGCAGGCTGTGGCCGGATCGAGCGATTCGAAATCGATGTGAGTCGCTGTTTCTATTGTGGCCTCTGCGAAGAGGTTTGTCCGGCGGATGCGCTGGTGATGAGTCCGCTCTTTGAAATCGCGACTTCGGATCCCGGCAACCTTGTTTTCGATCTGGATGCGCTTCTGGTGCCGGCCCGTTTGTTGGCCCGCCAGCTTGAACGTCGAGGGGGCGAGTCCTTCTCGCCGTTCTCAGACAAAGAGGAAGAAGGATGAGCGAATCTCCCGTGTTGGCTCGGCTCAAACGGCTGGTTCCTGACGCCATCGAAAACATTACCGAAGAGTTGGGCGAGGTTCGGGTGACCGTCGAGTCGGGTCATCTCAAGCGTGTGATGGGGAGGTTGTTGAATGACGAAATTCTTGGGGCCGCGGTGCTTTCGGATCTGATCGCGATTGCTCCCGGAGTTCATCGCCGACACTTCGAACTCCTCTACGCTCTCGCCTGGCCCGAATGGCAATACCGCCTGCTGGTCAAGGTTGTGCTGCGGGCGCCGGCGAACCGAATTGATACGGTGACGGGAATCTGGCCCTGCGCGGATTGGCTCGAGCGTGAAGTCTGGGACCTCTACGGTATTGGCTTCGACGGGCACCCCGATTTGCGGCGCATTCTTCTGCCCGAGGGCTTCGAGGGGCACCCGCTTCGGGATGACGAATCCCGACGCGAGGACACGACGGGCGCTGTGGAGATTGGGGAGTAGTGGCGCACGCAGCCGAACCGCCGTCCCGCGAAAACGGGGGGAAAGGTCGATCCGGAGCCCTGGCCCGAGGAGCGCGCCTTGACCTCAATCGCAAGGCCCAGCCTCTGCAACTCGGCCCCCATCACCCGGCGGTCCGCGGCGCCCTTGGGCTCGAGGTGGATCTAGATGGGGAGAGGATTCTGGCGCTTCGAGTCGGTGTCGGATACGGACATCGGGGTTTCGAGGCCCAAGCGCAAAAACGTTCTTGGCATCAGATCGTCCCCTTTGTGGAGCGCCTGCAGTCCAACTCGTCGATGCTGGCGGCGAGCGCATATTGCCTAGCGGCGGAGAAGTTGCTGGGTGTCGAGGCGCCGCTGCGCGCGTCATGGCTTCGCGTGCTCGGTGGTGAATTGGGGCGGGCAGCGGACCACTTGGGACGAATAGCCGCCTTGGCACGAATTGTGGGTGCCGACGCGCCCGGGTCCTGGGCGCTGGAAGCCCGTGCGCACCTCTGGGGTCTGCTCGAGATGCTCTCCGGGGCACCGACCATGCATCACTATATTCGACTCGGGGGCGTGTCGGCTCCGCTCCCAGACGGATTTGGCCCTCGCTCGCGTCGGGTGAGTCAGGGGGTTCGTCGCGACCTGGATGAACTCGACAGCTTCTTGGGCGAAAACCGCATCTTCGTGGATCGGCTTCGGGGGCGAGGAGGGCTCTCGGCGGAGCAGTGCCTGGCCTTCTCGGTTACCGGCCCCTTGCTCCGGGCCGCGGGCGTGGCTTCGGATCTGAGGCGCAGCGAGCCGTACCTTGTCTACGACGAACTTGTTTTTGATCTGCCCGTTGGTCTTGTGGGCGACAATCTGGATCGGTATCGGGTCTGCGTCGAGGAAATTCGGCAGAGCCTGTCCATGGTCGGGCAGTGTGTCACGCGTCTCGAGGCTCTGGGACCCGGGGAGTTCAGGCTTCGTGACCCCTGGCTCGACCGGGATGAAGTTCGGGACGGGTGCGGTTCACTGGAGGAGAGGGTCGAGTTGGCGTCCGGCTACGCCCGAGGTCCCCTGATTCCCGAGGGCGAGGCAAGCGCACGGGTGGAGTCCGCTAATGGCGAGTTTGGTTTCTTTCTCGTTGCGAACGGGGGGTCCACTCCGGAACGCGTCCGCTGCCGCGCCCCGAGTTTCTTCCACGCCCAAGCTCTTTCGGCGATGCTCGTCGGCCAGAAGCTTTCGGATATCGGTCCGACCTTGGCCCTGGCCAACATAGAAAGCGCGGAGTGCGACCGGTGAGCGAAGAGCGGACGGCCCTGGAAGAGAAGGTCCTCGGCGCGGGTGCTGGAGGGGCGGCGGTCGGGCCCCCCCGCCTCGAGCCCTTTGGTCTCGTTCTTCACCACGACGGTCGCTGGAGCCACGAGGGTCAGCCAATCCTGAATCGCAAGCTGCGAGAGAAGTTTGACCGGTCGGTTGTCTACCTGCCTCACGAAGCCAAGTATGTCGTTCGGGTGGGTCACTTCCAGGGCGAAATCGAAATCGAAGAGGCTGGATTCTTCGTTCGGAGCTTGGAACTCGAGACCGGAGAAATCCTACTTTCGGATGGGGGTCGAGAGCCTCTCCGAGTAGAGACCCTTCGGTTGTCGTCCCTCGATGGGGCGCTGCTCTGTCAGATCAAGACGGAGTGGGTCGAGGGCGGCCTGCCCACACGGTTCACCCAGGGCTCTCACGCGGAATTGTTGGGCGCGGTGGAGGAGCAGGGCGAGACGTATTGCTTGGTCTTGAGCGGTCGCCGGGTCGGATTGCCCCGAGCCTTGGTCCACGAGATGGCGGGCCCCAATTGACTCGGGCCGGGGGGCTTGGTAACTCCTTGATCCCTCTGTTTCACTGGGTCGCTCTGGCGACCGAGTGTGTACGGGATTCCAAGGCGGCGTAGCCAAGTGGTAAGGCGCGGGCCTGCAAAGCCCTGATCACCGGTTCGAATCCGGTCGCCGCCTCCAAAATTCCCGCAAATTTGGCTACTTACCCGAAGAGTTGCGAGTTCCTGAAGTGTTCTAAAATTTCGAAAATGATATTGCTTTTCAAATTAGTTTTGCAAGAATATCTTCAGGTCGGCGGGTGGACGGTTTTGTCGAACGCCGAGACAACCGAGTGAGTGGGGGCTGAAAACGATGCTGGTCTGCCAGTGCAGTGGGATATCGGATCGAACCATCCGGCGAGTCGTGCGCGCGGGAGCATCGACGGTGGGTCAGGTCGCTCGCGGCTGTGGGGCCGGCGCTTACTGCGGCGGCTGCACCGAGGCAATCCGCGACCTGATCCAAGTGGATGCGGCCGAGAATGCGGACGAGATGGGCGCGGCACTCACGACGCCCGCGAATCTGAGGGCCTGACGCTCGCCCGAAGCGAGTCGCTCCCTTCGAGTTTGGCCATCGTCCAGGTCGAGGCCTCGGCTTCGACCCAGCCGGTTGGGTTCGTTGGCGGTCCTTCTTTGGACCGTGGTCGGCGTTTGAAGCGGCGTTTGAGTCGGCGTTTGAAGCGTGTCGGTATGTCCGATTAAGCTTCCCCGGCGGGTTTGAGGTCGTCCTTTAGGTCGTCCTTGAGGTCGTTCTTGAGGTTGCTGATTGTCGATGTGGCTGAACCGAGGCGGCGGC
>DUCH01000219.1 GCA_012959865.1 Myxococcales bacterium | reverse complement strand
CTACAAGACCATGTTTGAAGCCCACGATTGGAACGAAACTTTCATTCGGCTACGAAACAAGTCGCGCAACAACGAGTGGGACTCCATGGCGGAAGAAATCACCGATGAAATGCTCGCCGAATTCGCGGTGACCGGAAAGTACGAAGAAATTCCCGGTCTACTCAAGGAAAAATATGGGGATATGCTGGATGAAGTGCTCATCTACTTTGGAGAACCGGAAAAGGGCGATCCAGAGACCTGGGGCCGCCTCGTGAGGGCTTTCAATGAAAGCGAAGGTTGAGGTAGGCGAGAGGCAGGGGCCTAGAGTCCGGGCCTTGCGGGGCTGATCGCTCTGGGCGGGCGAAGGGGCTAGGGGCGCAGAGTGCTCGCCGGGTTGGGTGTAGTACACCCAACCACGATTGGTGGCGACGAGGCCATCGTCTGCCAGGGAGACAAGCGCACGAATTTCAAAGCGCAGAAGCCGAGCGGCCAGGCGGAGAAAGTGCCCGGGCCATCGCTTGAGCGGGGTCGGTGCCGTAGCGACAAACGACTAGCTGACGCCGTAGTCGTCGTCGGGCTGGTAGACCGAGTAGCCCCGGGATAGGCGCGGGATGCGGAGCGCGTCTACCCGGGGCGTTCGTCAATCAGCGCGGTGCCAGCCCAGCTGGGAAGATTGTGAAATGACACTTGTTAGGAGAGTCGTCGCCGGATCCCGGTTTGGATCACAGGACTTGAAAAATTCCTTGGTCGGGCCGTCCAAAGTTCCTATTTGCCAGAAAGTTCCTATTTACCAGGATGAGCTTTACCAGGATGAGCTTCCGCGTGGCGTACGCCCTTCAGAAGAATGCCCGTTTCGGATCGAGCCCGATAGGCGGCAGGCGGGTTCCGGCTCTCATCCGGTTTGGGTCCGGGCAAAGCAGATTCCGCGGTATCCGCCGGAAAGCCTGGCGTTCGGATCGTACCAATGACGAGATTGAGCACTCCTCCTTGACGAATTTTTCTCCAATCCGACATCGCGAGATCTGGGCTTTCCGAAAGGTCTAGATCGAAACCTCGTTTCTCCTATTCTTTGCGCTCATTCATGACTCTGGCGCTCCCAGAAGAAATAACTGCCTTTCCGTCATCGGCAGTAGAGAACGAACCATGTCAAACGGACTCCTGCAGAGGATTGGCTCGCGAATTCGGGCAGAGTTGTGGGATGCGCCCGCAGACCAGTTCCCTGGTCTCAATGGGCTTCGTGGGCTCGCCTCCTACATGGTCACTCTGTATCACGTAGGAATGTTCGGCGGTGGGCTTCCGATACTCACGTCGGTCACATTGGAACTGAGCACGACTCAGCGTCTCATTAACGGTTTTTGGATCGGACTCGATGTCTTTTTCGTCTTGAGCGGTTTTCTCATTGCTCGCATCCTGATGACGAGCCACAAGCGAACAGGCACTCTCGAGTTCAGGACGTTCTTTACCCGAAGATCATTTCGAGTCTTTCCGGCGTACTATCTTGTTCTCACCTTTGGCGTCTTCTATTTCACCCGATTGCCTGGGAATATCACATGGCTGCTGCTTCAGGGTGCCGACTGGAGTCAGATTCGCGACAGCGCGTGGCAGAACTACACATATACCGTGAACTACTTTTTTGCCGCGGGCGACATCAATGCCATGTCCTGGGCCTGGTCGCTGTGCATAGAGGAACAGTTCTACCTCGCCCTACCCCTCATCCTGATTTTTACGTTTAGAGTCCGGGCTCCGGCCTTTCGAGTTGGCGTATTGATCAGCGGAATTCTGATCCCTCCCCTGCTCAGGGCCATACAGTACTCGCTGGAACCCAACGTCTCCCTACTCGACGGCATGTACTACCGAACGCATAACCGGGCCGACGAAATCTTCTACGGTGTCCTGGTCGCATATTTCTTCGTGTTTCACCATGACGCCTTCAAGGCGCGAGTCGAACGGCTCGGGAACTGGACTTGGATTCTCGGAATTCTATGCATCATGATAGTCTGGATTTTCGGTGGGCTCCAAGCGCGCGGTCCCTTCGCGATCATCGCTCAGTTTTCGCTGACAGCAATTGGTTCGGCGCTCTTGATTACCAATTGTCTGTTTCTCCAAAACCGATTTACTCGCGTCATGGCTCACCGCTCGTGGTTTCCCGCAGCGCGGGTTTCCTACGGCAACTACCTGATTCACCCCTACGTGCTGATCTGGCTTCTGACCTACCTGGGGGCCTCGAGTATCGAAAGTTTTCAAGGTCTGCAGATCGTCGGTCTCCTTGTGGGCGTCATCGTAATCTCCAATTCCCTTGCGGCATTGATGTATCTGATTTTCGAAAGCCGTCTCATCGAGGCAGGCCGCCAGCTTGGGAAGCGCTGGAGGCAACCGACCCTTTCCCTGGGCTTACGGACGAGCCCTTCTCAAGTTTCCGAGATGGATTCGCGCACTCGCTGATCATGCACTCGCTGATCGTGGAGTCGGCGCATAGCCGGTCGACTGCCAGGCGCTTCAGCGGGTCCGGCGACCACGGAAGCGGGCGAGACCATAGGGCTCGGGCAACAGGGCTGGCGTTCGGCCTCCGATCAGATCGGAAACCAGACGACCCGAGCCCGCGGCCAGGGTCCAGCCCAATGGCCCGTGGCCCGTATTCAGGAATAGATTGGCCAGTGCCGTAGCCCCCAGAATGGGGACGCCGTCGGCAGACAGCGGCCGGTGCCCACACCAGGCGCCTAGGCTCTCGGGCTCGGCTTTCGCCGCGCAGCGCGGATAGGTCTGCTCGAGCACCCGCAAGAGATTCCGGATTCGGCTCGGGGTGAGCGCCTCGTCGTAGCCTGCAAATTCTGCGGTGCCCGCAACTCGCAATCGATTGCCCATCGGCGTAAGGGCGACGTGGAGGCTGTCATCGACCACAGGCATTCGCGGGCGTTCGCTCTCGTCGTCCAGGTCAAGGGTGATCGAGTAACCCTTGGCGGGCCGAACGGGAATGCGCACGCCAACAGTTTTGGCGAGACCGACACTTTGGCTGCCCGCCGCAAGAACGAAGGCATCGCCCTCGAACGACCCCCGGTCGGTGTCAAGGGCCGCAACGCGCCCCGCCTTGCAGATTAATTTTCGGACTCGGGTGCCGTAGTGGAATTGGGCTTCCCCCTTGCGAAGATTCTTCTCAATCTCGCGACAGAAAAGATGCGCGTCGCCATGCCCATCGATGGGATGATGGATCGCACCCGCCAGGGGCGGAGCCGCCGAAGAAAGCGCGGGCTCCAATTCCAAGGCGGCCCTCATGTCGAGTGTCCGGGTCGCGACACGATGGCGAGCAAGAAACTCCGCCTGCCGAAGTCCGGCCTCGAACTCCTCGCTGTTCCGAAATATCTTCAGGATTCCCGCGCTGCCCCGATGAAAGTTCAGGCTGTGCTTCTGCGCGAGTTCGTCCATGACCTTCATGCTGTAAAGGCCGAGTTCAAGGTTGGAGGCCCAGCTCTTCTCGTATCGGGATCTGCCCGATTGCCAGAAGAAACGCGCCCCCCATCCAATGAGCGACGGCACAGCGCGGGGGCGAAGAAGAAATGGAGCATCCTCTCGCCCCAACCATCGGAGCATCTTGAAAAAGATTCCCGGCGCGTTCCAGGGGTCGGTGAGGCTCGGCGAAAGCATGCCCGCATTGGCAAAGCTGGCTCCCAGCCCCGGCCCTTCCTGGGCTTCCACCAGAGTAACCTCGTGTCCATCTTGCCCTAGGGCCTGGGCGGTGGACAACCCGAGAAGCCCCGCTCCAACGACCACCACGTGCATCGTGACTTCCCTTGGCGAAAAGGCTATTTGGGCTCGGGCTCGGGCTCACAAGTCGCGACACACCGAGCGGATCACCGCCTCGGGGTCCGAAACCCGATCTCTCGCCTCGACCCTTCGCGTTCGGCGCCAGCGGCTTTCGCCGGCGCGGCCCCAAGGGTAGCCACCGATTCACCCCAGCGTCACCGCAGCATTGCAAGCAACAGCACAGCCGTCTCCGGGAGGTCGGTCGCGGGGAGGTCGGTCGCAGTGAGGACGGTCGCGGTGTGCTCTCGCGTTAGGATTGTGGAAGCAGCAGTGGCTCGAGTTGATCGAGGAAAGCCTGGCGACCGGCCCCCCCATCATCGCGATCAGCGCAGCCCGGCGTTGGCGAAGTACGAATAAAGCGAAGCCCGAGGCGTCCCCGTCTCCTTCGCGATGTCCTGCATCGAGGTTCTGCGGGAGCCATAGCGGCTGAACTGGGTAAACGCGGAGGCGAGGATCGCCTCGCGCTCGGGATCTGGGCTCGCGCACATACAACCCATATTGACAATTATTACTAAAAACGTCAATATGATGACACTCTCAGCCCGACTCTCCCCTGAAAGGAATTTCTCTATGACTTCCGCAATGCCCCTCGAAGGACGTACAGCAAT
>DUCH01000218.1 GCA_012959865.1 Myxococcales bacterium | reverse complement strand
GGGTACGGCGCTGGTCGGTCTCGCCGCCGCGGCCCCTTTAGCCGCCGATCCGATTGCGCATGCCCCCTCGTCTCTCCCCGCCGCCCCCCATTCCTTTCCCGCCCCCCCGAGCCCCCCTCCGGCTTCCGCTCGAATCGTTCTTCTCGGGGACTGGTATGTGCTTGTTCACTTCCGCGAGGTGTCCGATGCCCCGGCCGATTCGATGCAGTGGGACGACGAGGTTTGGCGCATCGAAGCCGACGGCTCGGGGCTGCGCTGGCTGATCTTTCCCCATCCCGAGTTTCGTGACGCCTCGGGTCGCTGGGAGGTTCTGGCGGGGGGCGAAGAGGCGCGGAGCCTTGGAGCCTGGGCGCCTAGCCCCGAACAGCAGCGAGAGATTGCCCGGGGGCTGAGGTCGAGCGGCCAGGATGAGCGCGCGAAGCGATTGCGTTCGAGCCCCTCGGGCGGATGGGCATCGGCGGGTGCGCTTCGAGCGGTCTCTGTCTCCCAGATCGGCTATCACGAGCGCTGGCGGATCCAAGAGGCCCCGGCGGGTCCAATTTTTATTCAGGAAGCCGAAATGGGATCCGGGCGCACTCAGCTCTCGCGGGGCGATACCCGCTTCCGGACCCGCGCCGTTTCGGGCGGGGGCGACGAACTCACCGGAGACTACTTGCGCGAGGGCGAGGGGGAGGGCGTGTTTCGAATGCTCCGCATGGGCGATTCCTCGCCGCGGAAGATACACCGATGAGCGGCAGAACCCGGATGGCCACCGCCCGCGATCTGGACCGGGTCGCCGCGCTCTGGACGGCCATTACGATTTACCACGAGCCCATGGCCCCGGCTTTTCGGATGCGACGCGATGCTGGGGGCGAACTGGGCGAATTATTGCGAGCCGTCGGGCGCGATCCCGAAGCAGCGATTCTTGTTTACGAAGAGGAAAGCGATATCCAGGGTCTCTGCATCGTTCGCATTGACCATTCTCCCGCCATCATGGTCGAGAACGAGCGGGCCGAGATCACCGATCTTGGGGTTCGCGAGGACGTCCGCCGCCGGGGGATCGGGACCCGTTTGGTGGATGACGCTCTCGCCTGGGTGCGCGCTACCGGTATTGAGCGGGTCGAGGTTCAGGTTGCCTCGGCGAATCCGACGGCTCAAGCATTCTGGCGGGCCCGAGGATTCACAAACTTCATGGACGTACTCGACAAACGTTTGTAGGGTGAGCAGTCTTCTGTCACCGCGTGCCCAGGAAGAAGCCATGACTCGATCGGCCCCGACCGCACTGAATCCCCTCGCCGCTCGGCTCAATGAAGAGATTGAGGAGGCCGGTCCGGAAGTCCTCGCGATGCTTTCCGCGTATGGGCGTCGGCTTTATTTCCCCAAGGGCATCCTCTCCCAATCCGCCGAAGCCAAGGAAAAAGCGCATCGATTCAACGCCACCATTGGGATCGCGACCGAGGACGGGGGGCCCATGTTCCTGCCGGCGATCCAGCAGCACCTGCTGGGGATCGAACCCGCAGACGCCTATCCGTACGCGCCGACGCCGGGCCGGATGGGCTTGCGCGAGCGCTGGCGCGAAAAGATCGTGCAGGAGAATCCCGACCTTGGGTCGAAGAAATTCGGCCTGCCCATCGTAACCGCGGCGATCACCCACGGATTGGCGCTGGTCCGCGAACTTTTTGTCGACGAAGGGGACCGGATCTTGATCCCCGACAAGCTCTGGGGCAACTACCGGCTGAACTTCGAAGTGCACGGGGGCGCGGAAATTTGCACCTTTCCCTTCTACGCCGGAGGCGGCTTCAACTGTCAGGGCTTTGCGGATGCCCTCGCCCAAGCGAGCGAGGGCCGCGAGAAGCTCGTCGTCATTCTCAACTTCCCCAACAATCCCACCGGCTATATGCCTACGGTGGCCGAAGCCGAGTCCATCGTGTCGGCGCTTGTCGCCCAGGCCGAAGCGGGGACCCGGCTTGTTGTGGTCACCGACGACGCCTACTTCGGTCTCTTCTACCACATCGGCGGGCCCTCCACGACGCAATCCCTCTTCGCCCAACTCACCGGTCGGCATGCGAATCTGCTTGCGATCAAGCTCGACGGAGCCACCAAGGAACTTTTCGTCTGGGGGCTTCGTTGCGGCTTCGTGAGTTTCGGGCCGGGGCGGCCCGAGGGCGCCGAGGCTGTGTGTGCCGCGCTCGAGGCCAAACTCAAGGGGGCGATACGCGCGGGCGTGTCGGGTGTATCCCACCTCTCCCAAAGCCTGGTGGAACGGGCGCTCGCGGCGCCCTCTCTCGGCGCGGAGCGTGCGGACAAGAACGCCGAGTTGCGCGCGCGGGCCGAGCGCGTGGCCGAGGTGGCGGGCTCGCCTCGCTTTGCGGAAAGTTGGGATGTCTACCCTTTCAACAGCGGTTACTTCATGTGTGTCCAAGTGAAGAACGTGGACGCCGAAAAACTTCGGATTCACCTATTGGCGCAGTATGGCGTTGGGTTGATTTCCACGAGCGCCAGCGATATTCGCATCGCATTCTCGTGCCTCGAGGTGGACGAGGTAGAACCCCTCTTCGAACTCCTCCACCGAGCGGTGCAGGATCTCGTCTGAGCTCGGAGCTGGGCTTGGTCTGGGGGCTTGTCTTCCGGATCCGTCGGGCGAGCCGCCGGGCGGATTATTCTCCGGGCAGGTTCTCGCTTTGGGGTGAATTCTCCCGCGCGTCGAGGGGGATCGCCTCGGCGGTTATGCGGTCTAATTCATCGATGATGGCGAGGAGGGTGACGACGCCCGCCTCGAGGTTTGCGACCGACACCCTCTCGTCGATCCCGTGGACCCCGCTGGTTTCCGCCCGAGAAAGCCAGCGCGGGACGAATCCGTAGGCGACGATATCCTGCTCGCGAAACCAGTGTGCGTCGGTAAAGCCGCCGATCATCCGCGGCACGACGATGGCCTCGGGGGTTTCGCGGTGGGCCACGCGATCGATGGCCTCGAAGAGCGCCGTTTGCGCCGAGGAGCTTCGCGATGGAAAGCTGAGCAGAATTTCGATCTCGACGTGCGGATCGCCAATGACGTCCCTCAAGGCCCCCATAAACGCCGCGCAGTCTTCGCCGGGAAGCAGGCGAATATCCAGTCGGGCGCCGGCCTCGCCGGGTACGACGTTGGTGCTGGAGCCCGCCTCGAGCACGGTGATCGAAATGGTGTTGCGGACGAGGGCGTTGTAGCCGGGGTTGGCGAGGAAACGTCGGCGGAAGGAAGAATCGTTTTCGAGTTCTCGCGCCAGGTTGGCGAAGCCCTGCTGATCTTCCTGGGGTGCGCCGGGTGCAAGGGCGCGAAACATGGCCGCGACTTCATCAAGCACGCGAATGGGCGTTTCGATTCGTCGCACGCGATTCAGCGCCTCAACCAGGCGGGGCACTGCGGCGTCGCTCCGGGGTGCGGAACCGTGGCCGGCCGTGCCTCGAGTTTTGAGCTTCAACCAACACGGGCCCTTCTCGGTCACCGTCACGCCCCACATGGGTGGGACCGGGCTCATGCCCTCGCGCTGAGCGCGGGCCGGACGAATACTGCCGCCTTCGGTCAGCAGAAACTCGGCCTCTCCGAGAAGTTCGGGATGTTGGCGGACGATGTACTGGGCGCCGGCTCGGCCCCCGGTCTCTTCATCGGGGGTGGCGAGGAAAATAATGTCGCGATCCGGGGGCTCTTCCCGCCGGGCCAGTTCGAGCAGGGTCGACACATGGACCGCGGTGACCCCCTTGGCGTCCAGGGCTCCTCGGCCGTGAACCATGCCGTCCTCGATGACACCAGCGAAGGGTGGATGCTGCCACGCGCCGGGCTCGGCGGGAACCACATCGAGGTGCGAGAGCAATATCAGCGGCGGCCGAATTCCGCGGCCCGGCAATCGGGCCCAGACCGCCGCGCGTGCGGGGTCTTGAGACTCGGCTCGGGGAGTTGCGATCACCCGAGTCTCCAGGCCGGCGCCCGCGAGTTCGGCGGCGACGCGCTCGGCGAGCCGCTCCTCGCCCCCCGGTGGATTGACGCTGGGGATGCGGATCAATTCGGCCAGAAGTTGGGCGGTCCGCTGCCCCACGCCGAGGGCAACGGGTTCGTCGGCCCCCCATGCAGGGCTCCAGGCCAGGCTCGAAAAAGCCAGCGCCAGCACTCCCCAGAGCCTTAAGTTGCGTCGAAATTTCGAGTTCAACCGACCCCCAGCCCCCCGGAGCGAGCGAGCGGCCATATCGGGCCTGGACGGGGTTAGGAGGCCCCTCAGGCCCCCACGAGGCCGAGTTTGCACGAATACTTTAGAAATTGCTCGCATTTGCCGATCTCATCCCAGACAAATTGGATTCATTGGTTTTGGTAAATACTTGAAAAGATTGAGGGATTAATAACCCATTCGTGGATCCGCCCGAGAAAGAGGGCGGTTGAGTGGTTGCTC
>DUCH01000217.1 GCA_012959865.1 Myxococcales bacterium | reverse complement strand
AAGGGACTTTGAGCACCTTTGCCGCCTATGCCGACGCCGATTATGTGGCGCCCTCCGGCATCCACAAGCTCCGCGGGCGCCTGAGAGAAGCCGGCTACGTGGAAAGCGAAGTCTGCGAAAGGCTGGGGAAGAACCCACAGGAACTGGAGCCCACCGATCTTCCCTATCTCGACCGCTTTGCGCTTGGATCGGGCGATCTTGAGGATCTGCTGAGACTGTTCCAGCTCCGGGCAGCGATCGGCGAGGATCGGGCCCGCTCTCTGTTGGGAGCCGAAGGGTACGAGTTTCTCCTCGACCAGGGAGCTATTTCCAGCGAAGGAGGCCTGGTGTTGGCCCGAGTCGACCTTTTCCCGGTGGGAGAACTCGTTGTGGCCACCGATCATCGCTACCAGGTTCTCGAGTCGGACAAGCTATCCGAGGATCCGGTCATGTACCTCGGGCTCGACAGCGTAGGGCTGGTCAACACCGCGCCGAGAGTCGATGTCGAGAGCCATCTCGATCTTTGCACTGGCAGCGGGGTGCAGGCACTCGTTGCGGCGAGCTATTCCGACTTCGTCATCGGGGTGGATCTGAATCCCCGGGCCATCCGTTTCGCCCGCTTCAACGCGGATCTCAACGAGATCGATCACGTCGATTTCAGGTTGGGCAACCTCTACGAGCCCGTGGCCAACGAACAATTCGATTCGATCACCGCCAATCCTCCCTTCGTACCCAGCCCCAACGAAAGCTTGGGTTTCCGGGATGGGGGCAGGAATGGCGAGGCCATATTGAGCTGCATCGTCCAGGGCGCCGGCGAAAAGCTACGCGCAAACGGGCGACTCTCCATCGTCACCGACTTGGTCGATCCTGATCAATACATTGAAAAGATCTCGAACTGGTGGAGCGGGGGGGCAATTTGCGGCCTTATCCTCACCACCGCCGACCGCGACGAAGCCCTCTTTTCCGTTCCCCATGCACGGGCTCCTTTCGGGCAGAGCTACGAAGAGTACAGCGAAGAACTCTCGCGCTGGGTCAACAGCTACCGATCCGCGAGCCTGGGGACGGTCAACTTTGGCTATATCCTTCTCCAGGAGAATTCCGAGGCCGGAGTCGAAAATCATATCGTTCAGCGTGTTGTCAGCAGCCCCATGGATCCAATTTACGACCAGGCCCGGGAACTGGTCAACCTGCTCGTCTTCGATACCGAAGACAATCTGGGCCGTTTCGAATTCACCCCTGCACCCGGTCTGCGGGTCCAGACTGAGAGACGACTCGACGGGTCCACCCTTAAGAACGAGATTCTGGTGCCCGACAATCCGTGGTTCACCCGTTATCGGTTGGAGGCCAACCTACTGGGCCTGCTCGAAGAGGCCGGTGCTTCGCCGCTGTCCTGGGTAAATCTAGGAGAGCGGGGCCTGGTACAGCAGGCCCGGGCCCTGGTCGAGAAGGGACTTCTCGTGGGTCGACTCCGTCAAGATGCCCCCCCGGCCGTCTGCGGACTACCCCGAGCGGAGGTTTGGCCTCCCTGCAGAATCGTCATCGATGAACTCGCGACGAAGACCACGCCGACCTGCGTCTCCAATTACCTGCAGTAAAATCGGGGCAAGGACCCATAGTGGTGACCCGGGCGCAGACGGCGGGCGAGTAAAACTCGCCAAGCGCGTCCGCGTGCTGGCTTCGCCCGCCCGCTTCGTGAACGCGCGACCCCCAGCTTCGAAGGCTGAAACCTCAATTTGAATAACGAAGCGTTAATTTAGTCACTTAGGCGATTCCCGGCACACCTGGCGTTTTGCACCCGGTGCAGAATTGCGTCCAAGTGACGAACCCGAGCGCCCTGCTCTTCCCGCCCGATAGGAACGTCAGGCAACTGACCGAGGAGGCGCGGAGGGATCTGGCGGATAGGGATTCCAAGCCCAATTCTACACCCTTGGCCATGTAGGGTACAGGCAAAAGAGGGGACACAGAGGCTCTCAAGAGCGGGCTGGCGTCCGTAGGCGGCCAAGCAAAACAAGCAGTCCATCGAAGGAGCAGTACGTGACATCCGTCATCGAACGCGAAGGCAGTTTTCTCCGGAAGAGAAGACCCGCATCGTTCTCGAAGGGCGCCTGGCGGCAAACAGGCACGCTTCCAAGTTCAGGACGACGTGGCGGGACCGAAGGGACTGCCGGGCGCGCCCGCATTGACCCATCAGCAGGGGCTCGATCCGAAGTCTCAATCGTGATCGCCAGATAATGGATCCGGTTGGCCTCTTGCCTCCACTTCTCTTTTGAGCCGGGCGGCGATCACGAAGTGGTCGAAGGCCTCGTCGGGGCGCCCCGCCTTGGTCAGGACCTTGCCCAGGCGGTAGTGGGCAGCTTGGTAGTCGGGTCGATCCGAGACGGCCTTCTGGAGATGCATGATGGCTTCATCGAAATCGCCCTCACGAATTAGGAGGGCTGCGAGGTTATAGCGCGCAAGCGCATAGTCAGCGCGCATCTCGATCGCTTTCGCATAGTGGACCTTGGCTTCATCCGGCCTGTCGAGTAGTACGAGGTAAGTGCCAAGATTGTTGTGCACGTAGTCTTTGTTGGGGTTCTCGATCTTGAGGGCTTCGAGGTAATTGCTTATAGCCTCTTCAGTTTCGTTCCGGGCTCGGTGCCATTCGGCGAGATTCCCCCGAGCCATCCAGGCCGCTGGATTCTTCGCGAGTGTGTCGCGCCACAGCGTCCCAGGATTTTCGAACGCGGGCACGCGGAGCCAGGTGAGCGCAGCGAGGACCAGGAGAGCGAGCGCACAAATCCCAAGCGCAGGCGCCTTTCCGTGCCCGCTGAGCCGATTCAATCCCATTTGGATGCCCGCGCAGGCGAGTACGATCGGACCGAGGCTGGCCAAGTATTGAAAATGGTCTGCGACGAAGGAATAGCGCATTGGATAGACGTCGAAGAAGCCGAGCGCGGGGCCAAGCGTGAGGCCGAAGTAGAGGGCCGCGGTCAGAGGGCCGCGGCCTATACGCCCGCGAAGCAGCCAGAGTCCTCCGGCGAGAGCCGCGGCCGAAATGGGGAAGAAGTACTGCCACCAGACGCTCGCGTCGATCTTCCAGCGTGGATACACGAAGGTCAGCGAATCCGGCCATGCGAGCTTTCCCGCATAGAACCACAGAGCACGCCCGGCAATCAAGCAGCGGTCGATGAGGGAGAGATCCCACTCGGCGCCTGCCGCGCCCACCTGCACCTTCTCGAGCCAGATTGTCAGCAGGCCGAGGGCGATCCCTAACGCAAAAAAGGGGAGAAACGGCAAGACGTCACGTCTGCCAATGTGCCCCTGTTTCCACCACAGCACCAGTAGCAGTGCGACGGGAAGCGTTGAGGCGACGGTCTTGCTGAGAAGTGCCAAGATGAATAGAAAAAGCGAGAGCAGATACAGAATCCAGTTCGGCTTTCTCTGTGCCTGCAAGCGGTCCAGTTGCGCGAACTTCAAATAGGCAAGTGCCGAACCGAGGTAGAACACGCCGGAAAGCACGTTCTTGCGTTCGGATATCCAGGCGACCGATTCGACATGAACCGGATGGACGGCGAAGACCGCTGCAGCGAGCCATGCGCCGGGTACGCCCAGCACCCGGAGAACCCGCCAGAGGAGCAGGGCGCTGAAGGCATGAAGTGCCAAGTTGGTTGCATGCAGTACCGCAGCGTCGAGACCCCAGATCTGGCGCTGCAGCCAGAAGCTCGTCCAGGTCACGGGGTAGTACTGATTGGCGGCGCGAACATCAAACCAGATCAGGCGGAGGCCATCCAGAGACCGCATCAAAGGGTTCTGGGCGACGATCTGATCGTCGTCCCATATGAAGTCCAAACCGGTGACTTGCCAGTAAGCGATGACCGACATTGCGATCAAGAGTGACCCGAGACCGATATTTCTTGAATGCTTCGTGGCGATCTTATTCACGTCTTGAACCTATCTCGCACGCGGATTCGTTTCTAGTTCAGCGCTGCTGGGTCTGAATGCGAGCATGATGCCAGGCACTTTCACCGAAAGCCGTCTCCGAGTCACAACTCACGAATTCCGGGTACGAATTTTATGGCAAGCGCCTTCGGGGAGTCTCGGAACGGGAATTTCCGCTACGGGGCTCCCCGTAGGGATTTAACATAACGCGCATACTCGAACGTTGTGCTGGAAGGCAGCTTGAATGTCCTATACCCCCACAGCAGGCACGCTTCCGGTGGTTCCCTCGCCCGCTACACCAAGGGTGCCAGCCCGATTTCGCGGCCATGGTGAAGACCCTGACGCCTCGGAAAAAGTAGAGAAGCGTGCCCCAATGTTCGTGTCAGCAGGTGCCGGGCGCTGCGTTACTGGTGGGCTCCATGGAATAGAAACTCCTCTCCCGGCCTGCTGCTCGGATCGCTATTTCTCCTTTCTAGCCGACAGCATGCATCACGGGGAGTGTAGAATGGCTCTTACAAACTCCGC
>DUCH01000216.1 GCA_012959865.1 Myxococcales bacterium | reverse complement strand
AGTCCGTTGGACGGCGTTAGATGATTCGAGTCATGATCTTGGTGCTCGCCCTGCTCCCCGTCGCGCTCGGATGCTCGACGACAGTTAAGTCAGTCGCCCTCTCCGACGACGCAACGTACTTCTGGCTCGGCTCTACCAGCAGCAGCGTAAAGAGCATCTACTCCGTGTCCGACGAGCAAGTTACGCTGCACGTGAGATTTCACACGAACTTCGTGGGTAGTGCTCTGCGGTTTACTGTGGACTGGATCGCGCCCGATGGAAGCGTCTATCTCTCCGATCCCGTGGGGATAGGACATACAAGCTAGGTTCCGGCACAACGTCCGAGCCTGGGCGTTATGTTAAATCCCTAGGGGAGCCCCGTCGCGGGCGGTTGCGAGAAACTGGCGTACATCCGCCTGAAATCGTGATCGATCCCAAGATGCTCTTCGAGGCATTGGCGCCTTCGTGTACGCCCTCTAGGAACGGTCTTGGTGACTTGATCGTCGTGACGGAAAATTAGCTGCCCGCTCGGCAGGGCTTCGAATTGCAGAGCGAGAAGCCCAATGCCGACCCCGGTATTCCGGTCTGCTCCTAGACTCTCGAAGCGTTCGTCCGGTTCTTCCAATCGTCGGCATTGCCGATCAGAAGACAGCCGACCCCGATCACCAATAGCGGCAGAAAGGGTTCAAAGGGCCAATAGGGGAAGAGGGCCTCTGGAATTCGTGTCAACGCATACCCGTAGAGGATTTCTTGCGAGGGCTGGACCCATGCTGATCCGAAACTGGCAGCACCGATTCCAACGCTGGCGACAGCCAGGCCGAGAGGCCCAGCAAATCGGTGAAGCGGGGCCCCGGCCGAACTTTTGCCTATGGAATTGCGGCGCGCTTTCGTCCAAGCAGCGGCGCGCAGACCCCACGCCCAAAGTCCCGCCCAATAAAAGGCGTAGTCGAGAAAGACGGGATCGCGATAGTAGAAAATTTCCCACCAGTACACGCTGAATGCGTAGGCCCATAGGTAATAGATTCCGGCCTTGTGCAAAAGCCTCCACTGCTTTCTGGTGATCAATCGGCGTCCGAATTTAAAAGTTGTCAGCGCCATCGGAACCAAGACGATGTAGCCCAGTAGACCTTCTATTAGGTCTCGCAGCACAAAAACGTGATTCGCATAGTAGTCGGTGTATGCAACCACCATCCAAATAATGAAGGTTGCCTGCCAAGCCATCCCAACCGCAAAACAGAGCCCAAGGTATTTTCGGTTTCGCAGAATCCATGCGGTGAAATCCGATGAAAAAAGTGAATGGGCCGAAGACGCCAGGAAAGCCATATAGAGCCAGGGCCGGGCGCATCGTACGGATAGCTGGATGAGAGAAGAAATACCTTTACCCGTAGAGAGATCGGTATTTGTAATCGCAACGATCATAACTATCGATAGCGGCGCGGAGATCAGCCAGAACAGCGGCCACCCGTTGATCGTTTTCTTCTTCAAGTACGGATTCAATTGGAATTCCCTATTCGCTTGACCGTGGCGAAGTCGATCTCTTTCATCAGCTTCTCTGTAGGTGCCGGTCTGATTTGCGAGCGTGGCAATAATTCTGGAGCCCACGGGTTCTGCGCCTGATGCTTCTTAGTATGGCAGTCCGGGTTTTCCCACATGTCCGAGATTCGTTTCCTCCCAAGTTTCTCGTCGGGCGAGAAAATAGAGTTGAAGCGACGCCGGTCGGATCGCTCAAGCTCAGTAGAGTACTTTCGAGTGGATGAGCGCGTGGATGTCTTCTTCCGAATAGCCAAGTGCTTCTGAGAGAACTTCGCTTGTATCAGCTCCGAGAACAGGTGCGGCCTTGCGAACACCATTGGGCCTGCGCCTGAGAGAATAGGGGATGCCCGTATGCTTTCGGACTCCGACCTCCGGATGAGGTTTGGTCTCGAGGAACCCGCGTGCTTCGAGGTGAGGATCACTCAGAAGGTCCTCAGATGTCATTGCGGGAAAAGCAGCGACACCTCGTGCTTGAAGCGCGCGGCAGAGTTCCCACCTTTCGCGCTCGAGCGTTCGTGAAGCCAATTCTTCCTCGAGTTCACTTTCGTTTAGCTTGCGGTTCGAGAGATTTCTGAAGCGTGGATCGTCTCGTAAAGCGGGCGCGAGTTCGTCCGCGAGGGCTTGCCATTGCTCCTCCGAATCGCACGCGATGGAAATCCAGAGGTCTTCTCCGTGGGTCGGAAAGAAACCGTGGGGCGACATGGCTGGGTCACGGCTCCCCTGCGGTGTTGGCTCCGCTCCGTTCATGACGTAGTCCATCCATGCTTCCGCGGAAAAGACCGCGGTCGCTTCCCAGAGCGAGACATCGAGATGGTCGCCGCGCCCGCTCTCTCGGCGTTTCTCCAATGCAGCGCAAACCTCAAAAGCCATGGTGATGCCTGCGGTGGGATCGGGCATGGAAACGCCCATCTCGGCGGGCCGGCCCCCAACGAATCCCGTCCCCATGGTCAGCCCGGTCAAAGGCGGGATGGCAGGGCCGTAGCCCATGTAATTCGCATAGGGCCCGGTCTCGCCATACCCACTGATGCTCGCCATGATGAGGCCGGGGTTTCGCTTAGAAAGCGTGTCGTAGCCAAGGCCCAGGCGATCCATCACGCCGGTGGCGAAGTTCTCGACAACAACATCGCAGGTATCAATGAAGTCCTTGAGGAGTTCGATGGCCTGGGGTTCGGCCAAGTTGAGGGCAACGCTCTTCTTGCCCTGGTTCCATTGGGCAAACATTCCCGATGTATTCAGCGTTTTCTCAACATCATCGGGGTGGAGGGGGATACGGCGATAGAGATCCGGACGCCCCTCGGATTCGAATCGAATGACCTCGGCGCCAAGGTGAGCGAGGTTCATGGCACAAAAGGGCCCCGCCCAGGCCCAGGACAGGTCCGCAACCCGGATACCTTCGAGTGGAAGCGAAGCATTCGGTGCAGCGCCTTGTGTTTCTGGGTTCGAGGTACGACCCGGAAGCTGTCCGCCCAGAATCTCCGCATTGTGCTCTCCCAGCGAGGGCGCACCGCGCGAGAAACCCTGGCGGCCTGTTTCGGAACGCGCTGCGGGGGCAAGATGAAGAAGTCTCCCGGCACCCCGATGTTCTACATCGACGAAGAATTCCCGAGCCAGGAGGTGCTCCGATTCGGCCATCTCGGCGGGACCCATGACGGGTGCAGCGCAAATGCGATGCTCTTGCATCTGGTGATATATCTCGAGTACGGGCTTTTCGGCCAGCCATTCCTGGACGAACCCGTGTACCAGATCGTGGTTCTCAGAGCGGCCCGGGGCGGTCGAAAATACCTCCAGGGATGACCATTCGGGGCTGCCCATCAATGCCACAAGCCGCTCCCACTGATCCTGCTCGACACACACCACAAAGAGTTGACCGTCGAGGCAGTCGAAGATGGACCAGGGTATCAGTAGCCGGGTGCCGTAGCGGGTCGCGACCTGCTGGGTATAGGAGTAAAGGGGAATCGCCTGCTCGAGAACGGAAGCTGTATAGGCCTGTTCAGAAAAATCGATGTACTCGCCGACCCCGGTTCGGCGAGCGGTCGAATAAATCGCCATCGCGACAGCCGCGCCGGCCACGCCCGACATGAACCCGCATTGCTGTCCGTAGACCTTGAGCGGGGGAAGGTCGACTCTCCCAGTCGCTGCCGGGCAGAGACTTGCCCATCCCCCCCCGCTGCTGACGGTCAACTCGGTGGCATGGAAATTTGCGTATGGCCCGGTGCTGCCAAATGGCGAGATCGCCAGTGTGACGAGATCCGGTCGTCGATCTTCGAGAGTCGGCGCATCGATTCCGAGCGCCTCCGCCTCGTTGGGCCGCGAGTCATGAATCAAAATGTCGGCCCAATCGATCAAGCTCAATAAGTCAGCGCGACCAGCATCAGAACTCAAATCGAGCCGCACGCTCCGTTTGCTGGTATTCAGGGCGAGGAAAAGTCCGCTCCGCTCGGGATCGGAACTTCCGGCCGGAAAGGGTCCGCGCTGTCGCATCCAACCTTCTTCGCTTGTTTCTACTTTGACCACGTTCGCGCCGTGATCTGCCAGTTGTCTGGCCGCGAAGGCACTCGACACACTCTCGCCCAATTCCAGGACACGTATCTCGCGCAGATCGCATTCACTCATGGCCTATGATCCATTTTCGCTTGTTTGGAATCCGTTTCTTCTGGCGGAGAGGTTTGGGGCTCTTTTAGAAGTCTATCGTAGTAGCAGAGAACAGACTCTGTGGGACGACAGGGAGACACGGTTCGGAGTAGCGCCGGCCAAGGGGCGATTGCAGCACCACTCAAGGGGAGCGATATTGGCCGAATGGAGATATCAGAAATCGATCTCTTTTCGCCGAGATTTCAGGAGGATCCCTATCCCGCCTACGCCCAACTTCGCCAGCAGGCCCCGGTCTACTGCGAATCGCGCTTGGCGTTTG
>DUCH01000215.1:351-4439 GCA_012959865.1 Myxococcales bacterium | reverse complement strand
GGCCAGTTCCCGGCCTGGTTCCTGGAAGAAATGGCCAAGAGCACGGCGGCGGATTTTGCCGAAGGTTAAAGAGTCGAAGCCGAGGGTGGTTTGTCCGAAATCCCGACGACTCTCGATCGGCACTCGACAGGCCCCTTGCGCCCCGCCAGCCGCGTTGCGAAACGGGTCCGAGGGTGCGCCCCACGGGGCGCGCGTGAGACTCTGATATCTAAGGGGCAAAAATCGCGTTTTCTGCTTCCTATCCGCACGCTTAGATAGGAGAATGAATACGTTCTGCACAACATTCGGAGGACTGCCTTTTGCTCGCGCTGCGCGCCCTGCTTTTTGCCCTCATGCTCTGCCCTTTCCTGATCGCCACCACGGCAGAGAGCCGTTCTTCGCGAGAGCCGGAACGCAAGGGCGAAAGCTTTTCGATGGAGAAGGCTGATTCCTCCCAGTCCCGGCATCGTCGGGCACGCCATGGGGACAACGAACACAATCGCGACAACGAACACGAGCGCGACAATCGCGACAACGAACACAATCGCGACAATGAACACGAGCGCGACAACGAACACGATCGCGATGATGATGACGGCCACGAAGACCATGATGGCCACGACGACCGCGAAGAACATGATGGCCACGACGGTCATGGCGATGATGATGATCGCGACGAAGACGCCGACCGCCACGATGACCACCGTGCTCGCTTCCGTGTTGTGGAGGCGGTGGGTGAAATTCGCGTAGTCGGAGCGGCTCCTGGCGCCCGCGTTCGGGTGATCGACGCCAACCGCAGGCGCGTAGCTCGCGGGACCACGGACAGCGAGGGAGCTTGGGCGGTGGCCTTGGCACCAGGGCGAGGCTATCGAGTTCGGATATCGCGACGGCATGGACGCGGACAGAGCGAGCCGTTGACAGTCTTTTCCCAAGCGTCTTTCGATGTGCGCGAGAGTGTGGAGCAGCTCTTCATCACTGGCGCAGTTCCGGCCAGCCAACTCGAGGTGCGAGACAGTGTGGGCGCCCTGGTGGCTGAGGGCACGGTGGATGCCCAAGGGGCTTTGGTGGTGCGGAACCTTGCTGCAGCGCTGAACACCTACCGAGTGATCGACCGGGCTGGGGGTCTCGCCAGCGCCGAAGTGAACGTCACGGATATCGCCGACAGCCTGCCTGACCCGAGCTTCTACGCCGACCAGGTGCTCAAAGAGGGGTTCAACTACATCACCATGCGCGACGGCACCACGTTGTCCGCCTATGTGACGTTTCCGAAGAGCCAGTTTCCTTACCGCACCCGGTCCCCTTACCCGACGTTGGTGAGTTATTCGGCCTATGCGCCCTCAATGCCCGGGAGCCCTCTGGACTTGGGCCCTGCCTTGGAGCCGTTTCGGGGCTTCCTGTGCAACTGGTTGCCGACGATCTGTGATGCGCCCAACCATCCGGCGGGGCTGATCGGGGGCCTGTTCGGCTTTGCGACGGTGGGGGTCAACATGCGGGGCAGCGGCTGCTCGGGGGGTGCCTACGATTTCTTCGAGCCTCTCCAAGTGCTCGACGGCTACGACGTCATCGAAACGGTCGCCGCCCAGAGTTGGGTGCTCCACAACAAGGTGGGCATGGCGGGGCTCTCCTATCCGGGGATGAGCCAGCTCTTTGTTGCGAAAACCCGGCCGCCGGGGCTGGCGGCCGCCACCCCGCTCTCGGTGGTCGCGAACACCGCGGCGTCCGTCCTGGCCCCGGGCGGTATTTTTAACGATGGTTTTGCGTTTCAATGGGCCGAGCAGGTCTTCGACCAGGCGGGGCCCTATGGGCAGGGCTGGGAGGCCGACCAAGTCGCCGTGGAAGCCGCGTTGGATCCCCCCGTACAGACCTGCGCGGAGAACCAGTTGCTTCATGATCAGAGGGTGGATCCCATCCAGCGTGCTCTCGAGAACGAATACTACGTCCCCGAGATCGCCGATCAACTGAATCCTTCGCTCTTCGCCGATGCGATCGACGTTCCCGTATTCTTGACCGGCGCGTGGCAGGACGAGCAGACGGGTCCGCATTTTGCGACGCTCCTCGACAAGTTCGTCAACGCCCCGGTGCAGCGGTTTACTGTGTTCAACGGACTGCACTCCGATGGCTATTCGTCCGAGACCCTGGCCGAGTGGAAGGCGTTCAACGATATCTATGTCGCCCGAGAGCAGCCGAGTGCGCCGCCCCTGTACAATCTCGTGGCCCCGATTCTCTACTCCCTGGCCTTCGCCGAGGCGGATCTCGACCCCGATGTGGTGTTGGCTGCGGTGCCGATTCCCTTTAGCGATCGCGCGACCTATCCCACCCTTGCCGACGCCCAGGCGGCCTTCGAGGCCCAGCCTCGGGTTCACGTGATCTTTGAGCGCGGGGGCGAAGTCGATGACGCTGGCGCCCCCCTGCGTATCGGAATGCCGAGCGACGGCTTCGCGATGGATTTCGCAAGCTGGCCGCCTCTGGAAACCGAGGCCTGGAGGCTCTTTCTTCACGCCGACGGCAGTCTGCGCGAAGAGGCGCCCCCGGAGCCCAACGATTCGGCGTCGGCGTTCGTCCACGACCCCGAAGCCGGGCAGCGGACCCTGGGCTTCAGGCAGCCCTTTTATCATGGGTGGGCGACCGAGCCGTGCGGCGGTGCCCTCGCCCCGGCTTGTGTCCTCGGCCCCCCCGAGAAGAGCCAGTGGGCCCAGCCCGCCGACGGCAAGGCCTTGGTTTTTGAGAGTCCCGTCTTGACGGAGGACCACGTGCTGGTGGGCAGCGCCAGCTTGGACCTGTGGTTGAAATCGACGGCGGACGACGCCGAACTCGAGGCGTTGATCAGCGAGGTTCGCCCCGATGGCAACGAGACCTACGTTCAGGCGGGTTGGCTGCGCGCGAGTCAGAGGGCCCTGGCGCCCGACGCCACCGTGCTCCGCCCGGTGAAGACCCATCTGGAGGCCGACGCCGAACTTCTGCCCCCCGGCGAGTACACGCTGACTCGTGTAGAGGTGATGCCCTTCGGCCATGTCTTTCGCGCGGGCTCGCGGGTGCGGCTCGAGATCAGTACGCCCGGCGATAGCCGGGAACTCTGGCGTTTCAGGCTTTTGGAGTATCCCCTCGGCGCCCTGGTGGAGCACCAAGTGGCTCACTCCAGCGCGCACCCTTCGAGCTTGGTCCTGCCCCTCATTCGCGCAGCATCGGTGCCCGATTCGCACCGTCGGTATCCGGGCTGCCCTTCGACCCGCGGTCAGGCGTGTCGGCCCCACGCGGCCTATTTGAATGCGCCCGCGGACTGAAACATTGAAGGGCGGAGGGGGTCGAGGGCTCGACGGGGCCGAGGGACTGAGGGGTTGCGGGACTGAGGGTTCGAAGGCTTGAGGGGTTGAAGGTTCGAAGGGCGGCGTTGCCGTTACCTCGCGCGGAGAAGTAGTCCCGAGGCGTTCTGAGAAGTGGCCGAGCGATGCCCCTCGCTTTACGCGCCGGGCGCCGGGGATCCGGGCGCTGAGATTCGGGCTTCGCTCGGGAACGATTGCGCGCACGCGATGCCCAGCAAGAACGCGTAGGCGTAGCTCACCGCGGGAATCTGCAGGCTGAAATCCACCGTTGCGTGGGCGGCGACCAGGGCGGTGACCGCCAAGCCCACTATGGGGTAGACGCGATGGCGCCGCCTTCGGCGGATGCCCAGCCAGCAGATTCGCGCGCAAGCGGCGATGGATGCGAACAGCGCCGTCGCGGCGGGGACGCCGAGTTCCAGCAGATTTTCGAGGTAGGTGTTGTGGGCGGCCTCCCAGCGCGCGGTGTGGGCGATGGATGCGTCGCGGTAGAGGGGGAAGACATCGGGAAAGGTGCCGTACCCGGCGCCCAGCACCGGTGCATCGGCCACCGCGCCGAGCACGATTGTGTAAACCGCAGCGCGGCCATCCATTTCTGGGTCGAGGTGCTCGAGCCGCTTGGACAGGTGCTCGCCGCTGAGCGCGAAGACCAGAACCCCCGCCACCACGATTGATCCCGCGATGATCGAGGCGGGCCGGTCCGGCAGGGCGCCGGCCCGAAAAAACGCTCCGGCGAGCACCAGCAGCCCGAAGAGCGCGCTGAAGGTGCCGCCTCGCGAGGCGGTGAGCAGG
>DUCH01000215.1:0-285 GCA_012959865.1 Myxococcales bacterium | reverse complement strand
GGGCGCCGCCGGGCCAAAAATGTGGCGCAGTGTCCAGCGCAGCCGAGTGCGCGGGGGCACCCGGGCGTGCAGCACGCTGCCGAGACCCTCGAGAAAGAGCGCAAAGGCGGCGACGAGCCCCATTCCGGCGAGGGTCGCGTAGGTGTTGCGGTTTTCGAAGGTGCTCGTCACGACACTGGTACCGCGGCGTTCGCCGAACCAGAGGGTGAGCTCGCTGCCCGAGAAAAACGCGATCAGCCCGTAGAGCGCATACGCGAAACCCGCATACACGAAAACCTGTAGCCC
>DUCH01000214.1 GCA_012959865.1 Myxococcales bacterium | reverse complement strand
GGAAAATCCGCCGACGCAGAATACGTCGAGCCAGGGAGTCGTGATCGCACGAGTCGTGATCGCAGGAGTCGAAGCAGCCATGTCCTTCGGCAGGAGCATAGGAAAAATGAGCGTCCCATGTCGCCCTGGCCATCGCCTTCGATCCCGTGTCAGGAGTACATGGCAATGGAGCCGCCGCGATCAACGCGTGGGTCTCGAGTGCGCGCGCGACGGCCGAGAGACGGCCACTTTAGGTGCGTGCCGAATTCGAATCTCGGGACAGAGGGAGATTGAGGCGGTCCGCAGGGTCACCCCTGTAGGTCTTCCAAGTCGGAAACCGCTCGATGAGCCTCTTCGATCGCACTCGGAACGGCCGCCAAAGCCCCAGCATCGGAGTTGGCAATAGCGATGCGCCCGAATCGCTTTCGCCCAACCTCGTTCGGATACTCACCCTCGTCATACACCAAATCCGAGATCGGATCATAGGAATACGCATAACCGTGTGCCCAACGATTGACCGTGATCGCTGCAATATCGGTGGCTGGATCGAATCCCCCCTCGGACAACATACCCCCGAGTTGCGAGCGTACTGAGCGCTCAATCGACTCAAACGGAGTCCAGAGAAGATCCCGGCGCCCGGCCCGGTATTGGTCCCGCGCGGACGCGCTGCCATCCGTACCCTTTGGGAACCGTTCCATGTGCACGACGATCGGCTCGTCGGGGCCGGCCGAAAAACGGTAGTCGCCGAGACTGACCGGAAAGTCGAGCATCGCATTCGCGTGGTACCCACCTGGGGCCGCCACCGCCCCGAGCCCCATCTTCTTCCAGGCCTTCCAGTTTCGAAGCAAGACATTCGTGTACACCACGGGCGATTTAATCGCGAGCGAAAGTGCATCGCGCTGACCCGTGGGCATCTCGGGACAGAGATGCGGAATCATCGAATTGTATCCTGCAAGGATGCACGCTCGACCGCGTACGACGCGAGAGCGCGAAGAGACCGAAGAAGAAGCGCCGGTCACATAGGTAATCGCGACACTCTTCGACTTGGCCGGCGCCTCCTCATGGACGACCTTCACAACCGTCGCGTTCAATCGGACCCGTACGCCCGTCCCTGGGTCGTCGAGTCTTCCATAGTCGAACGGGGCCATCACGATGTCTTCCATCGTCTTCCCCGGCGCCACGGCCGGCATGAGGCTCCTCACGAGAAGACGGGCGACGGAAGCGTTGCCATCAGGGAAGTGGTGGATATACGGCGCGTAGTCTTCTTCGCCGGAAAAACCGGCTGCTCTCGCGTTGGGCATGCCCACGTAGCCGATCACGCTTGCGGCAGTGGCACGCCGAAAATCGAGACCGATATCGGTTGTCATGCCCTGCAGCAATGCGATCGCGTCGGGGTCCGTCACTCCCATGTGACGCTCGAGAAATTCCCGGTAACTGATGCGCCCGAGATACTCTTCTCGCTCACCCTTCGGAACGTTGGGGATCACATCCTTTTTCGTGGTCATCAACTTCAGAAGATCCTTCCGGGCAGCCTCCGAGAGCGGCATCCTTCCAATCGCCTCTGCCGCGGACAACTTTGAGCGCTCAAGCGGGAGGTAACCCGAGAACTCCAGAATTTCGTAGGGAATGACGCGGTCGACGCCATACGTTTGCCGATCAAAATAAATCCCCCCTCGCAGCCCGTGGCGGCGATAGAACTCCTGGTCATAGGCGGTTTCAAATCGCTCCATCCTGATTCCCACATCGCGCAGAAGGCGTTTCGAGATCTCACTGTACCCAGTAGGGTTCTCCAGAGTCTGGCCACCGCCGTAGCTCAGGATTGTGCGCCCATCGATCGAGAATTCGTTCCGCCTCGAATGTCCGCCGAAATCGTCGTGGTTGTCGAGAATCAAGATCCGCGACTCGGGATTCCGCTCGCGGAAAAAGTAGGCCGCGGCGAGCCCGCTGATGCCCGCGCCGACAACCACAAGGTCATACATATTCTCATCGGGTTCGATCGGCGTGCCCCAATTTTTTCGTCCGGCAAGCACCAACTCGTGGGCGACGTCAAAGGATCCGGGTTGACTACCCCGCTGCCCCAAAAGCGCAGGTGGGTAGTGGGCTGGGTTTCCCGCCCCGGACCCGATGGCTTTGCCCGATGCTTGAGCTTCTCCTGCCTGGGATTTTCCTGCGATGAGAGAACCCACCGCAATCGTCCCGACGCCCTCGATGAAGTCTCGACGCGTAACGGGGCGGTCCATCCCTAGATCACGATCCGAGTTGCTCATGCGACTGAATCCGTTTCAAAAGCAAAAAAATTGGAAGACCCATCTGGAAAACAATGCTCTCCCGGCCGCACACGACCGTAGATGCCCCGGACCTTAACCGATTCCCGGTCCACCTTGCGCTTTGCCTCCCGCGCAGAATCGCGCGCAAGTGACGAACTCTTGCGCCCCAGCTGTGGACATGTTGACGATCGCTTGCGCGCCCCCACCACGGGTGCCGAGCAGGCGGACAGGAACTTCAAAGGCCTATTTTACACACTGGAACAAGCACGATATCGACAATAGAGGGGAAATCTGGAATCTCGATAGCGGGCCGGGCTCCGTCGGCGACCCCGCTCGTGAGCATCAAGCAAGCTGGACGCCCACGGCCCCGCTGGGCCTTGGGCGCGACAATTGACCGCAGGCAAATCACGATTCGGGGAGCCCGGGGAAACCCCACTGGATTCTCTCTAGTTCCCTGATTCGTTGGATTTGGGCCCGCAATTTTGATCCGAATCCCTGCGAAGCTCCGACTAGTTCGCAGGGTCCGGCTTTCAGGGGTTCGGCGATCGGTTTTGCGTTGCAGCAACACGAAGCTTGCCGTCGCCCTTATTCCAGAGAACTTAACCCCCGCAACCCGCATTCAAATTTTCACTGTCTTGCAAATTGAACCCTTAGCCCACACTGCTTTTCTCAAGGAGATCTCCGTGATTCGATTCCCCGCTCTGGTTGCTTTGCTCGCCCTTTCTTTTTCATCCCTGGCTCTGGCCAGCGAAGACTTTTCCTTCCATGAGTTCGCCCAAGCTGACCCACTTCCCGCGTCCATGGTCGGCGCTCCCATCGAAGACTCGGAGATCGAACTCGACCGTATTTTTCACGGCATCGTCATTGAAGCCGAGACGAGTGGGCTCACACCCCACTACGCATATACGGTTTGGGCGCTCGTATTCAATGATCCCGCAGCTTGCGAGGATGGGTGCGATCTCCATGATATGGGGGCCGACGGCTTCGCCGCGCTCTGGACCGGAGTGGGCGTGGTGGCCAACGAAGACGGTGAAGCGGACTTTGAATCCGTGATGTTTGAAGACGAACCCGCTGGAGAAATCCTGATGGGCCCTGGTCTAGTGGATGCTCGAAGGGCGGAAATTCACCTAATTGTCCGCTCGCATGGACCGGCGGCCTTTGGCGATTCCGCGGTTCTGAACGATCAACTGACGACCTTTGGCGGCGGCTGCGAAATTTCTGCCTGCGAGGATGTTCAGTATGCGACGCTTAAGACCCAGAGGCGGTTGGTTGCTGCCAAAAGGGATCGGGCGTCATTTCAAGATTTCACTCCGGCGACCCTGGGCGAGATCATTCCCAACTCAAAAATAAAGCTGAAGAGAAAAAATCGTAAACTTCGGCTCTCGGGAGAAACGACAAACCTTGAAGCCGGTCACGCCTACACGATTTGGGCGGTGATTTTCAATCGCCCTCAGGACTGCGTTGGGGGCTGCAACGCCGACGATCTCAACCTCCCGAGCAGTTCCGTCATCTGGTCCGGAATCGGATTTGTGGCCGATGAGGACGGGGAAGCGAGTTTTAAAACCGGGCTCAAGGAAGGCTCATTCCCGGGTGAAATACTCCTCGGCATCGGCCTGACCGACGCTGCTGCTGCCGAGATTCTCCTGGTTGTCCGAGGCCACGGGCCGGCTGCTATTCACGACCCTGGGATGCTCGAGGCGCAAACCTCAACTTTCATGGGTGGGTGCGAAACCAATGAATGCGTGGACGTTCAGTTTGCGGTGGTTGGCCAGGCAATGGAGCCCGTCGACGACGACTGAGAGATCGCGCGAAATAAAACCTTCGACTTCGCCGGGTCACCTTGAAGTGGCCCGGCGAAGTCGCTTCAGGATGCGGCGCTAGGTGGGCGCCGGGGCTTCTACGGGCTCGAGTCTGGCGGCCGACACTGGAGCCTGCACGGGGAAACCCCATAGAGAAGCACCAAGGCGCACGCGGGACGCGACCACGGGCTACGAGAAACCGGGCTGCCTCATGGCGCGTCGACCTTGGACGCAAGTCCGACACCCGCTGCCTCGCCCGCCTCCCCTGCCTCCCCGACAAGCGCCCGGCTGAACCACCCGCCCGTCCAGGCATCGAGACCCGCGGCGAGTTCCTCGGCACGCAGGCGCAGGGCCACGGCCTCGGGGGCGCGCTTGTCCGGGTGCGCGTCCAAGGCGAGCAACCC
>DUCH01000213.1:2743-4454 GCA_012959865.1 Myxococcales bacterium | reverse complement strand
AGGCACTCATTGGGGACAAAACCTACTACCACCTGGGCAAGTCCTGGGACGAAGCCCAACAGCTTTGTCTGAACCTGAGAAGACGTACCCAGCCAAATCAATTCATCGCCATCAGCTACGAGGAACTCACTCTATCCTCTGAAAGCGTGCTCAAACGCCTTTGCCACTTTCTCGGACGCGAATATCAACCCGAAATGCTGGACTTCCACAGCTCCAAGGAAGCAGAGAGAACTGCCGTGACTGGCCTGTGGTCAAAGGTGAGCAAGCCTTTGGATGCGACCAACTCCAACAAGTTCCTGAAGGAAGCGAGTCCCGAGGAGATCCGTCTCTTCGAGAGCGTCGCGGGACAATCCCTGGACGAACTGGGCTACCGTAGGCAATTCGCCGAACAGTCCGAGGGGTATGAAATTGACGGGGCGAAAATTGCGGCCCTTGATCTGCAAAACCAGCGACTCCGGGCCAAGGCGCAGAGAATGGCCGACCCCGAAGACCTCGAACGGCGTAGGCCCCAGATGAAGTTGATGGAGTCAATCCAGTTTCGATTTGCATAGCCGGACACAGCGCGGAAATAGCGGGAACAACTAGCTGGAACAACGGGCGACGAGCCGGCCCTGGCGGGAGCAAGGATGAAAGACCTCGACCTGGACTCCCAGCAGGAAGAAGTTTCCCTGCCCTTCCTCACCTGGACATTTCTACGCATCGGTGCGACCGCCTTCGGCGGCTTTATGGCGCTGATTTCGGTTGTTCAAAACATCGTCGTTGAACGCCGGAAGCTCCTTCGCGCCGAGGAAATGATCGACGGAATCTCCCTCGCGACCCTCTTGCCCGGTCCTGTCGCAATCAACGTCGTCGCGTACGTGGGATACAAACTCCGAGGAGGCATCGGGGCCCTCGTCTGTGCCACGGCGGTCATATTCCCCTCGTTCCTCCTGCTGGTCGGCTTCACCATGGCCTATCTCCAATGGGGTGAACTCCCTGTAGTCGACAAGGCGATCTCCGGATTCGTTCCCGCCGTCACCGCAATCATTCTGAATGCGGCCTGGGGCATGCGCAAAAAAGCCCTGGCAGGCAAGAGCGAGTATTTCATCGCCATCGCGGCCAGCGGGCTGATGATCGCATTCAGCGGGTTTTATCTGACCCTGGGGATTGTCATCGGCGCAGGATTTCTGGGCCTCGTACTCTACTCGGCTCCCATCACCCGCCCAAAGGCACTTCAACCTCCGGTGGACGGGCTCGGCCCCCAACAGGCAAAGGGAGGTTGGGCGTGGGGCATTGCGATCGCCCTGCTACTCACTTTCATGACACTCTTCCTGCTCCCCATGCCGGGGCTCGAGGGGCACCCTGCCGCCGAACTTTTCGTCACCTTCTCGGGCATGAGCCTTGTACTTTTCGGCGGTGGGTTTGTCTTCATTCCCCTGATTCAGGAAATCGTTGTCGACGGTTTGCAGTGGGTATCCCAGAGCGAATTTGCCAGCGCAATCGCTCTGGGCCAGATCACGCCGGGGCCGATCCTGATCAGCGCCACGTTCATCGGCTACAAGGTCTACGGCCTCCTCGGCGCCTTCATCGCCACCTTCGGCATTTTTTTTCCCCCTGCACTTCTGATGGTCACCGCGTCGCGGGCTCTGGAAAAAATCAACCATTCTCCGCGTATCCAGTGCGCCTTGCGGGGCATCCGCGCCGCCGTTCTTGGATTGATATTCTCGGCCGC
>DUCH01000213.1:0-2678 GCA_012959865.1 Myxococcales bacterium | reverse complement strand
GCATTGATTCTTGTCGCAACCCTCGTTGCTCTGCTGCGATTCCGGGTGGAAGTCGTCTGGCTCATCCCGGCAGCGGGCCTTCTTGGACTCATCCTCTACTAGGTACTCGACTAGGTAGTCGGAACCAGCCGGGCCTTGGCCGAACAAGACGCCTGCGGAATCCGGCGCTCGACTCTAGAACTTCACGTTGAGGGTGACCCCATAGGTTCGAGGTTGACCCATGAGATAGAGAATCGAGGAACGAGCGCGGGCCAGGTTGATCACGTCCACCCGGTACGCAACATCGGTCACGTTTCGAATCCAGCCGGCGAGTTCGATGTTGTTTTCGGGAGTCGTGTAGCCGATTCGAAAGTTCAGCAACCAGAGCGGGTCCTGGGATACGGGCTCTAGGTTCTGCGGACTGAAAAAGACCTTGCTCTTGTAGCTCCAGTCGACTCGGGGTGTCAGAACCCCGAAGCGCGACCGCAAAGGCCAGTTCGCGTATCCCGCGAAGGCGATCTCGGGGGAGTTGACCAGTCGGTTGCCTGAATAGTCCTCCTCCAAGAATCGCTCTATCCCGTCGTCATTGACGTAGCTGATGCGGTTTGCGAACTCCGTGTACCGGCCATTGAGCCATCCGAAGGAAAGGAGGACTTCGAGGCCATCCATCGACGCGGGAGCCAATCCGTACAGGGGCTGGGCGCGGACCTCGATTTCGGCTCCGTATATATCGGCATCGTCGGCATTGACCAATTGGCTGACGGGAAGGGCCCCACTGGAGTTTCGGAGCTGGAAGATCTGGATGTCCTGAAAACTGTAGTAGAAGGCGGCGCCATTGATGACGAGCTGGTTCTCAAACCAGCTCGTCTTGAGCCCGAATTCCAGGGAGTCCACCTTCTCGGGCTTCACCGGCGTAGTCAACGACTGGTTTTCGGTATCGGTATTCCGGGCGTTGAGAACGAGGCCGTTGATGTGGGGGCCCTTGTAACCCCGGGAATACTTGAGAAAGACGAGGCGAGCATCCGTGGGCCTGTAGGTCAAGGTCACGTCTCCGCTGGGCGCATTGGTGGCAATATGCTCCGTCGCGAAGCCAGAAAATTTTGGATTGGCGGGGTCGATGGTGCCCAAAACCCGGTGGCGGGAGAAAACAGAGGTAGCCAGGTCCATGTCCTTGACCTCGAAATTCCAGCGACCGCCCGCGGTCACCGCGAAAGTCTCCGAGGGGTGCCAATCCACCCAGGCGTACACCGACGAATATTGCGTGACGAGGGTGTAGGATTGTTCCGTGACGTCGGAGATCTGCGGGAAAGAATTGTACACATCGAGTTCTTCGTAGAGGTAATTGGCTCCGGCTTCCACGGACCACGCGTTGTCGTCCTCCCAGTTGAGCTTGAACTCCTGACTGAACTGCCACGAACTGTTTCTCAGATACGGTTCGAGTCCCAGTGGGTAGGGACTGGCATCCAGGTTCGTGGTGACTTCGCGCTGGTTCCCCTCGAAGCCACTAATGGTTCGGAAAAGGTAGGCATCGTCGCCGAAGGTGTACGCCCCGGTCAGACTCGTTCCGTAGAGGTTGAGCCGTTCGGCCCCGTCCAGGTTGTAGTCGCCCGCGTAAGGGTCTCCGTCCTCGGGGCGAGTCGCCACCGCGCAGTTCCGTATGGAGTCGCAGCGTCCGTCGGTGAACGTAATGAGGTCGACATCGATGTAGTTGTCTATGTTCTCCGGACGAAAAAGGTTGGGTCTCGGAGCAACAAGCCCCTGCCTTGCGCCCACCCCCTGAAACTGCGGTGTGTCTCCCCGGTTCATGCCTCCGTGGATGTTCAGAATCCAGTCGACATCTTCACTCGGCTGCCAGCGAATCAGGGCCCGGGTCGCCCAGTTGTCGACGTTGTTGGTCCAGAGCTTGATGTCACCCGGCGTCTCGCCACTTTTCCAGCCCTGGTCATAATAAACCGGGGGAAAGCCCAGAGGAGCGACACCGGGGAGAGTGTCTGGATCGGCGAGGTAGACGCAGCCCGGCATGCCGCAAAGCGATGGGGCCGTAAAGGGAAGCGTACCCGGATCGGGAACTCCGTTGACGACCGAAGCCACTGGGTACCATGGAACCACTTGAGAGTTTTCCTGGTCGTAGTACTGGGGATAGAACACGGGGTCTTGCCACTGCGGGATCTCCCCGAGAGGCGGCGTTGGAAAAACAAAGTCGTCCAGATTGGCGTCGTAATAGCCTATGGCACTCGACCGGATCAGCGTGAGATCCTCCGCGGCTGTCTGATCGTTGAAGCAGGCCTTGTGGACGATATCCGCGAATGAATTGGGTTCCCCTGGGCTGTTGTACTGCGGATCCGCGCAGCGGTTTTTCGTATAGCCGTCTCGCTTGCGCATGCGTCCGGAAACGCGAATCGAGATCGTATTCGTGATTGGGACCTCCATGGCTGCCTCGGTCTCGACTTCGTTGTATTTCCCGTAGGTGAGCTTGGTATACCCGTTGGTGTCCCCCGACGGCTTTCGCGTGATCACCCGGATCGCACCCGCGGAAGCGTTGCGCCCATAAAGAGTGCCTTGGGGACCCCGCAAGACCTCGACTTGTTGAACGTCGAAGAGCTGGCCGAGTTGGCCGGCCGGCGAGTTCATGTAGATGTCATCGTTGTAGACCGCCACCGCCGAGGACGAATTGGAGTTGAAATCGCGCAACCCCACAC
>DUCH01000212.1 GCA_012959865.1 Myxococcales bacterium | reverse complement strand
ATTTTTCTCGATTCAATTCGACACGCCCTCTAGCCTGGGACACCCAGACGTTCCTTTCGCCCAACTCGATGAATTTCATGACATAATGCCCAGTGGCCTACCGACAGGAAAAAACTCCCGCCCCGCGCCCCAACGGGGCGTGGCCGGCGGCGAAATGCACCGCGATCGCAATCGCGCTCCTACTCGTGGGTGTCCTCCACCCGAATGCCTCCGCGTGGGCTGACTCCGACTCCCGGCGCATCATCATCAAGTTCGAGAGTCAGGGCCCCCATGCCCTCGACGAATGCGCCGAAACTTTGTTCCGCCAGAATCGCTCTTTCGCATCGGGAACCCGCGACGGCTCGGGATCCCTCGACGCACTGAAGACGCGAACCGCGGTGCGCAGCGTCCAAGCACTTTTTCGGCGGCCCGACGGGCGCCCCCTCGCCGACCAAAGAGCTCGACTGAAACGGTCGCTGCAGACCCGAGTCAAAAAGCGGGGTCGACCCATGGCACGCAGGGCGAGTCCCAAGCCCCTGCCCGATCTCTCGCACATCTATCGCGTCAGCGTGGGCGAAGGGGTCAGCCCGGAGTTGGCGCTCGCCCTCTACGCCCAGGACCCCCACGTGGCTTGGGTGCAGCGGGACCACAGCCAAAAATTGGACGTGATTCCCGCCAAACCTCCCTTCGGAACCGAGCCCAACGATCCCTTCTTCCGTTCGGCGGGGAGTTGGAATCAGGACTTCGGCGATCTCTGGGGGCTCCACCGGGTGCGCGCTCCCGAGGCCTGGGAGACGGCACGGGGTGAGGGTGTGGTGGTCGCGGTGGTGGATACGGGGCTGGACTACAACCACCCCGACATTGCGGACAACGTATGGATCAATCCCGGCGAGGACTTGAACGGCAACGGCCGGGTCGACCCCGAGGAGTGGAACGGCATCGACGACGACGCCAACGGCTTCGTCGACGATCTGCGTGGTTTCGATTTCGCGAATTCGATTGACGGCGATCTCGACGGATTTTACGACGGACCGCTCGACGTGGGCGATCCCGACCCCTTCGACGATCGCGGTCATGGTACACATGTCGCCGGCACCATCGCCGCCGTGGCGAACAACGGCATCGGAATCGTAGGGGTTGCCCCGGCCGCCCGCATCATGGCCCTCAAGGGATTTCCCGCCGAGGGCGAGGGCCTCGACTCCAACCTCTGGCGTGCGGTCCTCTACGCGGCGCGCCATGGAGCCCGGGTGGTCAACACCAGTTGGTCGTGCAGTCCGCTCTGCCCGTACAATCCTCTGGCCGAGGAAATCGTCAAAACCGTTCGGGACATGGGGGTGATCGTGGTCACCTCGGCGGGCAACCGGAGCATCGATGTCGTTTCCAACAGTCCAGAGAACACGCGCGATGTCCTCACCGTGGGATCGTCGGGCGCAGACGACGAGCCGTCCCAGAGTTTTACGAATTTCGGTTGGTTGCTCGACGTCGCCGCACCGGGAGGCGGCCCCTCCACGGATCGCAATGTCTACGTGGCCCGGCGCAATATCCTGTCCTTGCGGGCTTCCGAGGACGAGGGCGCGGAGCCGTTCGCCGTGGGCGAGGGCTACGCTCGGGCCGCAGGAACCTCGATGGCGGCGCCCCATGTGAGCGGCGCGGTGGCGCTTCTTCTCAGCGCGCATCCCGATCTCGACTACGAGTCGGTCCGCCGTCTAATTCGCCAGGGCGCCGTGGACCTCGGCCCACCGGGCCACGATCGCCACATGGGTGCTGGGCGACTGGACGCACTCGGTGCCCTGGAGAAATACCCCCTGCCCGACCTGCACGCGATCCTTGACTCCCCGCGAGCGGGAAGCGTATTTCGCCCAGGGTCCTCCCCGGGCGGCTCAATGCGGCCGGGAAATGACCGCGGACGCGGCGGCGCCGGCGACGAAGCGGATCAAGGCCCCATGGCCAACCCAAGCCGATTGCGTGGCAAAACCCGCTCGCCGGCGAACGCGCCGAGCGAGCGAACCGTCATCGATATCCGGGGCACAGCGAGCGGCCGGGCCATGCTGGACTACACGCTGAGCTACGGCCGCGGCAACGAGCCAGAGCGCTGGGAGACCATTACGCCGGCGCGCTCGGGCGCGGTCCGGCAGGGCATTCTCGGGCGCTGGGATATCACCGACGCCGAGCAAGGCACCTACGTGGTGCGGCTCGAGGTCCGAGGCACCGGAGGGAACGTCTATCGCGAGTTCATCCCCCTCAGCCTGGAGCGAAACCTCTCCATGCCTCTTTCCTCCGAGGGCCCTCCGGCGACCCGTCCCGGAATCAGCGGCCGCTTCCTGGCCTTCCAGTCGCTCCGGAGCCCAGACTCCCCGCCCGCGAACTCCGACAACTCCAACCTCTTCGTCAGCGATTTCTTGTCCGGCCGGCAATGGACTCTGGCCGGAGGCCCGGGCGACGATCAGAATCCTTCGCTCTCGCGGGCGGTGGGGTCTCGGGCACATTCCGGCCGGGGGCGAAATGCGGATAAAACGTCGGCACCCGGCCAGCGCGGGAGACATCGAGGTCGACGGAGCCCCGACCTGATCGCGAGTTGGAGCCGCAGAATTTCGGGATCCTCTGCCCTGCAAGGCTTCGGCTGTCGCCTCGACTTGCGAAGCGGACGCTGCCCGGAATTCGCGTTGAGTTCTGACCCGGATGCTTCACTCCTCCCGGTGAGCGCTCAGGGACGAATCTTCTGGCTGGCCGCCGGGAGCGAAGGAAATTCGACGTTCCACGGCTGTCTCCCCGACCGAAACGGAACCCAGTGCATCGAGTACGATCTCGGCCTGCCCCCCGCTCGCCGCAGTTTCCTCCGCACCGACGGCGAAACCCTCACGTGGATCGAGCATCGAGGCGGCCAGCGGGTTGGCCTTTGCCGCCTCGATCGACAAACGGGAGCTTGCCCGGCTCGGCTCCTCCCGGACGCCATCAGCCCCTACTCACGGGTAACGGTTTCCGGTCGTCTGGTGGCGTGGGTCGAGTTCCGCCTGAACCGAAAACAACCGCTCTTGCTCTGCGAATTCGACGCCGAAACCGGCGCCTGCCCGCCGCTCGAGGTTTCTCCCGACGTAGGCGACAGAACCCCGCAACTGTCGGGCAATCGTCTGGTTTGGGATGGGCAGGTGGGCGACGAAGCCAGCGACGTCTTTTACTGCGAATACGACCGCGTGCTGCGCCGGTGCCCAATTCAGCGACTGACCGCGGAGATGACAGCCCAGGCCGAATCGGATATCGACGGCCAGCGGGTCATCTGGCAAGACGAACGCGCGGGATCGTCGACGATCTTTGGCACCACCCTGCCCCATTTCGCCGAGACCAGCGAGCGCGAGCAACGGATTCGCGCGGGCCAAAAGGTACAGATCCAAGCGCGCGCAGAATCCGGCCAGTCCTCGGGGCGGAATCGCCGAAACCGCGATGGGGACAGCCGCCCTCAAAGCTTCGCCCGCGCGGAAGCAATGGTCGTCTCCCTTGAGGCGCACCGCTGGGTGGGCGCCGAATTCGTCCCGGTCTCGTTGGACGCTCTCGGGGTTCGCTTCGATGACCGCGGCGAAGGCCGTGGACGGCTTCGCTGGCGACCGCGCGCGTCCAACACCGGAGACTACGTATTTACCTTCGGGGCCGAGACTCGCGGCGGACTCGTGACCCGCGACAGTTTCCGCGTCCATGTGGAAACGCGATCCGAGTCGGGTGCGCACGGGCACCGCGGTCGGGGCCGCGGGCGGGGTCGCGGGCAGGGTCGGACACACGGTCGGAACTCCCACTAGGCGACAACCGATCGTCGCAATCGCAATGGTGTTCGCCCTTCCCCGCGCCGGGGAGGCCCCTCAGGACCCCGCTGAAGCGGCGATGGCCTGCATCTGCATCATCAGGGCCATGTCGCCGATCACCTGGATTTTGCCGCTCATGAACGCCTGCATGGGATCGAGCGTGCCGCTCTGCATGGCGGCGGCGTCGGCGGCGTCGATTTTGATCTGAGTGGTGGGCTCGTCGGGAAGCGCCCCGGGGCCGAGTTTGAAGCCCGTGGTCCAGTCTCCCCCCTCGCCGCCGGTCACGGTAATTTGAATCAAGCCCCCCAGGGCCTCCAATTGTTCCAACACTTTCATATTCGGCGGCGGGGCCTCCGCGGTTCCCGCGCCGCCCGAGGTCAGCAGCGTACTGGCCTGCTCGCCGAAAACACCGCCGCGGCCCTCCCAGAGCGCACCGCGCCAATCGTCGACGCTCTGCACCAGGGTAAAGGCCGCCTCGTCGCGGGGCGTCTGATCGACCTTGAAGCCCCCTCCCGACAAGTGGAGAACCCATTGGCCACCGCCGGCGCCATCGATCTGTACGCCGAGCTTGAGGTCCGTCTCCGCGTCGAGAGTGGCCTCGGCCAGGGTGGAGGGAATGAACTCCTCCATGAATTGCTGGGGGGTGATGGGATCGCTGGGGAGTTCGGGCATTTCGGACTGCTCCTTG
>DUCH01000211.1:25596-26772 GCA_012959865.1 Myxococcales bacterium | reverse complement strand
ACTGAGGGAAGCTCTAGCCTACCACCCCGGCGGGGGCGGGGCGAGAAGGATTCGAGCGGCAGGGTTTTTCTGATGGCGTCAGAAAAAGGGGCGGTGCGAGGCGGAGGGGGGTGGGGCCGGGCGAGGTGGCGCCGGGCGGGAAAAAAAGAAGTCCGATAAGTAGAGACAGAGCGGCCAGCCGGGCCGCGGTCGCCCATTCTATTCACAATCTCGGCCCGCACTCGACTGGGCGCTCAATAATCAACCGAGGACTCAACCCTTCGCTCAACCCCTCGCGCTCAAGCCCCCGCGCTCAACCCCGCACACTCAACCCCGCCCACTCAACCGGGCACAGGAGACCCGACCATGCAAGCCGCCCACCTCTATGCACCGCATGCACCGCATGCACCGCACACTCTGCCCTTGGCCGCGCGCCGATTCTCTGCCCTGGCCCTGGGCGTGCTGATCCTGGCGCTCTCCTTCTGGCTGCCGACTGCCGCGCTTGCGGGGCTGGTGGGCACCGCGAGCGCGGGCGTCGTGATGCCCAACCTGGAAGCCAGCAGCGTCGAGGAAGCCGGCGATTCGGGATACGCGTTCGGAGGCTCTATCGGCTGGCGCTTTGGGGGCATCGTGCAGTGGGACACCGTCGAGGCGGCCTACATGAGCGCCAAGCAGAACGACAACCTGGGCCAGTACACCGCCAACAACTACTCCATTGGGTCGGGCCTTCGCATCGGCGGCTTCGGGGGCGAGTCGCGCCTGCACCCCTATGCGAGCTTCGGCGTCGCCGCCAGCCGCACCGACCTCGATGTCGGCGGGCTCACGGCGGTGGCCGAGTGGGGCTTCGAATGGAATGCCGGGGTGGGGCTGCTCTTTGATCTCACCGACGAAATGGCCGTGGGCGCGCGCTACCGCTATCGCAGCACTTCGATCCCCAGCTTCCTGAGCCTTCCCGGCCGCGACGTGAACGTCAACCTGCACACCATCGCGGTGGAATTCGTGTTCGGGGATTGATGCACCGGGCGCAGCGTCGGCCCGGCTCCGAACCCGCTCGGCTGACTCTCTCACCGGGCTGGCCCATCGCCCAGCCGGACCAGCCGTCGTAGTGCTTGTTAGTGCTTGGTAGTAGTGCTTGTTAGTAGTGCTTGGTCGTAGTGCTTGTTAGTAGTGCTTGGTCGTAGTGCTTGGTAGTAGTGC
>DUCH01000211.1:10868-25538 GCA_012959865.1 Myxococcales bacterium | reverse complement strand
GTAATGCTTGGTCGTAGTGCTTGTTAGTAGTGCTTGTTAGTAGTGCTTGTTAGTAGTGCTTGTCAGCGCTTGTGGTGGCGCTTGTCCCCGGGGTCCGCTGGCATTCGCAAAAGCCCGCAGCGTGCGAGGCCTACCCGGTGAACCCGCGGCTGAGCAGCCGCTTGGGGAAACCACCCGGGCAAAGACAGGTCGAGCAGGACTCATCCCCGGCGCGCTGCCCGCGGACTGAGAGCCCCCTCATTCCTCTCACCCCTCCTCCCTCAGATTCCTCTCATCGCTCACACCCCTCTCACTCTTCACTCTTCACCTCTCACTCTTCACTCTTCACTCTTCACTCTTCGCTCCTTCATCCCTCCTTCGCTCCTTCATCCCTCTCACCGCCCCTCTCACCGCCCCTCTCTCACGCCCCTCACACCCGCTCTCTCACACTCCGCTCGCCCTGCTCGCCCCTCACCCCTCACAGTCGCTTTTTCTGACGCCATCAGAGAAAGCGATTCGACGCCGAAAACGGGCCGGGCCGCATGCGATCCAACCACGATATCAGCGCAATCCGAGCGCAACCCGAACGCGACCCGAGCGCAACCCGAACGCGACCCGAGCGCAACCCGAACGCGGCCCGAACGCGGAAGGAACACGATTGAAGAAACGCGACTGGAACACGATCAAAACGCAACTCCTAGGAGATTCCGACGTAACCGGAAGGCGATAAAACGTAACTGGATTGGTACCTTCGCAGTGTGAACATGGGCCGCACCCCCGATCGGTCTCGCCTCACTCCCCGCACAGAAGTAGCAACCCACGGGCAATGGCTTTGAGACTCACACGCTAGTCCCGGCAAGTCCTCTGTGTCTACTGCGCAGAGTGTGGGGCCATACGACAATTTTGTAATGGGGTTCCGGCGCTTGAAGGGATTCTGAAGGAATCCAGCCGGGCCGAGGCGCGAAAATCAAGCCTTCAGAAAAAAAGTCCAAAAAACTTCCAAGGTCCTGAAATGGCGGGGGTTTCGGAACTCAGTGGGACCTTTTCTTGGCGCCCAGAAAATTCGCACTTGAGTGCGCGAACGGGTGGATCTGAGCCATACGCCGCCCTGGGTGCTCCAGAGCCCGAACCGGGAGACACCTTGTCCCACATCCAGCCGGTCTTATGTCCAGCCCGACCCAAGCTTAAGAATCGCTCGTTCTTTTTTCTTCAGAAAATATTCATGCCGCTGGCCATAGGATGCAGTTCGTCACTAACGAAGTGGGTGTGCGGGCACAGAGCAATTTGAATCGATCCCCACAACCAATACCCCAAGCCCGCACAGCGATGAACCGAACGCGCCGTTCATTCGGCATCCAAAAAAGAGCACCCGAATAAGGCAGAGCGCCTAAAGAAGAGCACCTAAAGCAGAGCACCCGAAAGAAAGAACAGCTCAAAAAGGGCAACAACAAAAAAAACGTTAGGCCAAAGTGAGGACAAAATGCAGGCATCTCAAGAGCTCTCCCCCCGTAAAGTAAATGAGCACCGATCCATTCCGGAGATTCTCCCGATCTTGTCGACTGGGCGTATTTTCCCCTCGACCCTTCGGATCTTCGCACTGACGCTCCTTTCATTTTTCATCGCATTCTCCATCGGTGTGCTCCCCGCCTTTGCACAGGGCAAGCTTGTCGGAGAAGCAACCCGGCAAGTGCACCCCGAACTCCCTGCCAATCCCCCAGGCGCCCTATCGGGTACGCTCGGCGGCGTACAGGAGGGAGGGGGTTGCAATGTTCCCACGGACGCGGCCCACAGCCCACTTTTCGGATCCCTGCCGTTCACCCAACATATGCTGCGCTTCGAGGAGTTTGGCAGCAAACCCTTGGCGCCTGAGGAAGGCTACGGCGACTGCACCCAGGACAGCAACAAGGATGGCTACGGATACTGCGCCCCTCTTGCCTCGCCCACACAGGGAGGCGGATCGAAGGGGGGCTCTTTCTACGGATACGGCTGCCCGGATGACAAGGCACTCGATGCCTCTCTTGACCAGCCCCTCTATCCTTATCCCACCGAATACACCAACAAGTACTATGCCAATCCCTGGGAGCAGGCCATCGTCGACGAGCACACCGGTCCCATGGAACCCCTGGTCGCGGGCGACCCCCACGCCACCATTGGCGACGGGCGACCGCCCGGACCCCAATTTGGTCACCAGCGGTGGAATGAGTTCTTTCCCAAGGTCTATACCCAGACGGCCCAAGCGGGAGTTCGGCCCAATGGCGGGTTCCGGGATGACGACCAGATGCACCTCTATGCCAACGGCGAATTCGCTCCGGGCGGCCTTTACCACAACGTAGTTCACAGCGTCGCCGCCGACGCGTGCGGGCGGTCCACGAGCGCTACGGCCACCGACGGAGAAAACGAGTCGGCCTGTCTCGCCGTGGCGAACCCCCTGGTGCGCGACTCCCTCGACAAGATGTGCTCGTGGGAGCCCACAACGAAAACGTGTAGCGGGACCTTTGACGGAACCACCGCCGGAATTCAAGGAAAATTCCACCCGCTCTTCCCTCGCCAGGACCATCAGGCACTTCGAACCTTCGATGGAACCTTTCCGCCGAAGCTCATGGTCACGCGTTATTCCGAAAGTGTTCTCTTTCGGCACCACAATGCGCTGCCCATCAAGTTTGAGGCCAATCGTGGATTCGGAAACCATTTCATAACGACCCATCACCACAACGGCCACAACCCGGCGGAAAGCGACGGCTTCGCCCAGGCGTTTTTCCTTCCGGGGCAGTTCTACGACTATGCTTGGCCGATGATTCTTGCCGGTCACGATCCTATTGACGGCGCACATGCGAACAATCCCGGTGCTTCGAACATGAGAGCATCCACGCCCTGCGATGAAACCTCCGGGGAACAGATCACGGTCAGCATGCCTTCTCCGCTTGCAGACAGCAGCGGGAATCAGTGCAGCCGTCTCCTGAAGCTTTCGGAAAACACCACCAAGAAAGCCGGAGGCGGGTACTCGGATAAGGGCGCGTGCGGATGGCGGTCTGTCAAACAGACCTGCGACGCAAATGGCCGCGTTCAGATTCCGGGCGACTGGAAGGAAACCATGAGCACCCACTGGTTTCACGACCATATGCTCGACTATACGGCCCAGAATGTCTACAAGGGCAACGCCGCCATGATGAACATATACAGCGGAATCGACCCGGGCCGGGAGGGATGGAAGTGCCATCACGACGACCCGGAGAACAACGTGAACCTCTGCTTGCCCAGCGGCTCTACTCTCAAATGGGGAAATCGTGACTACGACGTCAACTTGGAACTCGCTGGTAAAGCGTGGGGCCAGGATACCCGTGCCTTTGAGGGAACGAGCCCGACTTCGGGAACACCCGCGGGCGAAACGCCTGTGGAAGGCCTCGTCGAGGGCCAACTCTGGTTCAATCCATTCAACACCGATGGGTTTCTCGGCGATCGAATGACTGTCAACTGGCTCAGCGATCCGTTCTTCAACGTTCGCGCCCGTCGCTATCGCTTCAGAATGCTGAACGCCCATGTGTCGCGCTTCTTGCGCACCGCCATAGTGGTTCAGAGAGATCACGATAAGGGCGACGCGCCGGGTGAATTCCCGGGCCGATCCCCCAACCTCTCCTACGACCGGGTGGACTTCTACATGGTCGGGAACGACGGAAACATTATGGAGTACGCCTTGGCGATGGACGGCAAGAGAGACCTCGATGCCGATGGCGATCTCGAGGAGCACAACGGAATTCTGCCCACCCAGGCGATCGCCGAGCGCTGGGACGTTGTCATCGACTTCAGTGAGAACAATCCTGCTGGCCTCAAGCCCGGTGACAAGATCTACATGGTCAACCTTCTAGAGCACAAGAACGGCAAGCGACCCCAACGGTCGGTCCCGCTTGGCGAAATTCTTTCCGGCGAGTACGCCGGAAATGGCCAAGGCGAACCTTGCGACACGATCGTCGAAAAGTTCCTCGAGATTCGAATTCAGTCCTGCACGACGCCTGAGGGTCTTGCGGCCAACAGCTGCCAAGTCGGCGATGGCGCCGTTGCATCGCAGCAGGATCGAAGCATGGATCCGGGTCTCTACATCGAAGGCAATACCAACGGCCCGAATGGAGCCGCGCTTACAATGATCCCCATGCCTCACATCACGCCCGAAGAACTGGAAGCGGCGCATCACAGGACTTTTGTTTTCGGTCGTGGTGCGGCAACGGATAGCGATCCCAAGACCATCACCGAGGCGCAGGGCACGAACAGCGCAGCTCCGAGCCATGTTCCGGTCAATCCAGACGATTTCACTTACGAAGTCAACGGCGAGTCAATCAATCTGAATGAATTCGAACAACAGCCCCTGCACGCACCGCTGCCCTGGGGCATCAAGGTCGATGATGGCGGCGAGGGGATGCTGAATGCTGATATGCATCGGCTCTCAGCAGCGCCGAAGTTGGGAGACCTGGAGATCTGGCACATCGAGAACGGCGGTGGGGGCTGGAGCCACAACGTTCACATTCATTTCGAAGAGGGCCGGATCCTTACCCGGGATGGCGAGACTCCGCCGGACTGGGAGAAGTTTGGCCGTAAAGATGTGTACCGAGTGGGCCGCATGGATGACAGCGGTAGCGAGATCACCATCGCCATGCGCTTCCGGGACTTTGGCGGCGCCTATATGGAGCACTGCCACAACACCCAGCACGAAGATCACTCGATGCTCCTGCGCTGGGATATCGAAAATCCCGGGCAGCTCAAGCCTTTCCTTACGCCTGAGCCGCAGTGGAATGGATGTACCTACACGGAGAGCTTCAACCTGCCTACCGCCCGAACCCAGGAAGATGGCTCGGATCGGGCTCCCGAATTGATCGGCGACTGGAAGGCGAAAGAGGATTTCCTGAAGGACAACAATGCTGCGGGTTTGCTTTGCGCCGCGGGCGCGACGAATGGATGCACCCAGGGTACCTCTACTGCTGCCAGCACCGGTGGCGGAGGAACCTCTGCAGGAACATCCGGAGCAACATCGAGTCCGTCTGTCAGCACGGATACGACAAGCTCTTCTCCCGACAATTCGTCCTCGGATGATTCGTCCACAGTGAGCTCATCGTCGGACGATTCGAGTCCAGCGGTAAGCGAAGACTCGAAGAAGCGGCGCGGGAAGAAGCGCGGTGGTAGGCGTGGCGGCAACCGTGGCAAGAACAAGAGCGCAAGCTTGCTTCAGTAGGAAATAGGTCCGAGTAAGCACACAACCAACCCGGGGGGTGGGAGAACATGCGAGAAAATGGGCGACAGAACAGTTGGGGCAGTAGAAGCGTCTTGCTCTCTACATCTTTAGCCTTGTTTCTGGCCTTGACCCTGGGAGGCATGGTTTATGCCTCCCAGGGTCAAGGTATGGGGGGGGGATACCTTCCGAACATTCCTCTAGTTACTCATGAGGGCGAAAACGTTCGATTCTATGACGACCTAGTCGCGGGAAAGGTGGTGGCAATCAACTTTATATTCACCAGCTGCCCAGATTCGTGTCCTGCGGAAACCGCAAAATTGGTACGCGTTCAGGAAGAACTCGGAGATCGCGTCGGAAAAGACGTTTTCATGTACTCCATCAGCATCGATCCGGAGTACGACACGCCCGAGGTCTTGAAGGCCTACAGAGCGAAGTTCGGGATCAAGCCGGGCTGGACTTTTCTGACTGGAAACGAAGACGACATCATTTTGCTCCGGAAGCGGCTAGGCCTGTACATGGACGAAATTCAGAACGACGATGGGGATCACAACCTGACCTTCATCGTGGGGAATGACCGAACCGGGAAATGGATCAAACGTTCGCCGTTCGACAATCCCAAGGTAATCGCGAATCTGATTGGGTATGACCTCTTCGATGGTCAGATTCCCCGAAAGAACGCGAAAAGTTACGCCAATGTTCCAGATGCACCTGAGTTTTCAACAGGGGAGTATTTATTTCGAACTCGGTGCGAATCTTGTCACACAATAGGGGGAGGTGAGACGAGACTTGGGCCGGATCTACTGGGCGTCACCGATCGGCGAGACCCGGTTTGGCTGGCTCGATGGATCAAGGAACCCGACAAAATGCTCGCCGAAGGCGACCCTGCGGCCACGGACATGTTTCTCCAATACCAGGAGATCGCCATGCCGAACCTACGCCTCAACGAAGAAGATGTCGCGGCTTTGATCGAGCACTTGCAGACCGAGAGCCTGCGGATAAGCGGCCGACTTGCACGAACCGATTCGGTGAATCCGAAATCCGAAACCAAGCAATAGGGGGGAGCGATAGAGGGGATAGGAGTAACTCGAATCCTTGTCCCCTCTAGAGCTCTCTCTAAATCTGCGTGCAAAGATGGCGTATGCCGTGCAAAGATGGCGCGTGCAAAGATTGGCGCGCCCGGCAGGATTCGAACCTGCGACCCCCGGCTCCGCAAGCCGATGCTCTATCCAGCTGAGCTACGGGCGCGCTGTGGTTTCAATCTTTGACTTCGGTTTCCATCTCGTGCGGCGGGGATGGGTCTCGCCGAGGGCGGCTCACTCTAGCGAAAAATTGAGCTGGCGGAGAGCACCCGGCGGGCGCGGATGGGCTGGCGGAGAGAGTGGGATTCGAACCCACGGTAGGTTTCCCTACACACGCTTTCCAAGCGTGCGCCTTAAGCCACTCGGCCATCTCTCCAGAAATCCCCGACTACCTCAACGCTCTTTTAGTATCGCTCTTTTGGTATCGCTCTCTTGGTAACGCTCTCTCGGTAACGCTCTCTCGACTGCGCGCGGATCCCAGCTCGGTCTCGCCCAGGCCGACACCCCGACACCCGGCCGGCGCGATTTGACGTACCTGGCGGAGAGGGAGGGATTCGAACCCTCGAACGGTTTCCCGTTACACCCTTAGCAGGGGCGCGCCTTCAGCCACTCGGCCACCTCTCCGCGGGGGACGGAACATACGATTTCACACGCGGAATCCCCACCCCGATGCCTCTTGCCCCAAGGGGAGAAGCCGCGTCCGATTCGAGTCCTTCTCTTTATGGGTCCTTCTTTCTTATACAGGTTATACAGGACCGCGATCGCGATCGATCCAGCACCGCCCCAGGCTGCGCGCCGAACCCGTGGGTGAACTGGCGGAGAGGGTGGGATTCGAACCCACGAGAGCTTTCACTCTGGCGGTTTTCAAGACCGCTGCCGTCAGCCGCTTGGCTACCTCTCCGTACCGAGCCCCGGAACGCGATGCAGCGCGATCAAGTCCGCGTCCTCAGCCCGGTAGAATCCACAGAGTACCCAACATTGCCAAGCCGAACAGCATCGACCACCGAGGGCAACACGGCCCGCAGAGTTCGGGGCAGCGGAGCGCCGGCTCGCCTATGATTCGGCGCCCGTCTTACCGATGCAGCCCGCCCGAATGCGACGACAATCCGATCCCCACATTTGGCCCTGGAAGCCGAGCCTCGCGAGCGCCCTCGCATGGGCCGCGCTTTGCGCATCGATCGCTTGGGCCTGCGCCCCCTCGCCCGAGCCCGGGACCGAGGGAATGGTTTGGATCGAGGGCGGCGAATTCACCATGGGGAGCGATTCCCGCGTGGCCCGAGCCGACGAGCAACCCGCACATCGAGTTCGGGTCGATGGATTCTGGATGGATGCCACCGAGGTGACGAACGCGCAGTTTCTCGCCTTCGTCAAAGCCACTGGATATGTGACCGACGCCGAGCGCGCGCCGGACCTGGCTTCCATCATGGCTCAGGTTCCTCCGGGCACCCCGCCGCCCCCCGCCGAGCTGCTGGTTCCGGGTTCCTTGACGTTCCGGGCACCCCAAGCCCCCGGCCAGCCCTGGTGGCAATGGCAGGCCTCCGCGCACTGGCGACAGCCCCAAGGTCCGGCGAGCAATCTCGCCGGGAAGGACGATCACCCCGTGGTGCATATCTCGTGGCGGGATGCGAAAAACTACGCAACCTGGGCGGGCAAACGTCTCCCCACCGAGGCCGAGTGGGAATTCGCCGCGCGGGGAGGCATCGAAGATGCGACCTACGCCTGGGGAGACGAAGCGGATACCCAGGCGGCTCGAATGAACACCTGGCAGGGCGAGTTTCCCCTCGAACGCCAAGCCGGAGACGGCTATGCGGAGACCAGCCCGGTGAGAAGTTTTCCTCCCAACGGATACGGACTCTATGACGTTGCCGGCAACGTCTGGGAATGGGTGGCGGACTGGTATCGCCCGGACACGTACTCCCGGCGCGCGGGCGGCGACGTGGTGACCAATCCCCTTGGGCCCGAAAGCAGCTTCGATCCCGATGAACCCTTTGCGCCGAAGAGGGTCTGCCGAGGCGGTTCCTATCTCTGCTCGGAAAATTACTGCACCGGCTACCGTCCGAGCGCGCGCATGAAGACCAGCCCCGACACCAGCCTTGCCCATACCGGGTTTCGCTGCGTGCGGAAAGGCAGGCTCGAAAACGGGCAGGCGGGCTAGACGAACTCCGCTACGGGGACTCGGGGCAACGAGAGCCTAAACCGAGCGCCGCCAAGCGGAGAGTCCTCAACCCGGATCACGCCACCGTGGGCGGTCACCGCATCCCGGGTGAGTGCGAGTCCCAGTCCATAACCGATCCGATGCTCGCGCGATTTCGTCGCTCCTTGAAAGAAGGCTTCGAATATCTTCTCGCGCTCCGATTCGGGCACACCCGGCCCCCCGTCGTCTACTGTCAGCTCGATCATATCGGCTTCGCCATCCAGATCGACGATGACCCGATCGCCGGGCACCGACCAGTAGACGGCGTTTTCCACCAGATTTCCCAGGGCAAGCATGATCGCTTCGCGATCGCCCTCGAGTTCGAGATTTCCAGAAGCCTTCAACTCGATTTCAATCGAGTCGCGATCGGCTCGCCGGCGTTCGCGTTCAATGCGGATACGCGCCTCCCGCTCAATGTCAAAGCACTCGTGCGACTCCACCGCCGCCTTCCTCGTGCAAAGGATCACGAGATTGTCGACCACCCGAGCCAAGCCGCGGAGTTCCTGGATTTGCTCGCCCAGTACCTCGCGATAGCGATCGCCGTCACGTTCTCTGAGCAGGGCAACCTCGGTACTGCCCAACATATTTTGGATCGGTGAGCGGAGTTCATGGGCGAGCCCCGCGGTCATCACCATGACACGGTCCCGCTCGCTCCTGATATTCGCGAGCATATCGCTCAGCGCGTTCACCACGTTGCGAATTTCGACCGGTAGATTTCCGACGCTCAAATTTTGGCTGCTATCGAGTGCGTCGATGGATCGCACATTTTCTGCAACCTCTGAAAGATGGTGGCCCGCTTGTCGCCCGATCAGCAACCCGCCCAACGCCGACAAGGCCAGGGCAATGGACGCAAAGGTCGAAGTATTCAGCCAAAACTGTTCGACGACCAAGGCCTGCTCCGAGTTGTTCGTAAGCAATCCCATAGCGAGGTCATCGGTGAGTTTCGTAGTAAACCAGGAAAACCCCCCGCCCAGATCATCTTCCAAACCCGAAATTCGATCGACCGGCCCTGCGCGTTCGAATTGTTTTTTTTCTCCGAAATGGCCCCAGATTTCCCCGTCATTCCGCCAGACCATCCACGAGAAGCGAACCGCCGGATGATTCTCCTGAAGCGCAAGGGCAATATCGCTAAAGCTCTCGGGCGTTCGGGCACTCGCGGAAAAATACGCACGCATCTCGGCCACCTCTTCTCGGCCATGGGCGAGGACTTCGTCGCGTACCGCAGAGCGAAAGAAGATGCTCGACATCCAGATCACGGAGATCGAAACAAAACCGGCCGTCGCGGCGGCCAACAAAGCGACCCGAGTCGTCAGCCGCCATTCCCGTTTGCGCCACCGTTCGCGCCACATAGTCAAGGTCTCGGTTGATCCGCAAGCTTGTAGCCTTGCCCAGTGACCGTTTGAATGAGCGGGCGTTCAAATCGATCGACCTTTCGGCGCAACCGAGCGATCTGCACTTCGAGGATATTGGTGCCGGGATCAAAGTCAAGATTCCAGACTCGCTTGAGAAGATCGGGCCGAGAGACCACTGCGCCTTCGGCCTCCACGAGAACCCTCAGAAGGCGAAATTCCTGGTCCGTTGTTGATATCGATTCCCCAGCGCGCTCGACCATTCGTTCGCTGATGTCGATTTTCAAGTCGGCCACTGCCAACTCGTTTGACCCCGATCGTCGACGCGCGACGGCCTCGATCCGGGCCAGCAGTTCCTGAAATTCGAAAGGCTTGATTATGTAGTCATCCGCACCGATTTTCAGGCCCTTCACGCGCTCGTTGACTTCCTGGCGAGCGGTCAAAAAGATGACCGGAATTTGATTCCCCGCTTCCCGAATTTCTTTGAGGAATTCCCAACCGTTGCGGCCAGGCATCATCACGTCGAGCAACATAAAGTTGATCGAAGGGCAATCGGACAGGATCACTTCGGCCTCGTCTGCGTTGGCGGCCGACACGATCGAGATTCCCAGGTCTTCCAAGCCCGCTGTGACGAACTTGCGAAGGTTCGTGTCATCATCAACGACCAGAACTTCAAGTTTCTTCATTTTCCTATCTCCGAGATTTGGCTGGGGCGGTTGCGCGAATGACCTTCTAATGAATCCTACAGGTTCCTGTCGATCGGGTGCCTTTCGGACATACTCTCATATTCGTCATTGAAAGACTCACACTAAAGTCAACAGAGAAGTCCCCCTTTTAGAACAAAATTGTGCAGCCTCTCCGTTAACCCTTCGCCGAACCGAGTGCTTTGAGTCCCGGGGTTCCTATCGAGCGGATACTGGGTTTACCGAAATGTAATTGCGGCCGGAGTTGCTTTCGGTAGTCAACCGGAATGCAATAGGCAGGGAATGCCGAACTCGGACCCATGGGGGCTTTCGAAACCTCGCTCTAGCGCCGGTGACGCGCTCTGGGCAGGCGTTCAAGCTGAGACCTCCCGGGCTTCCTTGAAATTCCAGAACGCGCGCAAAGAAGTCACCTGGTGATTTTCGTCGAATTTCATCACGTCGATCACATCGAGTTCGATATCGCGTCCTTGTATTTCAAGGGTGAGTGTGAACGCCATCGCGGCTTCGTCGCCGGCGGTGGTCACGATCGAGCCCTTGGCGCGTGGGCGCGGGCGACTCGATCCAAAGCCCGCGCGGAAAAATTCGCGCACGTTCTCGAGGCCCACCACGTGGGTTCCGGGCGGGCCACCCACCGGGTCTTCCACCGAAGGGTTCTCGGCGAATAGACTCAACACCGCGTCGACATCCTGGGACCCCACCGCCTCGAGGTAGCGCAGCATCTGGTTTCGCATCTTCCCTGCCTCGGGCATTCGAATCCTCCCTTTCGGTGGGCAGCGCGGGAGCCTGGCGGACGGGTCTGGCGCGGGAGCCTTATGCTCGCACACCCGCTGGACACGAGCAGGCGGTCAGAAACGACGAATATTTTGCGTCACGCCCTGCGCGCCCTCCTCGGCGAAACTTGGCCTAGAATCCTGCATTCGCAAATCCCTTTCCGCTGGGCCGGAAAAGATTCGTCCGGAAAGAGCCCGGGAGCCGAAGCACCCCGGCGACACCCTCAAAATTATTGAAAAGATGAAGATCAAGGAGAACTCTCCATGTACGACGAATTGAAAAAGGTTTGGAGCGAATTTACCGGCCCGGGTGGCCCGTTCGAGGTGGAAACCGTGGAGGTGGGGGGCTGTCTCTTGAAGGCCTACAAGGCCGCGCCCGCCTCGCTCCGTGAAGTTTGGCTCGGCTCAGCGGGCCACGGAGACAAGGACTATCTGGTCTACAACGAGGATCGCTGGACGTTCACCCGGGCCCACGACGAAGTCGGAGCGGCGGCCGCTTGGCTCGCCGAAAAGGGAGTCGGCCCGGGCGATTGTGTAGCCATCGCCATGCGAAATTACCCGGAGTGGATGCTCGCCTACTGGGCCACAATATCCGTTGGCGCCACGGTGGTGGGTATGAATGCCTGGTGGCTCACCGACGAACTCGCCTATGCGTTGGAAGACTCGAAGCCGAAGGTCATGATCGTCGACGCCGAAAGGCTGGAGCGTTTTCTACCGGTGCGCGAAAAAGCCCCTGACTGCCTCGTCGTCGCCGTCCGCGTTCCGGGCGAATTGCCCGAAGGCGCCGTGCCCTGGTCCCAGCTTCGCGAACATCCAGGCGAGCTACCCGATGCCACCGTCGATCCCGATAGCGATGCGTGCATCTTCTATACGTCCGGTACCACCGGGCGGCCCAAGGGCGCCCAACTCACCCATCGCGGCTGCGTGAACAACATCCTCAGCCTCGCCTTCTCCAATATGGCCTTCGCAGCGGCAGCGGCCCGGGCCAACCCCACCACGCCCACCCCTCCCGCCACGCCCAGCGCCCCCGCCGAGCTAAGCCTTCTCGTCGTGACCCCGCTCTTTCACGTCACCGCCAACAATTGCGTGGCCCACTCGGCCACCATCGCCGGGGGCAAGCTTGTCCACATGTACAAGTGGGAGCCCGGCGAAGCCCTGGCCCTCATCGAATCCGAGCGCATCTCAAATCTCAGTGGCGTGCCCGTCATGGCGCGGGAACTCATCGCCCACCCGGATTTCGACAAATACGACACGTCCTCGCTGAAATCGCTCGGGGGGGGCGGCGCCCAGCTTCAGCCTGATCTCGTCAAGAAGATCGACGACAGCGTGAAGACCGCTCGTCCGGGAACCGGCTACGGGATGACCGAAACCTGCGGCATCATCACTTCGATCTCGGGCGACTTCTTCATCGACAAGCCCGAATCCGCCGGGCCCGCTATGCCCGTCTACGAAACCCGCCTCGTCGATGCCGACGGAAACGACGTGCCCACGGGCGAGGTCGGCGAACTCTGGGTGCGCGGTTCCCAGGTGATTCGGGGTTACCTGAACCGCCCCGAGGCCACCGCCGAATCGATCACCGACGGCTGGCTGCATACCGGAGATATTGCGCGCATCGACAACGACGGTTTCATTTTCATTGTCGACCGCGCCAAGGACATGGTGATCCGGGGGGGCGAAAACATCTACTGCGCCGAGGTCGAGAGCGTGCTCTTCGACCACGAGGATGTGGCCGAGTGCGCGGCTTTCGGGGTGGAGGACGAGCGCCTGGGCGAAGAGGTTGGGGTCGCGGTCATGCTTCGCAAGGACAGCGAACTGACGGGGGAAGGTCTGCGCGCCCACTGCGAAGGACGCCTGGCCCGGCACAAAATTCCCCGCTACCTGTGGCTCGGCTTCGAGTCTCTACCGAAGAACGCCAGCGGTAAATTCCTTAAAAGGCAACTGCGCGACGAAGCCGACCCGAAGGAGGCCGTTTAGGGGGTCGGTCCGGGTCGCGTGCAGCAAGGCCCGGCCGCATGGGTGAGCGGTTCGGGGTCCGCACGGCGGGTCTGGGCCGCGTCCTTCGGATCCCCTCAATCGATCCGAAGGCCCATGCTGATCCGCTCTTCCCTCTCGAAGCCGAGGCTTTGGTAAAATTTTTCGACCTCGTGGTTGCTCGACCGAATTTGTAGGTTCAGCTTGATGCAGCCGAGCCCGCGGAGCGCCTCCAGGGCGTGCCGAACGATCCGCGCCCCCAGGCCATTTCGCCGCAATTCGGGGCGCACGGCCAGCGCGTAGAGCCAGCCGCGATGCCCGTCGTACCCCACCATGCAGGCGCCGACGATTCGTTCTTCGTCTTCCGCGATGAAGATCAAGTCATCCACGGCGAGCTTCGCATCGATCATGCGAACCGGTTCGTTGTGCGGCGAAGCATCGGGGAAGACGCTTCGCCAGAGATCGACCAAGCCGTCGCGGTCGGCTTCCCGATAGCTGCGAATCCGCATGCCTGCTCTCGCCGCGCGTTCAGCGCACGTTGCGGAAGCAGGTGCGAATTTCGTCGACGTAGACCTCGGGTTGTTCAAACGCCGCGAAGTGACCACCGGCTTCGAGTTCGTTCCAGTGCACGAGATTGGTGAACTTCTTCTCAGCCCAACGTTTGGAGCTCTGAAAGATCTCCTTGGGAAAAATGCTGCACCCGGTGGGCACAGTGACGGGATCCAGCGACGGGGTGCCGAAACTTTCCCAGTAGAGCCGCGCCGAGGAAGCGCCCGTTGCCGGCAGCCAGTAGAGCATGACGTTGTCCAGCAGTTCATCCCGGGTGAGCGCGTTCTCGGGATGGCCATCGCAATCCATCCACGACCAGAACTTTTCGAGAATCCAGGCCGCCTGGCCGGCGGGAGAATCCACCAGCCCATAGCCCAAGCTCTGAGGGCGGGTGCTCTGCTGCTTGGAATAGCCCGAATCAAAATCCTGATAGTGCTGCATGCCCGCCAGGGCGCGCTGCTCGATAGGCAGAAGATCCGCCATGGTCTCGGGGTCGGGCGCCACGATGGGCATATTGAGATGGATGCACGCGCAGTGCTCGGTATCCCGAAGGCCGATCTGGTTGGTCACCATGGCCCCCCAATCACCGCCCTGGGCCACGTACCGGTCGTAGCCGAGCTTGGCCATCAGCAAAGCCCAGGTGTCGGCGATCTTGTCCACGCCGTAGCCCGTCTGGGTGGGCTTGTCAGAAAATCCATAACCCGGCATGGAGGGACACACCACGTGAAAGGCATCGCTCGCTTTACCGCCGTGGGCCACGGGATCGGTTAGCGGACCGATGACTTTCTGAAATTCGACCACCGAACCCGGCCAGCCGTGGGTGATCACCAGAGGGATGGCGTCGGCTTCCTCGGAAC
>DUCH01000211.1:0-10671 GCA_012959865.1 Myxococcales bacterium | reverse complement strand
TTTCAAGTCGTCGATTTCGGCGTCGCTGGCCGCAATGCTGAAGGGAGTGATTTCGCTGCTCATGGCGGTGTCCTCGTTGGGTGCTGAAAGAAAATTGAAGGTCAAAGCCTAGGATAAATCGGCGCCCCTCGCGGCGGCCCCGATGGGAATCGTGCCGGCTTCCTGAAGCGACTCCAGTTCGGCGCGGGAGAAGCCGGCCTCGCGCAAAACAGCCTCTGTATCGGCTCCGGGCCAGTCCGGCGAGGTTCCAGGCTCGCCTGGCGTGACCGACAGCAGCGGCGTGGGGACCAGTTCGGGTGCGTCCGAGCCTTCGACGAACGCACCCCGCACCCGGTTATGCGAATAGTCTCGGGCCTCGGAAAGCGTGAGCACCGGGGCATAGCAGGCGTCGGTGCCCTCGAGAATTTCGCTCCACTCGTCCCGGGTTCGCGTGCGAAACACTTGTGCGAAACGCTCGCGAAGTTCGGGCCAACGCGCGTTGTCGTATTGATCCGGCAGGGCGCTTGGGTCGAGTCCAATTTTCTCGAGCAGCAGCGCGTAGAAGTGCGGCTCCATGGGGGCCACGCTCACGTAGCGGCCATCCTTGGTCTCGTAGACGTTGTAAAAGGGAGCGCCTCCGTCGAAGAGGTTCGTCCCCGTTGCGTCGGTGTTCATCCCCATGGCGTCCATCCCGTGGAAGACACCCATCAACGACATCACGCCGTCCACCATGGCAGCATCCACCACCTGGCCGCGCCCGCTGCGCTGGGCTTCGAGCAGCGCGCACACCACCCCATAGGCGAGATGCAGCCCGCCCCCGGCGAAGTCCCCCAACACCGTGAGCGCGGGTACCGGCGGCGCGTCCCGCGGACCGATGCTGTGGGTTGCGCCGGTAATCGCTTCGTAGTTCAGCGAATGCCCCGCCACCTGGGCCAGCGGACCGGTCTGGCCCCAACCCGTCAGGCGGCCGTAGACCAGGCGAGGGTTCCGAGCGTGAAGGATTTCCGGGCCCAGCCCCAGGCGCTCGGCCACGCCGGGACGAAAGGCCTCCAGAAAAGCATCTGCGCCGTCGGCCAGGCGCAGCACCGTTTCGACCCCGCGCGGGTCCTTGAGATTGACCGCAATGCTTCGGCGACCCCGATCCCAAAAATTGTGCGCCCGGGGTTCGGGATTTTCGGGCACCTCGGACAGGCGGTCCACGCGAACAACATCCGCCCCCATGTCGGCGAGTTTGAGCGAACCAAAGGGCAAGGCACCCAGCCCTGCCAACTCGAGAATTTTGATACCCGCGAGGGGACCCGCCATCGATTCCTCCTATCCCGTCTCGTCGAGCGCCGGACGCCGCTTCGTGCGTCGCGCCGCGAAGCGGCGACCATAACGCTGTACATTCTCACCTCAAGGGGCAATCGAGGCGAATGGCCGAAGCGCCGGGGACGCCCCAAATTCGAGAGGTCGAATGGATCAGCGACGCTTCCGAATCGGACTGGCCAGCGCGATTCTTTTCGCGGCCCTCGGTGGCTGGCTGTGGACCGAGGGGGGCCAACCCCCGGTCCCCAGCGCCGGCCCTTCAAAGCTCGCGAGACCTCGAGCCGAGCCCCCCGTGCGCGACTCTCCAGATCTGAAAAGGTCCTTGCCCCTGGCCCGGACACCCGCGTCGCCCAGGCGGGGGAGACCCTCGATCCGGCCGCAAACCCAGGGCGATCGTTCGCTTGCGGCCGGGCGCTTCCTCATCGCCAGTCGCCGGCTCCAGGGCCCGCTCTTCGCCGAGAGCGTCATCCTCCTGCTCGAGTACTCGGCCAACGGCGCGCTTGGTCTGGTGATCAATCGGCAAACTTCAGCGCTGCTCGGCGATCTGCTCCCCGAAGCGGCCCGGCTCTCCGAGCGCCGAGACCGGGTGTACATCGGCGGACCCGTGGAGCCGGGAATAATGACCTTCTTGATCCGCTCGGACACCGGGGTGCCCGGTGCTTTTCCGGTAATTGGCGGCGTCTACGCGACCGGCAGCGCAAAAGTTCTACGCCGGTTGATTCGATCCGCAGTCTCCACCGATAACTTTCGCGCCTTCATTGGCTACTCGGGTTGGGGGCCCGGGCAACTCGACGACGAGTTTTCCCGGGGCGATTGGCACGTAGGTGCCGCCCGTGCCCAAGTGGTTTTCGACGACGCCCCTGGCGATCTCTGGCAGCGCACAGTGTTGGAGTTCGAAGGCATCCAGGTCCGCCGACGCGCCCGCGCCCTGGACTTCGCTCGGCGTTGAAAGTTTCCCTGGGTGCCGGACCCCCAAACCAAGACCGCCCTCAGAGCAGCACCCCGGCTTCGGCCAGTCCCGCGATCGCCTCGGCGCTGTAACCCAAAATCGTTTCCAGCACGTAGCGGTTGTCCCGGCCGAATGAAACCGCCCGCTCGGGGCGCCGCGCTTCGCTGTCTGAAAACAAAAGACGCGAGCTTTCCACAGTCGTCGATTGATAGAGATCGCAGGCGATATCGATGTAGTGCCCACGGTGCTGCAATTGGGGGCAGGCGTAGAGATCGACGGTGTCGAGTACGCGGTGGGCGGGAACGCCGGACGCCTGAAGCGCGGCTTCGCTCTCGGCGCCGTCGCGGGCACTCGTCCACGAGGCGATCTCGGCCTCCAGCGCTTCGCCCGAATCGCGTTGATCGAGCAGGTCCGGGCGCTCCATGACGGCGCAAAGCGCCTGCCACTGCCCCTCGCTCGCCACCGCGATGGCGATCCAGCGATCCTTCCCCGCGCAGGGAAAAACGCCGTGGGGACGTTGCTGGGCGTCGCGATTGCCCACCCGCTCGCGCAGTTTTCCGTTCACCGTATAGTCGAGAAACGCGGGCGCAATAAAGTGCAACGCGGCCTCGGCCTGGGCCTGATCGATGTATTGGCCCTCGCCGGTGCGCTCGCGGTGCTCGAGGGCGGCGAGAATCGCCACGGCGTTGTAGCGCGCAGAAATGAAATCCGTGTAGGCACCGTGGGGGCCCGAAGGCAGACGGTCGGGCCATCCTGCGTGACCCTGGTAGCCGGTCACGCTCGCTGCCAGGTTGCCGAAACCGGTAAAATCCTTCCAGGGCCCAGTCTGCCCCATGAGGCAACTCGAGATCATGATGATCTCGCTCTTCGCCGCGCGCAAGGACGCATAGTCGAGACCCGCCGACTTCATAACGCCCGGCGCAAACGATTCGGTGACCACGTCCGCCCACTCCACGAGTTCCATCACGATGGCGTGGCCCTTGGGCGAATGAATGTCCAGGGTCAGGTCCAGCTTGTTCGCATTGACGCTCTGAAAGCCGCCCGCTCCTTCGGGATGGGGGTTGTTAAAGCGGTAGGGGGGAATCACGCGCAACGTGTCCAGATGTTTCATGGACTCCACGTGAACCACCGTGGCCCCGTAGTCGGCCAAGCTCCGCGTGGATCCCGGGCCGGCGAGAATCCAGAACAGATCGAGAACCTTGACGCCTTCCAGGGGCAGGGCGTCCTCGCGGCCGGGCTCCGGCGCGTCCAGCGACGAGGCCGGGGCGCGAACCGATTCGGCGAGAATTTCCTGGCGGTGCTCATCCACGCCGGGCGCCGGCAATCGGTACGCGACCGGGGTTCGGGCGAACCGGGCGAAGGGACCCGGATACCGAACCGCCGACGACGCCCCCGGCTGGTCGATTTCTACGGCGAAATTTCGGGCGCCCAGTTGCTCTCCCTCGATCAACTCGTCGAGGCCGAGCACCGGCGCCATCAAGAGGCGTTTTTCCACCACGGCCCGCATCACCTCGGCCTTGTCCAGGCCGGCAAAGAGTTCGGTCAACAACGCGTCGACCGGGGCAAAATCCTCCGCGGTCACCTCTTTGCCCATCATCCGTAGGGCATAGGTGGACCAGTTCTCTTCCCGCATGGAATCGGAAACCGAGTGGCCGCGCTCGGCCGCCCAGTCCATCAAGCGTTTCATGAAATGCCCCGTGGAAGGCAACCAGGACGGGCCCAGCACGACGCTGCCGTCGCGCAGGGGATAGCGGGTGGGCACCCAATTGCCCCCGATGAAGACCCCCCCGGAAATGCGCCGAGCCGGCGCTTCTTCGAGGGGCGCATCCAGAGAGCGAAACATGGTGGCCAGGGTGACGGACTGTTGCAGGGAAACATCGACATGTTGACCGCGGCCGGTTTTGCGCCGGGCAAAATGGGCGATCAACGCGCCCACCGCCGCATCGCTCCCGCCGTGGGCATGGGCCTGGGGGACCGAAACCCGAAGCGGCGGTCGATCGCGCTCGCCCGTCAGGTAGGCGTGACCGCCGGCCGCCATGCAGATCAGGTCCGAGCCGAGCCAATCGGCCTTTGGACCCGTCTGCCCAAAAGGCGTGATGGAGACGTAGACGAGGCCGGGGTTGAAGCGGGAAAGTTCCGGGTAGCCCAAGCCGAGTTCGGCCATTCGCCCGGGCCGGGCCGACTCGATGAGAAAATCGGCGCCCGCAATCAAGCGCAGGATATCGTCGCGAGCAGACGCGGCTTCGAGATCCAGCACCAGCGACCGCGTGTTGCGCGCATAGGCCCACCAGTGAAGAGAGCGCTCGGCCCCGGGCTCACCGTCCAAGAAGGGACCCACTCGCCGGGCCGATGAACCGCCCGGAGGCTCGACGCGGATGACGTCCGCACCCAGATCCGCCAGGATCTGGCCGCAGAGCAGACCCTGCTCGTCAGAAAAATCGACGACACGATAAGGACTCAGCACTCGACGATTCTACCCGGATTCGCAGAGCAATAGAAGCCCTTCGTGGCCGCAATGGCAGCCCCAGCACCCCTGTGCTTCCCTTGCCGGCATGTTGGATCCCCGCACACTCCGAGAGCAACGCGACGCCATTGTCGAGAGTTGCCGGCACCGCAACGTCAAGGCCGATGTCGACCGGACGATTGCCGCCCAGGACGACGTCACCGCGCTGCGAACCGAGTTGAACGACGCCAACCGTGTGCGCAATGAGCACCAAAAGGCCGGCAAGCGCCCCATGGACGATGCCGAGCGAAACGCCCACGTCGAGACGGGCCGCGACCTCAAGGAGACCGTCGCCGGCCTCGAATCCCGGCTTCGCGAGTGCGAGCAGCAACTGGAAGCCCAGATGCTGGAATTGCCCAATTTAATTCATCCCAGCGTGCCCCTGGGCGGCGAAGACGACTACCGCGTGGTCCAGGAGGGAACCCCCAAGGCCTTCGATTTCGAACCGCTCGATCACCTGACCCTGTGCGAAAAGCACGACCTGGTGGATTTCGAAGCCGGGGCCAAAGTGGCGGGCCAGAAGTTCTATTACCTGAAGAACGAGGCGGCGCTCATGGATCTGGCCCTCCAGCGCTTCGCCCTGGAGCATGTCATCGCCGAGGGCTTCACCCCCATGGCGACCCCCGATCTGGCGCGTCCCGCCATTTTGACCGGCCTCGGTTTCAACCCCCGCGGCCAGGAATCCAATATCTACTCCGTCGAAGACCACGACCTCTGCCTGGTGGGCACCGCCGAGATTACCCTGGGCGGGCTCGGGGCCGATCGAATCCTGGACGAAGACGAGCTGCCCCTGCGCGTAGCGGGCATCTCCCATTGTTTCCGCACCGAGGCCGGCGCCCACGGGCGCGAGAGCAAGGGCTTGTACCGGGTCCACCAGTTCAGCAAAACCGAGATGTTCGTTTTCTGCCGCCCCGAGGACAGCGAGGCCGAACTCGATCGGCTGCTTGCTATCGAACAAAAGATTTTCGATGCCCTTGAAATTCCCTACCGGGTCATCGAAGTGGCGAGCGGGGATCTCGGCGCACCCGCCTACCGGAAATTCGATCTCGAGGCCTGGATGCCGGGCCGAGGCGACAACGGCAGCTGGGGCGAAGTGACCAGCGCTTCCAACTGCACCGACTTTCAGGCCCGGCGGCTCAAGACTCGCTACCGACCCAAGGACGGCGGCAAACCCGAAATCGTCCATACCCTGAACGGCACGGCGCTTTCCAACGCTCGGGCAATCCTGGCCCTGGTCGAAATTCATCAGCGCGCCGACGGCAGCATCGAAATCCCCGCCGCCTTGATCCCCTTCCTCGGCCGGGACTCGATCGGATCCCGCTGAGGCCGGGCGGGTGTCCCTTCAAACAAAAACGGGAAATCCTGCGGCCGACGCAAACTCTTCTGCACCGCGCGGCCTCGTGCTCGGCACCGCGGGGCACATCGATCACGGAAAAACGGCGCTCATCGAGGCCCTGACGGGCACCCAGACCGATCGCCTCCCCGAGGAGAAGGCCCGGGGGATCACCATCGATCTCGGCTTCGCGGCCCTGGACCTGCCGGGCTTTGGGCGGCTGTCGGTGGTGGACGTACCGGGGCACGAGGGTCTGGTGCGCACCATGGTCTCCGGGGCCAGCGGCATCGATGTGCTGCTCCTCGTGGTCGCCGCCGACGAAAGCGTGATGCCTCAGACCCGGGAGCACGTGGCGATCTGCGATTTGCTCGGCATCGAATCCGCGGTGGTCGCGCTCACCAAAACCGATCTGGCCGACGAGGAGATGATCGAACTCTCCAGCGAGGAGATCGGCGAACTGCTCGCACCCACGACCCTCGCCGACGCGCCCATCGTTCCGGTTTCGGCGCAAAGCGGCGCCGGACTCGACGCTCTCCGCGCCGCGCTGATGGAAACCGCTCAAGGCGCTCACCCCCGAACGACCCGTGAGGGTCCGCCGCGCCTGGGGGTCGACCGGGTCTTCGCCATGCGGGGCTTCGGCACCGTGGTCACCGGAACCCTGGTGGGTGCGCCCCTGCATTCGGGTGACCGCATCGAGGTGCAACCGTCGGGGCTCCACGCCCGGATCCGCGGCTTGCAGAGCCACGGCCAGGAGAGCAAGAGCGCGGCGCCGGGCACGCGCTGCGCGGTAAACCTCCAGGGCGTCGAAGTCTCCGACCTTCGCCGGGGGGATGTGATCACCCTGAGCGATCGCTTGGCCGCCACCCAGAGTGCCGATGTGCATCTCCACTGGCTCCAGACAGCGCCGGCCGCCGAGGCGATTACCTCGGTGGAGGTTTTGGTGGGAACCGCCGAGCGTCGGGCTCATCTCGCCGCCATCGGGAGGCCGGCATTTCTGCCGGGTGAAGCTGGCTTCGCCCGGCTCCACGTCGACGGCGAGGGGCTTGCCCTCTTGCCCGGCGACCGCTTCATCGTCCGCGGCTTTGCGAAAAACGCCATGGCGGGGTCCACCGTGGGGGGCGGTGTCGTGCTGGATTGCGCCCCCCCCCGGCGGCGACGCAGCGACCCGGCCTTGTTGGAAGAACTCGCGTGCCTGAAGACCGGCGACCGCGCCAGCGGGCTCCGGGCCCGAATTCAGCGCACGGGTTATGCGGGCTGCGACGCCCGGGATCTCGCCCGAGAAACCGGTCTCGAATGCACCGAAGTCGAAGCGATTCTTCGCAAGCCCGAAAGCGCTCCCACCGTCTTAGAAGCCGGTGGGCATCGCTGGCTGGATGCGGCAATGACCCATCGCCTGGAGAAAGCCCTGCTTGCGAGCTTGGCGGCGTTTCACGCGCAAGAACCCATGCGCCCCGGCATGCCCCGGGCCACCCTGCGCGGACGGCTACCCCAGAATGTTCCGCGCGAGGCCGCCGAACTGGCCATCGCCCGGCTGGAATCCGCGCAAAGCATCGTGAGCGAGCAGGATCTCGTGCGCTTGGCCGAGTACCGCCCGGTCCTCGATCCCGAATCCACAGCGGCGGCCGACCGCATCTTGGACCACGCCCGCCAGTGCGGACTCGAACCGCCGAGTCCCAAGGATTGGGCCGAACAGGTCGGCGTTTCCCTCGATCATCTCCGGGACCTGCTCGCGCATCTCCAGCGCCAGGGCGTTCTCGTTCGCGCCCCGGGCGATCTTTGGTTTGCCCGGGAGGCCGTTGATCACCTGCGCGAACGGGTCGAGACCCACTTCGAGACCGAGGCGGAACTCGACACCCAAACCTACAAAGCGTTGATCGGCACTTCCCGACGCACCGCCATGCCGCTGATGGAACTGCTCGACGAACTGCACGTCACCCGGCGCCAAGGCGAGACCCGTATTCCGCGAAGCGGGGGCCCCCGGCGCTAGGCGACTCGGCTCGGGCTAGTGGACGCTGGCCTGGAGAAGTTCCAGCAGCCCGACCCCCCGAGTCGAGATCAGCGGATCGGGCCAGATCCCCAAGCCGATCACCACAGCGGCGCAGAGCAGAAGTACGACGAGCTCGTTGGTCGAGGATTCACTCTTCTCCTCTTCAAGGGTCTCGCGCATGTACATCATGACGGGCACCTGCATGCAGATATACAGCGAAATCACGCTCCCCAGCACCGCCACCACCGCCAGGGCGAGTTCGCCGCCGCCCACAAGCGCGCCCACCAGATGCCAGCGCGCCCAGAACCCGACGGTGCCGGGCACTCCCGCCAGAGCGAGCATGAAGAGGGTCATGATCGCGGCCAACCCCTTGCGCGACTGGGCGATTCCCGCGAAATGCTCCAGCCGTTCGAGTTCCCGGCCCCCGCCCTTGAGAGTCATGACCACCCCGAAGGCTCCCAACATGACCAGCGCATAGGCGATCAAGTAGAAGAGCAGCGCCCCGTAGGCCACGCTCCCGCCGACGACGAAGGTCAGCACCCAGGTGCCCGCCTGGGCGATCACGAGCCAGCCCAACATCCGCTTCACGTTGCGCTGAATCAGCGCCATCAGGTTCGCAATCGCAATGCTCGCCACTCCGAGAACCGAGAAAACCGGGGCCAGCAGCAGACCGAGGTCGGGAAGAGCGTGAAGAATGAAGCGCAGCCAGGCGAGGATCACCGTCATGACCACGCAAGTCGACACATAGGCGGCGATGGAAGTGGACGCACCCTCCTGAACATCGGGCAGCCATTGATGAAAAGGCACCAAGCCAAGCTTCATCGCGAAGCCGGCGAAGAGCAGTGCGAGGCCCGCAAGGGCCAGCCGTTGATCGGGGTCGAGGGCGGCCTTCAGACCCGCATAATCGAAATGGCCCGTGGCGCCAAAAAGAAAAGCGATTCCCAGAAGCAGCATCCCACTCGCCAACGCGTTGGCGAAAAATGCTTTGAGGGCGGCTTCAATCGCGTGCTCTTTCCCGCGCTCGGCAGCGACGAGAACGCTTGCCGATATGCCCATCACCTCGAGGCCGAGAAAAAGAACCATCGCATTCTCGGCTTGGAGCGCCACAAAACTCCCCGCCAGACCGAGTAGAACCAGGCAGTAGTACTCGCCATAGGGAATTCGAATCGACGTGAGCCGGCTGGTCGAAAGCCAGATCACCAGCATCGCGGCAAGACCGACGATGAGAATCGAGATCGCCGCCAATGCATCGAGTTGAAGCATGGGAAATCGAGCGCTGGGCTCGGGGGAGGTCAAAAGGCGCGTGCCCGCCACCGCCCCCGCCCCAGCGAGGGCCACGGTGGCCACCAGAGCGAGAAGCAAATTGACTCGCATGCGGGCCAACTCGGCTTCGACCCCGGCTTCGCCTCGGCGAGAGGTGCGCCCGGTGGCGGGCAGCCCGGTGGATCGCCGGAGCCTGCGTCCGCTTTCCGGGGGCAGGCCCGAAAAAAACATCGACACCCCCAGAATAACCAGGGCACCCAATGCCACTGCGGCCATGGGCACGATGGGGACGAGGCTCGCCCAATCCATGCTCGTCTCCGCCATCAGGGCATTCTCCCCGGCAACGACGAATCGGATTCACGCGGCTTCGTCGACGGGGCGGATTGCAATTCGGCGCTCAAAATCTGGCGCTCGGAAATTTGGCGCCCGACCTCCAAAACCGAGGGCTCGATACGACGCAGCCACGGGTTCGGGTAGAAGCCGATCCACAGGACCGGCACCAGCAGGGCCAGGATCAGCCCGCGCTCTCGCCAATCGATGTCCATCAGACCCCGGTTGTCTTCGATCACAACCGGGCCAAAGGCCACCTTCCGATAGACGCGAAACAGACAGGCCGCCATGACGAGCCCACCCAGGCAGGCCGCGATCCCCACCCGGGCGCCGGTCTCGAAGGTCGCCGCAAATACCAGCAATTCGAAAATAAAGCCGCTCGACCCGGGAACGCCGACACTGGCCATCAAGGCCACCCCCATGAAAACCACCAACACCGGCATGGGGGCGGCCAATCCCCCCAAGGCCCCCAGCTGCCGGGTTCGCCGCCGATCCTCGAGCATTCCCACAAGGAGGATCAGGGCCCCCACGGTGAGCCCACGACTCACCATGCCCAATACCCCGCCCACCAGACCCAACTCTCCGAAGCTGAAGAGACCCAGCAGAACAAAACCCACTTGAACCATGGCCAGATAGGCGACCGTTCGTTTCAGATCCTGCTGAAACAGAGCACGCATCCCCGCGTATGCGATGGACACCAGCGCCAGCGCTCGGATGGCCGGCGCAAGAGCCATCGCGGCGTCGGGAAAAAGCGGCATCGCGAAACGCACCAGACCGTAGGCGCCCATTTGCAGAAGAAGCGCCGCCATCAGGGCCGACCCGGCTGTCGGCGCCTCGGCCAACGCATCGGGAAACCAGCTGTGCAGAGGGAAAATGGGAAGCGCCACCGCGAAAGCCAGGGCGAACCCCATGAAGAGCCAAGTCTGGCTGCGCCACCACGCCAGCCCGTTCGCTTCGGCGGAGATCGGAAGATCCAGCAAGCCCGGCGCGCCGATGCCCGGAGGCGCGACCAAATCGAG
>DUCH01000210.1 GCA_012959865.1 Myxococcales bacterium | reverse complement strand
CCGAGCCAATAGGCACTGCGCTCTAGCGCTGAACACGAGTACAGAGATGCCGGGTGGCCCACGAGGTCGCCCGGCATTTTTTGTTGGGGGGTGAGTGTTCGGCGAGGGAGTATATTGTCCCGATGACCGCAGTATCGCCCACGCAGAACCGCTGGCTCTGGGGGTCTTCTCGGGATCTCCTACTGGGGTGTGGGGCCTGGTATCTGCTGCTCTTTCCCGTCCTAGCCCTGGCTGGCCCCGGGATTCGCAACCTGCAGCCCCTGTACCTCGCGCCGCTGCTGATCTTCTTGATCTCAACGCCCCACTATGGGGCAACCCTGGTTCGTGTCTATGAGCAGCGTGGGGAGCGCCGGGCCTATGCGTTCTTCACGGTTTGGACGACCCTGGCACTGATCGCGCTCTTTGTGTGGGGAGTCCAAAATGCCGCTGTCGGTACACTCCTTTTCACCGCCTACCTGACCTGGTCTCCCTGGCACTACACCGGGCAGAATTACGGGATCGCGGTCATGTTCATGCGCCGCCGGGGCGTAGACGCCGAGCCGGCCAAGCGCTGGCTTCACGGCTCCTTTGTTCTCTCGTACGTGCTGACTTTCCTGGTCATGCACCAGGCCGATGGAAGCCCTCGTGGCCTCGCCGAGGGGGGTGTTCACCTAGCACGGCTCGGAATTCCCGAATGGTTTTCCGGAATCGCGATTCCCGCAGCTGCCGCGGCGTGGGGTGTTGCTCTGTTGGTCGCCGGGCGGTTGATGTTGCTTCGCGGGCGGCTCCGCGACCTGCTTCCCATCGCTTTGCTGGCCCTTTCCCAGGCCCTTTGGTTCACGGTGCCGGACCTTGCGCGATACATGGGCTCGTCCGGCGGATTGGAAGTCTTTGACTTCGATTACCGCGCGCTCTACTTCAATTGGGTGGTGGTCGCCCATGCGGTCCAATACCTGTGGATCACGAGCTTCTACGCTCGAACCGAATCGGGCGGGTCGAGCACTGGGCGATATCTGCTCAAGACCCTGCTTGCCGGCAACCTGGCGTGGTTCGTCCCCGCCCTGATTTTCGCCCCCCAGATCTTTGGCGGAGCAGTCTCGGAGTGGACCGTGGGTTTGCTGGTGGCTTCTCTTGTCAACCTCCATCACTTCATTCTCGATGGAGCGATCTGGAAACTGCGCAAATCAAAAATCGCGGATATTCTGATTCGCGCCCGGTCCCAGGCGCCGAAGTTCCCGGCCGCCGGGAGGCTGGGGACCGGCCGCTTTGCCAAGGTGGTTTGGGGCTCGGCCTCGGTTCTTCTTGCCGTTGCGTTGGCCGAGTTCGCGGTTCAGCGGGTCGCGATTCCGTCCCTCGTGGAGCGGGGCAAATACGACTCTGTCTCGACCCTCCTCAACGGGCTGGCCTGGGTGGCCCGGGATAGCGCAACCGCGCGTGCCCAGGTCGGAAACGCCCTGATGGGAGCCGGACGCCCAGAGGACGCTGCTCGCGCCTATGCACGCAGCGGGGATCTGACGCCGAGTGCGGATACCTTTGGCGTATTGGCCCGCATCGAACTCGGGCTTGGACTCGAGGAACGCGCATTGGCCGATATCGAGCGGGCGGTCGAAATTGGACCCAATCGCATCGATGTTCTGAGCTTGGCCGGGCAGATCGAAATGAAACTTGGCCGCCGCGGCCGGGCACGAAGCTACTTCAATCGGGCGCTGGGATTGAACCCGAATTACGAGCCCGCTCGGCGCGGGCTCGCCGAGAGCGATGGTCCGGGCCCATCGGACACGTCCTTTTAGCGTAGTTTGAGGGGTATCCGCGAGGCTCAGCCTCCGCTCCCCGCGAGTTTGCGGCGGGGAGTGCTCCGCCCTCAGCCTGGCCTCAGTCGCCTCTGTCCCCTTCGGGCATGGGGTTCCCGTCAAAGTCGCCGGTAAAGTGGGCGAGCTTTTCGGGATGCTCTCCCTCGGGACGCGATCGATGTGGCCAGTGCTCGGGGAGTTCGCCCCGGCAGTGGACCCCGGGTTTCAACCAGTATTCGTGGCCGGGGAGGGCGCGCACTTCGCCGGCCGCGTAGCGAATGGTCAGCCCCGCCCGGCGGCGCGGGGAGCGATTGGGTTGAGAGCCGTGGAGGAGCAAGTCTGAATGCAGGGAAATCTCCCCCGCCCGCATGGAATTGTTTGTGCGCTCGCCATAGCTCTCGGGGGCCACCACCTGGCGCTTCAGTACACGGCTGCCGTCCAAGGGGAGGTCTTCGTGGGGGAGCGGTCCGTGCAGGTGGCTTCCGGGAACAAATTCCATTGCCGAATTCTCGGGATCGGCGTCGTCGATGGCAATCCAGACGGTCACCGTGCGTGAAGGCGTAATGGGCCAGTAGGAGGCGTCCTGGTGGAGAGGCACCGCCATGGGGTCACCGGGCAACTTGCAAAAGAGATGGTTTCCCCATGACCCGAAAGTGGGGCCAAGAATGTCCTCGACGTAATCGAGTAGCACCGGGCTCAGAACCAGGTCGTAGATTCCGGCGCACACCAAGTGATACGCGTTGATCGAATAGGCGTTGCGACGGTCATCGGCTGCGAGCACTGTCGCAATCAGCTCATCGAGATAGGCGCGAATTTTCGTGATCTCTGTGGTGCTGAATGCCGGGAGCCCGGTGAGAAAACCTTCGCGATTGAAGCGGTCGAGTTCTTCACGAGAGAGCTTTCGCCCGCCGGAAATCTCTGCAGGAAAAAAGGCCAGATTGCGGGATTCATCTTCCGGCTTCGGATCGAAAAAGGTTTTGACCGCCATGCTTCTCCTGAATTCAACCGGGGGATCCGATCTGCAGGCTAGAAATCGTACACCAGGTTCCCGTAGTACTTCAGGTTGTTGTTCTCGCCTGGCTGGGAGGAGTCGTACTCGTTCTTTACACCCAATTTCAGGCTCAGCCCATCGAGTTGGGCGATGGCGACGACATACGCGGCATTGGCCAGGATCCGGTATTCGGAGAAGTTGTCGAAGTCCGGGTAATAGGTGAGATCGGCCTGGACACTCTGGCCAGGGATGGGTGCCCAGTTCGCTGTCAGGCCCACCACGCCTTCGGGCCGCCACCCGGCCTCGGTGCCCCAGGATCTTGAAAACCCAAAACCGAGTTCTCCCCGCAGGTCGAAAGTCTTTCGGGTTAGCAGGTTGTAGCCCAGGCCACCGCTTCCCGAGATGCGGTTCTCCCAGGCCTGGAACGCATCGTATTGGTAGCGACCTTGCACGAAAACGTAGTAGGGGGACTCGCTGAACAGGAAATCGTGTTGGTAGTTCATGAAAAACTCGTTGGTGGTTTGCTGACTGTTCTGGCTGGCAAAGAAGTATGAACTGGTGAATGCGCCGCGATACGCGTCGGTTGCGCGAGCCATGGCGAGGGAAGCATTGAAGCTCGCGTCCGCACTGTTCCCGCTGGATCCGGAAAAGCCAACGCCAAAGTTGCGGTTCCAGCCCGCGAGCACCTCGGTGCCGAAGAGGCCGGGATTGGGCGGTGCGGGTGGCTTGAGGGCTGTCCGAGGGATTTCGATTCGCCCCAGTTGGGGATGCTCCACGAGAATCATTTCCTCGTTTTCCGAGATCACCGTGGCGTCAATTTTATCTCCATTGGAAAGTTCAAACTCATCGGCCACACCGGGCAGAGCGAGAGAAACGAAGAGTGCGGTACACCCAAAAAACCTGATCATGGAACTCCTCAATCCTGTCATGTCCTTGGGTGGGTAACGATTGATGGTGGATAATTGTTGATGGTGGACAATGATGGATCGTGGATGCGCGGCCGGGCCGAGGGAGGTGCATCCGGCTCAGGCTTCATCGCCCAGGGACGGGTCTTCAGGGTGTATTCGGGGTCGAAACCAGGTGGAGATCCTGCTGGGGGAAGGGGAAGGAGATCCCCGCCGCTTCGAGACCTTCTTTCAGCGCCCGGGTGAGATCGCCGCGCACAGCGCTGTAGTTCGACGAGGCGACCCAGGGCCGAACCATGATGTTGACACTCGAATCAGCCAGCTCGGTGACGGCGACTGCGGGCGCAGGCTCTTGCAGTACACGGTCATCCGCTCCGAGAATCGAGTGGATCGACTCGATGGCCTGACCGATATCGTCTCCGTAGGAAATTCCGACAACGAGGTCGATCCTTCGCTTTTCGTTCGCGCTGAAGTTGGTGATGGTCGAGCCATACACGGCGGAGTTGGGAAGCATGATCTGCACGTTGTTAGAAGTATTGAGCGTCGTCACAAAGAGCGTGACTTCGACAACGGTTCCGGTCGATCCGCTCACCGAAATGGAATCGCCGATTTTGAATGGACGCATAACAAGCAGCATGACACCCGCAGCGAAGCTGGAGAGCGTACCCTGCAAGGCGAGGCCCACAGCCAGCCCAGCGGCGCCGATCACGGCCACCAGGGAAGTGGTCTCCACGCCGAACAGTTGAAGAACCGCGACGACGACTATGGCGAGCAGGGAATAGTGGGTGGCCTGCTGAAAGAACGGGATGAGCTGCGGATCCACGTTGGCTCGGGTGAGTGCATCTCGGGTGACGCGTCCTGACCGAGCCGCGATCCAGCGGCCCACGACGAGCACTGCCAGGGCGCCCACCACCTGAATCCCCCAATTGGAAAGAAGATCTACCGCGCTTGCCACGATCTGCTGGCCCGTTGCGCCCATCGGATTCGAATCCATCTTGGAAAATCTCCTTTTGAGTGATCACAGCCTTGCAGGGTTTGAGGGCTGTCGGCACTGAAATCCCCGAGAATGCCGCAAAGGCTTTGGAGCATTATTAGCTTGATTCGCTATGGCTAGCCCCTGTAAACCCAGGCCGAGCCTGGAAAAGGGCCGCACGAAGGCCAGGGCCGTGGCGGTCAGCGACGGTCGCATCGTGTGGGTGGGGACACTCGAAAGCATGCAACCGGGGCTCCGGTGCTTGCCACACGAGCCTGACGACACCTTCGTGGCTGGCAAGCCAGAGGTGCTTCAGGTGGCGTTGTCGTCTTTTTTACCAACAGTATGCGAGAGCATCCGGGTCGCTGGCACCCTGATCAGTAAGAAGAACAGCACACCCGACTGAAATGTGTGCCACAGAATACCAACTAGGTAGGGGCCGAACTCGGCGAGTCCGTCGCCGCCGAAGACGTTGGCACCCAGGAGCGCGGCGGCGAGAAGCGGGGGGATGAGCCCCAGCCGTGTGTACATATTGGAACTGGGCAGCAGTGCGATCAGGGTGCTCTGCGCGAGGATCTGTATGCCAAGCAGCGCACTGCAGATTGACCAGAGTCGCTCGGTGTTCTCGGTGAAGACGGCAACTACGGGAGGGAGGATGCAGAAGAACGCGGCCGACAGACCATGCACCAGCATTCCGTGGAAACGATCCGCATCTGCGGCGCTCCACATGCCGTCGCGGCGCTGCTTGAACGCTACGACCAGCGCTGCGAATCCGGAGATCGCGATTGCGATTTGAGCTATGGCGTAGAGCTGCCCGAATTCTGTCACGTTGTTGCCCCGTTAGGTTGCCGGCGGCCAATTTTTCCGCCGGTTCGCTTCGCGCACAAGGGATATTTCTAGATCACGACCACTCTAGCGGACAGGACATTCACGCAAGCTGGGTTCTGGCAGGGCGTTCGGGTATCGGCGTTGTGTCGAGTGGCTATTGAGAGGCCCGTGTGTGAGGCCCGTGGGAGAGCCCGTGACGGGCGATCGTTTCGGCCTCTGTCAGGCGCGGATGATCACCCGCAAAACCGTATGCAGCCGGCTTTCGGTCAATGAAAATTTCTTCGTTGAGTCCGAACGGACCCGTATCGTCAAAGGCACCCACACACATTTCATAGGAATCCGACTGTAACTCCTTGTAAAAAAGGTTCGTCCCGCACTTCCCGCAAAAACCGCGCTCTGCCCAGTCCGAAGACCTGAAACGAACCAGGTTTTCTTCGCCGTCGAAAGTAATTCCACTCGTTGACGTCGCCATAAAGGGACCGCCGGCCCATCGTTGGCACATGCGGCAATGGCACGCGCCAAACATTGGCTCGGCATGAGTCGCAGAAAATTTGACGGCAGCGCAAAGACATTGACCGATTACCTCACTCATTCTCTGCTCCTTCTCATTGCCTGAAGGGTAGGGCATTGAAACGGACTTCCCTCACAGCGTCCGGGTTCCGGGTATGGGCATTATGTTAAGTCCCTATGGCGGATAGCAATTGGCGGATAGCAATTCCAAAGACCCATCCTGCACCCTGGGCCATGCTTGGTACAGGCTAAAGAGGGGCCATAGGGGTTCTCGATGGCAGGCTGGGGTCCGGCGGCGATTGCTCACGCGAGAACCATGGAGGCCATCCAAGCTGGAATCCGGAGTGCAAGGGCTGATCCCCGACTGCCGCCCGCGGTCATCGAGGGACGTTAGAGCCCGAAGACCATCCCCGTGGAGATTCAGGAGACGCTGGGGCAAGTCAACTTGACCCCACCGGAGAGATCCGGGAGGGGCTGCGACTCGGCGGAGAAACGCCTCCTGAAATCGCGCAGGCCATCGCCGAGGCCCAGGAGCGGTGCACGTCGGATGCGATGCGCGCGTACATGGCTGGCGAAACCGGCGAACGCCCGAAGTGCTCGGTGCCTCTGGTCCCCGAGCGGGACCCTATCGCGATCTGCCTTTCTTTCTGTCTTTCCAACTTTGTGCCGGTTTCAAAGTGCGTGCCGGGCGGCAAAGGTGGGCGGCACCTCGGCACCGGCCTCTCCTATGGGCGCAGTATTCGGGATAGGCTCACGGCAGATAACCGCAGTGGCGGCCGTTGGTATAGTAGCCTGTGAAGGATAAACAGAACTCGTAGCGTTCCGCGTGGCTCCCTCCCCCTTCGCAAACTTCCCTGATTTCCCGGGCGGTTCGGCAGTAGTAGTCCTCATTGCTATACGCATAGGCGTTCTCAACGACTGGTCTCTGACTACGCATCTCGCGGGAATCGCCATCCCCGGTGCCGCCGGTATCCCTGGACTCAAGGCCACCGGCCCCCCTCAGGCCGGTGGGCCGGTCGGTGGCTGCCGCCCAGCCCCCAACGGAAACCTCGGGGCTCTCGGCTTCCCGGGGAAACCCTGAGCCCGATGCAGAGACTTCGGAATTTCGACTACCCACGCGTACGGCTCTCTGCCCGCCTCGCAGCCCCAAGCTTCGAGAGCCCTGAATCTGTCGATCTGCGTGGGTCCGTGAATAAGCGGATCGCCGTCTGCTTTCGCTGGGACCGGCCCCTCCTCGCGTCTCTGGGAAATTCGAAGTGCGCAAGCGTTCCGCTTTCGCCGGGCGCGCCTCCCCCCCCGTGATCGCTGAGTTCTCCCGGTCACGGCGAAGCACCAGACCGGGCTGGGTTCCCGCGAGTCCCGAAGAACCGCCGGCTCCCCCAACGCCCGACTCTCGCCCGAAATCCGCCGGAACATCCTCATGCTCGGCGAATCCTGGAGGGTTCGGAGGGGGGTTGGCGTCCCTCCATTCCCAGAATAGAACGGGGCTCATCAGAAGAATCAACGCCCAGAAACAGCCCAGCATCAGTTCAAGCTTGGTCATGCGATTCATACAGCCTCGACCAATTACTGGTTCAATGCCGAGGGGCCCGGGGGCTTCATGTAGGAATCAACGAATACCTGGATGTCGCCAAAATTAACCGTTCCATCTGCATTCAAATCAGCATTCGGGTCCTGCCAGATGAAACCTCGAACCATTGGCGCCACGTCGCCGAAATCGACGAACAGGTCGTTGTTGAGATCAGCATCGCAAACATTTCCAAAAAAGTCGCCATCAGCGTCTAGCTGGCTGGCGTTCGCGACCCCAGTGCAGTTGTCGCAAATATCCGCGATGGATTCTCCGTCCAGATCCACGAGGCTGAACTCCACCATCATTCCGCCTTCGCCCGGGGCGCCGGCGTTATTCAGGCGTCCCATCCTGTCATAGATCGCGAACTTGCCCTGGCTCCGGATGGGCTCAGGAAGGTCGTCGCATTTCATCGAGAAAATTGCGTCGTGGGTCTTGCCAGCGGGCAACACCAACGAGTACTGCTCGTTCGGATAGCGCTTCGGGAACCCATCCTCGGCGACAATGTTGACATAGAAACCCTGAACCACTGGAACAACCGTGCGAAGACCGGCGTTCAGGAATCGAATCAAGAGTCTGTCACCCCCCGTGCCGATTTCAGTAGGAGACGATCCCGCCGAACGCGCAGCGCCGTTGATCAGGAAATACTTCGGGTCGTATCCGATCGTGCTCGTCATCGCCTTGGCGGGTCCGTAGTTATCATTGGCCACGGCATCATGAAGCTTCGGATCAATTTCGCTGAACAGAAGAGTCAAGTCTTCGTCGTAGACGATGTCCCTGTAGCAGGTACCACCACCGGGCTCGGGCGAGCAAAGAGGCCCGTCGACGACATCAGCTTTGAGCGAGCCGTACAGGCCCATTTGGACCTGAACAGCAGGATCCGTTCCGCTGCTGTAGAGATATGTCCCCGGCCGAAGATCCGTCCACGTATAGGAAACAATGCCCCCGTTCGCGGCGGCTTCGTCCGTAATTGACATAACCCGTCCGGCTACAAAAGTAGGAACCGACCCGTCCGAAGGCTGGCCCGCGATCATTAGTGAAGAGGCCACGGGTAGGTTGTTCAGCAAATTGATCGTAATGGTGGTATCGCCCTGCGGAACAACAATCGCAGGCCCGGGCACGGTGACGATTCCGTCCTGGGTAGCCAAGTCCTGATCGGCGTCTTCGGCGAAGCCCCACATCGGAATCACAGCCCCGTCGGGCATGGTGAGTGTCGTTGTATCGGCTCGAAGCCAATACTCAGCCGCTTCTACCTCCGGCCCCGCCAACGACAGAGTCAGAAAGCCCGCAACAACCAAACCCAAGAATTTTCGAAACGTTGAGTAACTCATGGTATCTATCTCCTGAACACAAATTCTCATGGAATCGCAACTCCCGGAGCCTCGACGATCATCATCGTCATCATTCCACCAGGGGCAACGTCAAAGTTGACGAGCTCAGCTTCCGCATGCGAGTGCCACATATAGAAGTACCCGCCATCGAGATTGAGACCGCCTTCACCTGGCGGCAACGGACCCTCTTGACCCAAGAAGGGACTCCCGCTCCAAAACCCTCCGAAGGTCAGAAACTGCTGCTCCGGAATCGACACGGGAATCGGCTTCCCGTGGTCGTAGTCGGGGCTCAGAACGTCACACTCTTCAGCGGCAGGATCACAGGGATCTCCAGGGAGGTGGCCCAGAGTGTCCCACCCCAGTCCTCGGCCATGCCAACTCCAAATCGCATCGTAGGTCTGACCCGGTGCCACCGTCAAAGTAAAGTCGGAAATGCCCGCATCGGCCCCGCTGATACCCGGAACTGTTTCCCGCATCCTTCCGTCACGAGCAAGTATCCGAAAATTCTGACCGTGAGTATGGAAGGGGTGCATATCAAGACCAGCACCAATCACCCGCATGAGTACACTCTCATTCGGGTGCGTTCTCGCTACGGCTCCGTAGGGCTGAGACGGCATCCACGGAATCCCGTCGGCGAAGAAAGTATCCGGCCCCGAACGTCCGTTGATCGTCCAGTACTGCGCTCTTCGTCTGGTCATGTCCGGAGCGAGTCCGGCCTCCACGTCCTCGTGAATTTTTGGGTCAATTTCTGCGAGCAGGAAGAGGTATTCCTGGTGAAAAGCCGTACTGGGCGAGTCATATGCCTGGTTGGCGGCATTTGGGCGGACGATCATTGCGCCAACCAATCCCATCTCGATATGGAGCGCCGGATTCGACCCGCTGTGATACTGGTACGTGCCGGGATTCGATGCCGTGAAGCTGTAGACAATCTGGCCTCCGTTGGGTGCGGCTTCAGGAGCAAGGAAACCCTCCGAGTCCGCGCCCACCGCCTTGACATCTTTCTGGCCGGGAAAGGTAATCGAAACCGGTTCCCCAAGATCATTGTTCAAGGTGACGGTAATCGTGTCACCCTCGTCGACGATCAGGGTCGGACCAGGATTCTGCATCGGCTGGCCGTCCAGGGAATAGCCCCACATGTAAACGGTTGCTCCGTCACCCATGGAAACGTGTCCGTCTTTGGCTGTTAGACTGAAGTTTACCCCCGTGGTTCCCGTTATCACGGCGTGCGCCGTTCCGGAGATCACGAGCGACCCAAGAAGAAGAATCAATAGGCCTATCCTGTGCGTCATTGAGGAAACGTGTCGAAGGGCGGTGTTGGTCGCTGTCTTCATCGGAAATGCCTCTCTTAGAATCGGTTCATTCAACCCGGAAATTCTTTCCGGAATCATCTAGATGGACTAGGGGTTAAGCAGTTGGTCTCGATCGGAAAACAACCGATCTCGCTCGGCCAACTTCAGATTCCGCTCTGCCAACCAGTCAGCGTTTGACCCAATCACCACGCCTTGCTCCGCAAGGGCGGCCCGGGCAGCGGCTAGAGCAAGGTTCGGACTCAGTTGAACATTCGCAGCCTCATCCGGGTCACTGGCCAATGCCAGATCAGCTAGCACTGGGTCCAAAATTCTTATTTCGGTCATGATCCCCCCGCGTGCCTCGGTGTTATTGCTTAAGTTGTTCAGGTTCGACGTGTAGATGAAATAGGTACCCGGATCGAGACCCGCGGTATCAATGATCGCGTCGAAGGCCTGTCCACCTCCCATGGTGACCGAGTTGGTCATATAGGAAAGATCGGCCCCATTCGTTCCGACCAATTGGTGAGCACCCGTACCCACGATTTTCATCGGAGCCTGGGGTGAAATGATCGTGAAGAACTGAGTAATGGAGAGGTTCGACAAGCGCAGAAGAACCTTATCCCCCTGGAATGCACTGATCAGCGCATCTTCCGGTTGTGACAGAATCCCGTTGGCCGTATTCGCCAATGGACCCGGAATCAACGTCTCGGGATATCCTCGACCATTGAGAAGCGGGTACGTATCGTTCATCATGGCGAAGGGCAGTGGCTGGGTGCTCTCACTCGCATCATGGAATTCAGGATCGAAGCTTGCCAGTTGCAGCGGATAGTCAACATCGTAATAGGTTGACCCGTCTCCATCGTTGTAGGCATAGCTGTATCCGTCGTGGTGAGTGAAACCGTTCAAGTCCGTGCCATCCTGGAGATTGTCCTGGGCTGCGGTCACGTAGAGACTCCCCAGCATGCCCATCTGCATATGCTCCGTCGCCTCGACGTGGCAGTGATACATATAGGTCCCTGGGTTGTTTGCGTTGTAGTAGTAGGTCAGCGTTCCGCCCATATGGATGGAGATCGAGACATCGGGAAGGCCATCGAATATCGGCGCCGCGTCGGGATATCCATGCCAGTGAACGGTATGGGGGTCATCCAAGTCCGGCCGGCCCGCCATCCCGACATTCGTAAGGGAAAGAAAGAGCTCGTCTCCTTCCGCCACTTCGATTTTAGGACCGGGAAACCAGGCACCTGTCGTCGCTGTTTCAATTACATCGGCGGGGGCTACTCCGGTCACGTCCGCAAACCCGAACATGTACAACTGCCGACCGCGCGTGCCGCCGGTCACTGTCGTATCGGCCATGTTTATGTAGCCGTCACCACCCGTAATGCTTCGGCAGACCGCATTGGGGTGTTCCTGGTGAAATGGGTCGCCGGTGTTGTCGATCACCCCGTCGCCGTCGAGATCCCCCGGGCATTGAATATAAACATCTGCACTCACTCCCGAAACAACCATCAGCGAAAGAGAGGTCAGAACCAATTTAACTATCGCACCGTATACCCGCATCATTGTCCCAACTCCTCAAGGCTAGATAGGCCGTCGCAGACTGGCGTTTGTCTCCTTCTCCTTCTCCTTCTCAGCCTCCACTGAACCAGCGGGAGAATCAGGGCTGCTTCGAATCCAAGCCCGCAGAGGTTCCCGGGCGCAACCACATACTCATCGGCTCCTGCGTCCACCCAGCCCGCATCAGGGGATCCTCGAGGGTCCCTGTCTATATCCAGCCCAAGCTCCGCGTATTCGGCGACGATCGCCACGTCTGCGTGGATACTTTCCGCCGAAGAAACAGCCGTAATGTGGTAATCGCCGATCTGCGTCAGAGGCCCATATTCGACATCAATAAAGTTTCCGCCTTCATCGAACGCAACGGCCGTAGCGAGCGGGCCTATTTGCGCGCTGAATTCGGACTCAACAAGAACGGCCCTTGGACCGTTGACGTAGGGGTCCACGAAGCCCGGATCTCCGTCGACGTTGGTTCCGTCGTCATACCCGGCCCCAGCAACAGTGACATCCGAAAGAACGCTGTACCTGGGATTCAAATATTCCTGGTTATTGGTTCCCCAAACCTCCAGATCATGGTAGTTGGGGCTGGCAAAATCCGGGATCAGGGCGGCCGATGTTCCGGCTGTATTCATCTCCCAACTGAAGGACCGATTGTGCCAGATAATGTTGTTCGCCAACGTAGGCTGGGACCACTCCTCCGAGAATTGCCCATTCGGAACCGTGATCGCTTGTTGAAGCGCCTGGGTGTGCTTGTAGGAGACAACCCCCGCACCTCTGGGATTCGAGGCGAGAAGATCCGCATTCAATGCGGTAGCCGCAGTCGCCGTGCTGTCGTTGTTGGCAATCGTGTTGTTCACGATCACGACTCGTGCTGCATTCTGGAGAGCAAGCGCTCCCGCGTTGCCTGCCACGTTATTGACAATGATGTTGTTGAAAATATCAATCTCCCACCATCCGGTGGCATCATCCGGAGAAGCAACAACATCTTCTCCGTTGACGTTTTTGAGATTGATGCCCGCACCATCGCCGGTTCCGGCCGCATTTGACTGAATCACATTATCGACGATCTTGAGATCGCCGGATCCATCAGTCATGGTCCCGTTGTTGGGGTTGCCACCGACGATCGGGGCCATACCAGCAACATGAATACCACCACCGGAAGCTGACATTGTCCCATGCCACGCCTCGTTGAGAATGATGGTGTTTCCCTTAATCAGTCCGCCCTGGCTCAGGCCTACATGCCCGATCCCGGCGCCACTGGCACCGGTGTGATTTCCGCAGATCAGATTTTCTTCAATGCTGTAGCCGTCTGTACCTGGGTAGATTGCGACACCACCGGGCCCGTCAATGCCAGCATTCTGGGTGATCGAATTGTGGTGGATTGAGACACTGTCATTCTCGCCGTCGACAACACCCTCAATTCCGTTACGTCCAACTCGAATACCACCGCCATAGACACCCACATTGTGTGCAATCACGTTGTTGGAAATTTCCAGACCCTCGGCATACCCATTTACCAGAACCCCGCCGCCGATTTCGGCGTTGACGATGGAAAAACCATCCAGTCGAGGCTCGCCACCGGCGGCCGCGAATTCACCCTGCGTCGGCATGAAAATGATTGCGGGGGACTCTTCAGCCACCATTCCAGATTCCCAGCCCACCCCGTCACTGACTGGGCCTTCCTGGCCCGGGAGTAGCCCGGCATCACCCGCCGCGATCTTGTTGTTCATGGCTGTTCGCCACTCTACCGCCCGGCTTGTGGGCAAGTTGGTTCCGCTGATTACAGTCGAACCGGCCCCATATCCCTGGAGGCGAATGCTTCGGTCGACGATAACGTTCTCGTTGTAGACACCGGAGGGAACCATTACGAGATCACCGGGCGATGCTGCGTCGATCGTCGCTTGGATCGACCCGCCCTGGGGAACCGTAAGGATTAGCCCCGCCGAGTTGTCCACGGTCAGCGTCACGCCGACTTGGGTTTCGTTGTCGTTATCTCCCCGGGTAACAAGAAGGGTTCCGGATTGCGTGCCGGCCGGAATTTCGACGTTGATCTGGCCTTCTCCCCAAGTCACATTGGCAGAAGGAATGTTTACGCCTCCGACGGAAACTGTTCCGGGGAGACTGCCGAAGCCATAGTCCCGGAAGATCAACATCGGCTCTGTGCCCTCGATCTCGAAGGCCGGGTTTCGAACTTTTTGGAATCCCATGGCTATAATCGTGACCGTATCACCCGATGAGGCGATTGGACCGACATTGCCCGGGCCGTCCACACGCCGAATCTTCGGCGTCCCCGACTTGAGTTCACAATCAACGGGCGATCCCACGCCCATTGCGAAGGCGGAAGACGGAACGACCGGTGTGTCCAGATAGGTCGTCGTTCCTGAGTGAAAGTTGAAGGTGTAACAGAATTTCGAGTACTGAGGGTTGTAGTAGGGATCCGTTATCAGTGCCCCCGGATGGTCGGGATCAGCGATCGGACCTGGATCATTGATGCAGATCGTGGACATCCAGGGCGACACACCACTGGGCGATGGCATGTTGATGTTGTAGGTGGAAGGAACCAACAGGTTGTATGCGCCATACTCGTCGCTATAGACCCTGGAGAAAGGCTCCTTCTGCTTCCAGTCATAAGCTGCGATTGGGAGCCACGCCGGCGCAAATTTTTCGGCAAAATTCGGCGAATTGTTGTCAAACTCGTTTGCCAAGTCGTTCAGAGTTACTCCGACAGCGCGGCCGGGCAAGGGAACATGCGTTGTGACGAAGAAGTCGGCGGCGGCATTGAACCCACCGGACTTGAGGGTCACTTGCTTCTGCGAACAACTGGGTCGCTGAAGACCAGCGAAAGGAGCCTCGACGCCTATACCATCCGCAAACAGATTCAGCAGGGCCGGCACCGTGTGGAGATCTCCTACACAGGGCGGCGGAAGCAGAAGGGTACCCGGCGTCCAGAGATCGCCAAAGTCGACGTTTTTGTCTTCTTCGGCAACCGTGTGGTAGAGGGGAGGAGCAACGCCTTCAACGATATAAGTTCCTGTGGGAATCGGGTCGGACTCAAGCGAACCCGATTCGATTCCACCCGGGAAGTACGACCCGAACGCATAACCACCGTCAAATGTTCCGGGCCGGACTTGGTTGAACGTTCGCAGCCCCCCAAAGCAGTCTTTGGCGACTCCGCCATCCGGTGTCGGAAAGTTGTTCTGAGTTCCCGGGTCGCCCACACAACCGGTGGGAAGGTTGTCATCCCAGCTATCGGTGGAGGTGATTGAGATGGCGTCACCGGCGTCAAAGGAAAAGTTGAAGTTATGATCAACATCTTCGATGGACGGAAAGTTTCCAAATGGTGAATTGTCAACGTCCGCCACAGTCGGACCACCATCGCCGTTCAGGTCGTCAATGACGCCATCGGCATTGGAGTCCTGGTAGAGGTTGATCACAGCGCGAGCGACACCCGGCTCCCATTCTTCACCTGCAGCAAATGCGGGATCGTCCTCCGCGCGGGTAACGCCATAAAGCATGACTCCGGAGATGCCGCCATTCTCGCCCGGACCATAGATGCTCTTGCCCCAAAAGAACCTATTTGTCGATCCCAGAAAAGTCTGAACCGCCTGAGTCAAGACCTCACCCGTCTCTGTCCGATAGTTAGCTCCGCCATTTTCCGGCTGAGCCTGCATGGCCATCAACTGGTCCGTAGACTCCCCTATCCAGGCATCAAGAACTGGATTCGGATCGACCGCGCCACCACCATCGACCATGACGGTCACGCCAGTTGCCTTGAAGCGAAGAAAATCGACCTCAGCGACGAGCCAGTGGAAGAAGGGAAAAACCTCGTCGAAGGGCACTGTGCCGCCCAAGTCGGTCGGGAATGACTGGTAAATGGTGCCGTCGCGATGCCGGAGATTGATCCCCTGCTCGGCCATTCCGGGCTCGCCTGGATCCGGGAAACCATCTTCATCGGAATCGAAAAAGACATAGTGCTCCGTACGGCCGAACCACTGGAAGACCTTGATATCGCCTAGATCCGTAGTCGCCGGTGCGTCAGCCAATACGCGCACCGGATAGCTACCGAAAACCACGTCCAGATAGGTGTCAAATATCGCGAGTGTGTAGGACCCTTCGGGAACATTCGGAATGCTGAATCCGCTGTCTCCGTCACAGGGGGTGATATAGATGGCCTCTCCGGGAACGTTGCCAAGGGAAAGATCATTGAGGCCAACCCAGCAATTCGCGATGGGCATGCCAGAAGAGAACTGATACGCAGGGGGCCGGGTCGCGTGATTCGCGATGATTGTCCCCGTAAGAGTGGTCGTTGCCAGCTGGCTGGTCCCAGGATTCGGCGGTCCGGTGCCGTCGAGAGTTTCGTGAACGAAGCCGAAGGCTGCGTGGGGACCAGGAATACCGAACTCCTGGAAGAACGCTGGCTCATTGGCCGTGACCCAAGCATCGATGGTCTTCTTGCCCTCGATGGTGGTCGTCTGCTGCCAATGATTTCCTCCCGGAGATACGGCGTTGAGCCCGTATTTTCCGGGATAAACATTCTTGATTACCGCCGAACCGTTGGCATCGGTCAGTATTATGCCCGTTCCGACGGTTTCCACCACGGGATCACCGAATTCGTCTTCTGCAAACGCTCCATCGGTGTTCTTTACGTAAGTTGTGCCCAGAAGATTCCCGAAGACGTCTTGCTGAACACGTGCGTAGGTGTCATCCAGTTCGATGGTAAATCCGGCCATCGACGCATTTCCGTTTTCATTCGGGCTTTCGCTAGGCAGATCAAGTGCACCGTTTAGAGGCTTGGTGTCCTCAAAGACCCGAACCGTGATCTGGGCTGCAGGAACCCGCCCGCTAGAGACGCGCACGGTCACCTGCTGGTCGCCGACATTGACTTGGGCACCACTCGCCGAAGAGCAAGTTGCCCCGCCGAAGAGCGGGCAATCTATATCCGGAACAATCGAGACGAAATATCGCCTGTCGTCGGGGGCCGCGACCGTGGCCGAACTACCTGCGGAATGACCGCTAGCAACTACCGTGTTTGAACTTCGATGAATTCCGAAGGAAAGACTGTCCCCGGATCGAACCCCCGGGACAACAGCATGCGTCGAATCCTCGACGACCTGCCAGTAGAAACCGTTCACAGGAGCACCACCGTGACTTTCGGCGATGATCTCGAAGGCCCCAGCGGTCATCGGCATCATGAAGAACGTCAGTGAGAGCATGGCTAACAGGCTTCGAACCGCTGAGGCTCGGAAGTTAACCGCCGGAACAAATACAAAGTTATCAGCTGCATTATTCATCGTGTCACTATTCCTCTGGCTAGAACTGGAAAACCCAAAGCGGGCGTTGGTCGTGGTAGGCACACCCAACGAATCCGACACTATTGAATTTTGTTGAGAATTAGAATCTACTTTTGCCGCGAACCCATTTGAGGATGTCTTCCGCTAGGCAACTGTCACCGCTGTAATGCTGATTACCATTTCGTTTTCAAATTATTTACAATGCCGTCATCCGAGGCCGAACAGCCCCGCTATCGCTGTAAGACCCGAAAAAACCCTAGGGCCATCCGTTACCGACGTGTAATCACTTCGGCCTAGTCAGAATGGCGCGCCAATGAACTCCACAATCAGGAAGCTCGGATGTCGCGACTCAAGGGAGCAGGGGCGACCTTGCTCAGCTCAGCGGGCGCTCACGTCATCAACTGCAATCCATTCTGCAGGATCACAGTCCATGGTACGGAGGATGTAGATTCCTTTGGAAGCGAATCGTTGGTTCGGCCCGAGGCTGAGTCGAGGATAGACAGATCGGAAAACGCTGTTGTCGAGACCATGTTCAATAATTTCGATCATGTACTCTCGGGAAAAATTTCGACGCATATGCCTGACCGCGCTACTCGTCAATGTTACAGCCAAGTAAGAGTCTGCCTGGATTCGCTCTCTCTTCAGTTCGATGCCTCGAGGCCGCAGCCATGCACGAAGTCTCTCAAGGCTGCGATTTCGCCCGTCCAGCAGTTCAAATTTAGACACGACTCGGGTTTGGGCACCTAGCGCCCCCGTGGCTCGAAAGGCATCAAGCCCGGTGATCGTTTCTGAGAGCACCACCATCTGGGGCCGATCGGGAGTACCAGTGACGGGAATGGCCCGTTCAAAACTCTCCAGATCTCGTGCGGAGAGCCAAACGAAGAGAATGGAACCCGGCCGCTCGGCATATAAGGATCGCCAAAATTCCGCCGACGGCGGACCCGCTGATTCTACTGCTCGAACCTCAGTAGGCCATTCCGAGCCCTCCAGCCCATCGCTGACGGCCTTCGCCATCGCCTCGCCTTCAGACCCCGGGCGGTAGACCTGCATGATCACAGGCACATCGGCCTTTTCTAAGCTCGGCCTGCGCTCTGGCCCTGGGTCTCCGCATTCGGAGCTTGAAACGCTCTCCCAGACGCTTTTGAGCTCTTCTGCGAGTGCCCTCGCTTCCTGCCGCAACCCCACACTCAAGTAAATTGAATAGAAGCCTTCGTCGCCTTCCGGCTGGTCGGTAATCGGAAAAATGCACGGAACACCGTTGTCCTCGCAGAATTCATGGACGGGACGCCAGGAGCCCTCTCCCATTCCGCCCACAAGTGCAAAAACAGGCTCATCGGCATAGAGTTTTTCGAGTTGTTTGCGCCATGAGTCACTCGCTCCGTTGAGTTCCCAAACATGTAGAACCCAAGCCCTATAGGAGTCTTCCATGGAATCGCGGTAGTAGGCTCCCCGGCTCGCCCTCCCCGATTCGTTTCGTGTGTTCGCGTTTTTGTCCTTAAAGAACCTTTTTAGGACTTCCAGCATGCTCTGACGATCTGCCTCGTCCGAGTTGCGAGCAACAATCGTTGCGAAGTGAATCTCGGTATTGGTGAGCCCGGGTATATTCTCAAACACGAGTGTTCGCATGTAGGCGATCAGCGCCTCCACGTGGGAATCGTTGAGTTCATATCTGGGCATTAAGGGATCAAGTGTACGACCTGCAGAGTCCACGCCCAATCGAAGCGCGCGCGCCAGGTATTCGGCGTCATAAGCGGGACGCTCCGTTGAGCGAAGGGAGCGACTGCGAAAGGGCGAGCGCTGCACATGCGTTCGCTCGGAGAAAAGAGCCTGAGCCGTCACTGGAGGGACAACCTTGCCTCCCTCACTGGATCCCAAGCCACTCCGGCGATGGCAATTTTCGCAAGCCACCAGAGACCCCGAAACCGGGATATCCCCAAGACTAGAGCCAACGATCGCTTTGCCAGATGGCAACTTTCCCTCTCGGTAGATATCTCGCCCTATCGAGACGTGGTCGATTTTGTCCGGTTGATCGATCCCGGTGTGTCCTTCGACATCGGCGGTCGCAAGACCCGAGAAAGCAACAACCATGGCAGCAACTGTGCCTAGGTAAACCTGGTGCGCTCCGCCATGCCACGGAAACCTCACCGGGCTCCGGCGCTCCGGTACTCATTAAGAATCTGCTGAGCAGAGGGGAACCCCTCAAGCCGTACCCATTCATCGGCACCGGCTGGCTTCATGAACGTCAGCGGAAGGTGATTCATCTTGTTCCCGCGGTACGTGTCAAAGGCCTTCTCCACTCGAAACGTGTCATTCAAAGAGCCCCTAAGGAACAGCCAAGCCCCCCCCGCACCGACTCTTCGGGCATACTCGGAAATCTTGTCACGCGTATCGTACTCCGGATCAATGGAGATCGAGTAGAGGTTGACCTCTTCCCCGGACGATTGAAGCCGACGATTCACTTCAGAAAAAGAAGAGCTCAGAACCGGGCAAATAGTCGTACAACTTGTAAAAACGAAATTGACCATGACTGCGCGGTCGGCCCCAATTGCCGACGCCAGTTGAACCGCCGTCCCATCATGCGCCTCCAGTTCAATGTCCGGAACTGCGTAGGCCACTGTGGCGCGTGTGTAGTTACGGTGCCCAGAAACTCCTGATCCTAAGCCCAGGTGAGTTTCCGCAAGTACCCCGGGCAGCTCGTCGGGCCCGGAAGCCAGGGTGCCGTAGGGTGCGAATAGGGCAAGCCCAAGCCAAACCCAAAAGAGACACGGTTTCAGCCGCGTCGAAAAAATCATTTTGCCCGCCCGGGGTACGGGCACGCTCAAAATCGCGGAATCCCAATTGTCGTCGGTTTTCTTCATACTTAGCCGTACCTCTTAACATGCTCCCAGGGCTATATGCAAATCTGCACAATAGTTGCACCACAAAATTTCTGATTCTCTTTTTAACCGTGAACGCCCAATTCGATTCCTAGAAGATCAGCCCGTGCGCCCGGCGCATTTCTTTTCAAGCCATTCTGGCAGCAGTTGCATCTTGCCATTCTACTCCACGAAGTTTCACTTCGAACGTTACCGGGAAGTAACTAGACTGTCCCGCCAATAAGTTCGTTAATGACCCCGTCGCACAGAAATCGGAATGTCCGGGCAGGAATTCCTGCGGTCACCCGCTTCCAGAAGTGGCGATATGTCTTCCTTGGGATGGGGTCGAGACTTTGCGCAAATCAAATGGTTCATATCCGAGAATTTTGGTCGTGCTCGGCTTCCTTGCGGGAGTCCTGAACGCCACATCGGCAGTCGCTCTAAACAGCATTAGCCTGGCACCGCCCAGCGTAGTCGCTGATATCGGCGAGTCGATTTCGTTTGACCTGATCATGGACTTCAGCGCAGAACTGCAAGGAGGCGGAGTGGAAATCACCTACGACCCGTCTCTGCTTGCGTTTCAATCCTTCGTATTCGACCCGCTCCTCCCCGATGACATGCCGCTTCGGTGTTGGCCTCTCGCGGTGACACCCCACTGCAACGATGCTCTGCCACCCACCATCGAAGTGGGATGGGGCGTACTCTTCAACCCCGCACTGACCGGGTCACACGTAGTTGGGACATTCTTTTTTCAAGCATTGATCAGTGGGGCCACAGGGGTATCGCTGGCGCCAAGCCTGGGCTTCCCTGGCCCATTCTTCGACACGAACGGAAACATGATACCGACTGAACTCCAGGGCGCCTCAGTTGCAATCGGTCTCGTTGCAATCCCTGAACCGACTGCGCCTCTATTGTTCGGAATGGGAATCTGCATACTGTCAGTATGGAAACGAAAAACAAACATGACTTGAGTTTTTCAGCCATTTTCGAAAGAGAGGAAAGGCACATCCATCTACGAAAAAGACTTTCCATCGATCAACAATGTCTTTTGTTGGAGGTGTTTGCCCATTCGGACCTCTTCCACGGTACAGAACTAGTTTCCGACCCCTCCTGATCCAGTCAACCAGCGAGAACAATACCCATGCTCTGTCAGACCCATGAGCGCGAACGGCGATTCCGTTGTCAGCGCGCACTTAGATCCCATCTTGTCTTCTTCCTGTATGCGGCACTGATCCTGGTCTTAACCGCGGCCAGTGGCGCAAAGGCCGCCGAGATCACCGTAAGGGAAGTCGGCAGCGCCACACTGAACCAACCCGAAACAGTCACGAAAGTTCCTGGCGAGGTGGTCACGCTCGAGATCGTTGTCGACACGGGCGGGATGCCGCTTTCGGGCTACAGCTACGGAATCTCCATTACCCCGGGCGCAGTCTCCGGAATAACGCATACCCAGCTGCCGGTATCGCCACTCATGAATCTCGGGATGCCGACCGTCGACGAAGCGAACGCGACTGTCACGGGTATTGCACAGGTGGGTTTTTTCGGGAGCGCCCCGGCCGGGGTGTATGTATTGGACCGAATCGAGTTTTCCGTGGATACGATTCCGCCGCTAGGCATTTCGGTTGTCGCCGCTTTTCAATCTCCCGGTGAGTCATTCATATTGTCGGGTGAAACTTGCCCTGGCACTTTGGTTGGCTGCACCGTGACTTTCAATTCTATGAAGATTCTTGCAGGAGGACCCAGCGTGCCCATGATTTCGCCTTTCGGAATAATCTTATTGATCGTCACCCTGCTTCTTGTTGGGTCTCGGGCGCTCGCATCGCCCTCTCTTGTTATCCGCAACGCGACTGGCCGATATTTGCTTCCAGGCCTTTTCTCCGTGATCTCCGTGATTGTTGTGTCTCTCGCTGTACCGGCGTTTGCCTCCGGGGGAGATGCTTCGCCGGGCGTTATGAGCCTGGATGCTTCTTCGCCGAGATTGGCGGAGGAATGGGGGATCGAGGTAGTTGCGGTGAGGCTAACCGGGGTCAATCGCTTCTTGGATTTTCGGTACCGAGTGATTGACGCAGACAGAGCGAAACCTCTATTTGGCCCCAAGGTAAAGCCAACCCTCATTGACTCAACCTCGGGGTATACGCTCAAGGTTCCGGTTCCGCCGAAACTCGGGCCCATGAAGTCAACGCGCGGAGAGGCTTACGCCGGTCGTCAGTATTTCGTTTTTTTCGCCAACCCGGGCGGTAGCGTTAAGGCCGGGAACGAGGTGGCTGTTGACTTCGGTGAACTCACAATCTCCGGACTCAAGGTCCAGTAAAAAAAGGCCGCCCATGCTTTTCCAAAAGTCTGCCTTCCGGAAATGGACGGGGCTCTTGCAGATTGTGCTCGCGTTAGTGCTGGCTTCATCGCCTTCGTGGGCTGCGCAGCTCGCTCCTCAACTTCAAGATCGCCTGGATGCGATCGACTTGTCTGACGAAGTGAGGGTGATCGTAAGGATGCGGAGTCCGAGTCGGGGCCGATCGGGGCGAGGAGGAGGTCGGCGAGGAACGGCCCACGCCGGCAGGGGTAAGTCCCCTCACCGGTCAATGAAGAGGGATTTTGATCAAGACAAAATTCGACGCGATCGCATCTTTAAAAAGCATGATCTAGGGGCAAGACCGACGGGGCCGAGTTCACCCCCGCGATCGTTTTCTGGCGGGAGGCGACGGAACCAGGAGAAATCGCTCTGGATTATCAACGGCGTCGCCCTCTCCGCGACCAAGAGCAGCCTTCTCTCCCTAGCCAAGGACCACAATGTTCTGGAGGTAGTTCTGGACGAGACGATCACTTTGGCCGAAACGCTGACGGCGACCGGGTCGATCCCCGAATGGAACCTTTCCGCAGTGGGGGCAGGCTCTCTGTGGGACCAGGGATACCGTGGGGCGGGCGTTGTCGTCGCCAGTTTGGATACAGGAGTGGATGTTTATCATCCAGACCTTGGGCCTCGATGGCGAGGTGGCACGAATAGCTGGATCGACTTGACTGACCCATTTCAGACAATACCCCGAGATCCTTCGGGTCACGGAACGCAGGTCACGGGCCTGATGGTTGCCGGCGATCTCTTCGGAAATCCCATTGGGATGGCACCTGATTCGACTTGGATCGCGGCAAAAATTTTCAATGATCAGAATCAGGCTTCGATCAGCGACATTCATCTCGGATTTCAGTGGCTACTGGACCCGGATGGAAATCCAACAACGGACGATGCGCCCGATGTCGTCAATGCGTCCTGGGGACTCCTGAACACGGTGGGCGATTGCGATCTTGAATTCGCCGCCGACATCGCGGCACTCGAAGCCGCCGACATCGCGATCGTCTTTGCGGCCGGTAATGCCGGCCCGGGGGTCGGGACGAGTCTGAGCCCGGCCAATGGCGGAAGCGGGGTCGCTGTCGGCGCCATCAACACGAACTTAGACATCTCCCTGGGAAGCAGCCGTGGGCCCTCCGCGTGCAGCGGGGGCATATTTCCGGACATCTCTGCACCGGGTGTGGGTGTATGGACTACAGATAAATCCTTCGGGGGTTACCCCCTCTACGCTCAGCTGACGGGCACTTCATTCGCCGCCCCCCATGTGGCGGGTGGCCTGGCACTTCTCCGAGGCGCCTATCCCAACGCATCCATTGACGAGCTTGAAGCCGCCCTGGTAGAGACTGCTTTCGATCTCGGGGCTCCTGGGCCAGACAACGAGCACGGTCAGGGAATTCTGGATTTGCCTGCCGCGCTGGCATGGCTTGGCGCGGCACCGGCTTGCCCCACCCAAAGCAATGGTCTGGATTCTGACCTAGACGGCACTCAGGACGCCTGCGACAACTGTACGCTCGTTTCAAACGCCGCCCAACGCGATACAGATCTTGATGGGTTCGGGAATCGCTGCGATGCCGATTTTGACAACGATGGTGCCGTGACCCTGCAGGACGTCGCTCATTTCATCAACACGTTTGGGACCACGGACGCCGACTCAGATTTTGATGGTGACGGCTACGTGAATTTTTTCGATGTCGTTGTTCTGATCAAGAGTTACCTACTCCCACCCGGCCCCTCCAGTATCGCTCCATAGGCCTCGCCCGGGGCTGCCCAAGGGCCGGCCGGTGGGCAGAAAACCCAGGCACTGTCTGGTCCCGCGCGCCCTGCATCCGGATTTGGTGATGGTCTACCTCGTCTGATTTTCCGCTCGGCGTTGTCGACTACTTCTCCCGGGAAGGCCCACTAAATACAGCCGCAGCGCGGGTTCTTGAGAACCCGGCCACCGCGGAGTTATTGCCACTGCACACCCACCGGGGTGATGCCGGGCAGCAGCGAAGCGTCCGTATAGGGAGATCTGCGGTGTCTCTCTGCGCGAGGCAAACCACGCGCAGAGATTGTCGAAATGCGCTCGGGCGGACGCGCCAAGGATCTCTGAGCCCAGGAAAACGAGACCCCCGAGCCTGGATTACATAGACGTAATCAGTGCGTTTGCCTTGAGTTTTCACTCAGCTTCCGAATTTTCCCGGTAGGTGCCCTGGAGGGGGAGAAGAGGCGCTTCCAAAGCGGAAGTCAGAGTCAGCGGCCGGCGAGATTAGAAATTTATAAATCCGAATACTTTCTCTTAAGCCGATAATTGGAAGACGTTTACGTTTAACGAAACACCGAAACTCGCCCGCACTTCCGCGAGACGTTTTGAACCACTTTCCCCATGAAATGGAATCCATCCCAGTGTCGTTCACGCCAAAAAAAATCATCAATTCGGCGGAAAAACTTCACGGAAAGAGAGAGGCAATCGGACCTGGCTGGCTTCAGACTAATTGGCGGCTGGCAGGACTTAGCCACCGCGGAGCAGGATTCATGGGTGCGCGCCGCGCCTGTCCTTGGCGCAGCACCCAAATAGTCATGATTCTTCTGTGCTTTGGAACCTGCACCATTTGCCTGGCAGCAGAGGCCACCGCGAGGCCGCAGAGGTGGCTAGCCAGGGTTGCCGTCGAACGCACGGAGAGCGGGTGGGACATTGACCTGAATTTGAACTCCCCACTGCTTCGAACCAGCCACTCGCCTGAAAGAGAGGGTCGGTTGGTTGAAGTGATGGTGATGCCTCTCTCTGGTCCGAGTCAAACAGAAGATGCATTCACCTTCGAGGAGCGGCTGTCCCCGCCCGTCGAGAACGACTCGCCCCTCAGACGAATCACACTTGAGCCTCAAGCAACCGGCAGGGCTCTTCTGGTTCTGGATTTTTCGCGCACGGTCGAGTTCTCACTCCAGTCGGCGGCTGGCGGACGCTCCTTGATCGTGAAGTTGAAAGAAGTACGAGAGCGAGATCGGTCACCAAAGCGCGATCAATCCGAACTTGATCCCATCATGGGCGAAGCGCGGCGAGCCATGAACGACCAGGACTACGGGCGAGCCGCGGTGCTCTACTCCAAGGTCGTCTCTGGGGACGAAGCCTCGGAGAGGCCCGAAGCCCTCGAATACCTCGGCTTGGCTCGTCTCAAGAACGGTCAACGGGCACACGCGCGAGCCGAATACCAAACGTATCTGAGTCGGTATCCCGATGGTGAAGGGGCCGTTCGAGTGCAACAGCGGCTGGACGCGTTGCTCTCGGCCAATCAGCCGGGTCGTCAGTCTCTACGGGCTTCTCGGAAATCCGCTCCCTACACATTCGATGGATACGGAACACTCTCAACTTCTTACCAGAGGGCAGAGAGCTTCGCCGATCTCTCGGGTGCCGTGATGCTTGATTCCTCCCAGATCATCGATTTTGACGGAATCGGCCTGATGAGAAATGATCGCTTTGACGCCAGGGTTCGCGGCAGCGGCTACTTTCGCTACGACTATCTGGATTCAAGTACAGGCAATGGAAGCCGCGTCCGGTATCTGAACCTGAGCCTGCGAGATCGTTTCCTCGAAGTCAGTGGTGTTCTCGGTCGCCAGTCCGGAGGAGGCGGAGGCATCCTTGGGCGATTCGATGGCTTGAACACCGAGTGGTCCTATAGCGACAGTTCACACGTGGGAGCAGCATTTGGTTTCCCCCAGGAGTCGGCCATCTCGGACTCCATCGATACAAGCCGGATATTCTTTGGCGCCCGGTGGGGTTGGGAGGGGTGGGACGATCAACTTTCCGCCGAAGTCTGGGCCATCGGCCAGTTGGATCATGGGCACACTGATCGCATAGCGGTGGGCTACGAAGCACGTTGGTTCGGGAGCGAAGGATCAGCGTTCAGCGCCATGGATTATGACATCTACCACCAGGCTCTGAATCTGATCATCGCCTCGGGAAACTACAGAATTTTTGATTCCACCGCGCTGAACATCTTGGTTGATTACCGCCGGCTTCCGTTCATCATGACTCGAAACGCATTGATTGGTCAGTCATCCACGACACTCGACGAGATGCGGAACCAATACTCCGAGGATCAACTCAAACAGATTGCCGACGACCGTACTCCGACCAATACCACCATCACGGCTGGAATAAACCAACGCTTGGGCGGCGACTGGCAAATTTCAGGGGATCTCACAACGACAAAGTTTTCGAGTACTGAGGCTGGCAACGATGTGGCGGCCACGCAGGGGACAGGTTGGGATGTCTATTTATTCACTCAGTTGATCGGAAATAACCTTCTCCTGAATGGCGATACCGGACGATTGAGTTTTCGAGTTGCCGACACCTTCGCGTACACATCATACGAGTTCGGAGCAAGCGGGCGCTTTCCTTTTCTGTCGGGGTTCTGGCTCTCACCGCGTTTCAACATCGTCTACCGCGACCAGGGGAAAGTCGGCGATCAGTTGGGACTGCGGCCTGGATTCAGGGCGGAGTACCGCCGGAGCCTGTTCTCAGTAGAAGGCGATCTGCGACTGGAGTGGCTGCACAGAACAGGAAGCGGGCTTTCTGGCCTGACTGATGACGAACTGGGATATTTGCT
>DUCH01000209.1 GCA_012959865.1 Myxococcales bacterium | reverse complement strand
GGCGTCGCCCTGGGTGCTCGTCTGTGCGTAGGTGCCTGCCTGCTCGCTCTTAGCGTGGGCTGTGCGACTCCATCCCGCTGGCTCTCGGAGTCGGGGAATTCGGAATCGCTCCCCGGGTCTGGCCGTGTCCTGCGCCCGGAGCTCGGGCCTGAATACGACGTCCTAGTGGCCGAAGTCGCCGCCCGGGAAGGCCATTTTGATCTTGCCCAGGCAGCCTTCGAGCGCGCCGCCCAGGCGGATCCCGGATCGGCGCATCTTCAGTACAGGCTGGCGCAATTGGCCGCGCAAGCCGATCGGATCGGGCCCTCCATTCTCTTTGCGGAGAGGGGGTTCGCGCTGAATCCCGACGACATCGACGGTCGGCTCTTTCTGGCTCGGCTCTATCTTGTCGATCGCCGGAAGTCCGAGGTGCCCGATGTTTTGCGCGGCGACGACGGCATGCCGGTCAGTTCGGAAGCCGCGCTTCTCCTGTATCAGGTCTTGCTCGAGCAGGGCCGACTGCAGGATGCTTTGCAAACCGCGAAACAGTTGCGGGCCGCCGAGCCCGAGTTTCTCGGGGCCGCCATGGCGGTGGCCGCCGCCTACGAGCGTATGGGGCGCTTTGCCGATGCGGAACAGGCGCTGCGCGATGCCCTTGCCCAACACCCGAACCGAATCGTGATTTATTCGCGCCTCGCGCGGATGCGACGCTCGCAAGGGGACCGCGAAGGCGAAATCGCTCTCTATCGCGAAGTGCTGGAGGAGCGTCCGGGCCACTACGGAACCCTCGTGAGTCTGGGTGAGGCGCAGATTGCACAAAATAAAATCGATCAGGCCATCCTCACCTACGCACAACTCGCGGCCCTTTTTCCCGACGATCTTCAGATTCTGCGTCGGCTGGCTTCGCTGGAATTCGGCTCCGGACGATACGAGGAAGCGGCCGATCGCTTGCGCCGAGCGATTCGCCGCCATCCGAGTCATCATGAGTTCAGCTACTCCTTGGGGCAGGTTCTTCGCGCGTTGGGGCGAAGCGAAGAGGCGCTGGAAGTTTTTGATTCGATTCCCCGAAGCCACCCTCTCTATGTCGAAGCACGCATGCAGATGGCCATCTACTTCGAGGACACCGACCAGTTTGAGTTGGCCTTGAATGAGATCGAGGGTTTGCGCAGCCTGCGGGCCGAACGAAGCTTGGATTTTCAAGCGGCATCCCTTCGCGCCCGAACCGGAGATTTCGACGGCGGCGTGGCGATGCTCGAGGCGATGCTGGCGGAGAATCCCGCCGACGTCGAAGCTCTCTATCAACTCGGTGTTCTCTACGGCATCAACAAGGACATCGATCAGTCCCTCTTGTATATGAATCAGGTTCTGGAATACAACCCCGAGAACGCCCAGGCGCTCAATTACGTGGGATATACCTGGGTCGAGCGCGGCGAAAATCTGGATCGGGCCGAGCAGTTGATCGAACAAGCCGTCCGACTCAGCCCCCGCGATGGCTATATCGCCGACAGTCTCGGGTGGGTGTACTACATGCGGGCGCGGCCGTTAATCGATGGAGCCCGGCGTAGCGAGGGGCTGGAGTTCCTTGAAAAGGCGATTGTTCAATTAGTCCTCGCGATGGAGTTGACTGGGGGCGATCCGGTGGTTTCGGAGCATCTGGGAGACGTCTATTTTCTAATGGATGAACGTCAGCGCGCCTTGCACTACTACGAGGAAGCCGATGCCATGAGTCCGAGGCTGGACGAGCAACCCCTTCTCAAGGAGAAGATCGAATCTCTCCGTCAGGAATTGGGCAGCGCGGGCGATGCTTCGGAGGACCGGAAATTCCGGTGAAGGGGCCGATCGCCCTGGGGCTTGTGTGCTGTGGGCTTGGCCTGGTGGTCGGATGTCGGACACCGCCTCCGGAATCCCGGTTGGCCGACGGAGATCCCCGCCCCGAGCGTTTGCTCACAGCTTTGAGGATTGCGGGCGACGCCGTCCCCGCGCTGCGGGCTCGCGCCCGAGTCGAGATCCGGGCGCCGGATCTGAAAATTCGCCGCCCCCAGCGGCTGGCGGTCGCACGACCCGATCGACTGCGAGTCGAGATTGTCGGCCTCTTCGGCCAACTGGCGGCGATCCTCGTGGCCGACAACGGTATCTACCAGCTCTACGAGTCGGGCCAGCGCGAACTCAAGGAGGGGCTGGTTTCGTCTTCTCTTCTTTGGCGGGTGGCGAGGGTGGATTTGGAACCGCGCGATGCGGTGGACCTGCTCTTGGGGAGCCCCCGCCCCGAGCCCGGACTGCAGATCCTCGGGGCCCTTCGGCAGGGCAGCGGCGGTATCCGTTTCGATCGGGTGGATGCCCAGGGCCGGGTGCGCGAGCGCTATGCGTTCGACGAGCAGGGCAGGCTGACGGAAACCGAGCGCGTCAACGGGCTGGGGGAGGTGCTTTGGCGCGCGCGTTTCGGCGCCTATCGGGCGGTGGCGCGGGACGCCGGGCCCGACTCGGAATTTGCCTTTGAGATGGAACTCGACTTTCCCCGGGTGGATGGGCGGGCGAAGTTGAACTTTCAGCAGGTCGATCTGGTGGCCAGCCTTCCCGACGAAACCTTCAAGCTGGCCCTGCCCGGGCGAAAGAACGACCCGTCAGGGACAGAGGGGCGGTGATGGGCAGGGGGTGGCGACGCGCCGTAGGGGCGGGATTGCTCGGGGCGCTCGCGCTTTCCGGCTGCACCAACAACCCGTACTCCGAAGCCGATGAACTCCGCAAAGTGCTTTATACCAGCTACCGCGAAGCGCCCCGAACCCTGGACCCCGCGGTGGCCTACACGACCGCCGCCCATGCGATCACGGGCGAGGTCTACGAGACCTTGCTGGAGTACCACTATCTCAAGCGCCCCTATGTGCTGATTCCCGGATTGGCTGCCGAGCTACCCGGCGTGTCGGAGGTCGATAGCGAATGGACGGAGTACCGCTTTTCACTGAGGGAGGGGGTGCTCTACCAGCACGACCCGTGTTTTTCCCTCGACGGTCACGCGGCCACAACACGAGAAGTGGTGGCCGCTGATTTTGCCTTCGAACTCATGCGTCTGGCCGATCCCGCGGTGAATAGCCCGGTGGCCGAACCCATGGGCAATATTCGTGGTTTCAAGGAGTTTTCTAAGCGGCTCGAAGAGGCCCGTGAGGCCGATGAGAGTTTCTCAGCGCTTCCGATACGCACGCAATACGCCAAGGTCGGCCCGATAGCCGGGGTTCGCTCGGGGAGTCGCTTCGAACTCGAGATCGAGGTGTCCAGTCGTTATCCCCAAATCCTCTATTGGTTCGCCATGCCCTTCACTGCGCCTGTCCCCTGGGAGGCTGTGGCCTACTACGACGGCGAAGAAGGCCGCCCGCGTTTTGCCGATCATCCGGTGGGCACGGGTCCCTATTTTTTGGCGGAGTACAACAAGCACGCGCGGTTCGTGCTCGAGGCGAACCCCAACTGGTACGGAGTCGTCCATCCCGAGTGGAGGGCCCCGGGCGCGGTCTATCCCGAGTCGGGTGCCCCCGGCGACGCCGAGGCGGGGAGACTGGATCCTCAGGTGGTGGGGAAGCCGCTTCCTTTCATCGAGCGCATCGAGTTTCGCCGGGAAAAGGAATCGATTCCCTACTTCAATAAATTCCTCCAGGGCTACTACGACGCGGCGGGAATCATCAAGGAGAGTTTCGATAAGGTGATCCACGAGGGAGGGCTCTCCGAGGATATGCGTGCCACGGGGATCGAGTTGGAGAAGAGCGTCGAACCCTCAGTCTTCTATATTGGTTTCAACATGGACGACGAAGTTGTGGGAGCCCAGGGTGGCGAGGCCAACCGAAAACTTCGGCAAGCCATGAGCCTGGTGATCGACACCGAGGAGTACACGCGTCTCTTCAGTAACGGCCGGGGCGTCCCCGCTCAATCGCCGCTTCCCCCCGGCCTGTACGGCTACGACGCCGACTATCGGAATTCGTTTCGTGAGGTGGATATCGAGCGCGCCCGAGCCCTGATCGCCGAAGCCGGTTATCCGGGTGGCATCGATCCGGAGACCCGCGCGCCCCTCCGGCTCACATTCGACACTTCGGATACATCCGCCCAGGGACGCCTGCGCTTCGAATTCTTTACTCGGGCCTGGAGAGAGCTCGGAATCGACGTCGCCATCGAGGCCACCAATTACAACCAGTTTCAGGAGAAGGTCCGAAACGGCGCCTACCAGATCTTTATGTGGGGTTGGTTCGCCGACTACCCCGATCCCGAAAATTTCCTTTTTCTGCTCTGGTCCGAGATGGCGCGCTCGAAGAGCGGCGGGCCCAATACCGCCAACTTCTCGAATCCACGCTACGACGAACTCTATCTGTCCATGAAAGCTCGGCCGAACGATGCGGTCCGTCTGGAAGAAATCGAGGAAATGCGCGGCATTCTCGAGTACGAGCGTCCGTGGATCGAGTTGACGCACTCCGAGGCCTACTCGCTTTTTCACGGTTGGCTCGCCTACGTCAAGCCTTTTGGTATGTCCTTTCCCATGACCAAATATCGAGACCTCGATCCTGAACTTCGGGCCCGCCAGCGCGAGGCCTGGAATCAACCGATTCTCTGGCCCTTGTACGCGGTCCTTGCCTTGGGGGTTGCCGTCGTGGTTCCGGGGATCTTCACCTTCTTGCGGGAGCGCCAATAATGCTCAACTACCTGATTCGTCGCCTCGGCTACGGGGTGGGAGTGGTCTTCGGTGTTCTTTTTTTCCTCTTCGTGCTCTTCTTTACGGTGACGAGTCCCGACGATGTGGCGCGCAAGGCTCTGGGCGAGCGCGTCCCGCCAGCGGTCATCGAGCAGTGGAAGGCCAACCACGGTTACGATCGGCCGCTCTTTCCGGGCCCGGGCGCGTGGACCGAAAATATGCTTGTCGAACACTACCGCCGGATGCTGACTTTCGATTTCGGCCGCAGCGATTCCGACGATACGCCCATCGTTCAGCGCATTCGCAGTGGCATGATGCCCAGCCTGACGCTGACCCTGCCGCTCTTTGTACTTTCGCTACTGACCGCCATTCCCCTGGCGCTGTTGGTGGCCTTTTTTCGGGAAACCTATATCGATCGGCTGGGTGTGGTGATCTCGGTGTTGGCCATGAGCGTTTCGATCCTGCTCTACATCATCGGCGCGCAGTACGTGGTGGGTCGGCTGCTGCATTGGTTTCCCATCTCTGGCTTCGATTCGGATCCTCAACTCATCGTTCGTTTCCTCGCGCTGCCTCTTCTGGTGGGGGTTTTGGCGGGAATCGGGGGCGATGTTCGTTTCTATCGCACGGTTTTTCTCGAGGAGAGCAATGCCGATTACGTTCGAACCGCCCGGGCCAAGGGCTGCGGCGAGGGGCGCATCATGGCGCGCCACGTTTTTCGCAATTCGCTGATCCCCCTGCTCACCCGAGTCATTCTGGCGATTCCCTTCCTCTTCATGGGATCGCTGTTGTTGGAATCCTTCTTCGGAATTCCGGGCCTGGGGGCCATTACGGTGGATGCGATCCAGGGCAATGACTTCTCGGTGCTTCGCACCATGGTCTATATCGGTTCACTTCTCTTTGTTTTCGGGCAGATCCTCACCGACCTTTCGTACGGTCTGGTGGATCCGCGCGTCAGGCTCGAGTAGGGGGGGGCGTGGAAGCGTATATCGTTTCGAATGGGATCGTCGCGGTTTTACTCATGGGTTTGGTCGCCGTGGTGGTGGCGGTGCGGCGTTCGAGAATGTGGTCGGACGCTTTCGCGGAAATCTGGCTGCGCCGGCGTGGCGCGGTTTGCGTCATCGCCGTCTATCTGGTCGTGGCCCTGCTCGATAGCATCGCCTGGGTGGGGGGGATGGAGGGTGGCCAGGATGCGGTGGCGCGCCATCAGGCCCAGAGCGTCATCGATCGACTCTTTGTCGGCTCCCAGGAGCGAAGTTATTCGGCCCCTTTCGCCGTCACCGAGTTTTATGGGAGCGCGCCCCTCGAGCATCCGGGCGAGCACGTGCTGGGCACCGATCTCATCGGCCGGGATGTTCTCTACCTGTCACTGAAAGGCGCCCGGGTCGCGCTGCTCATCGGTGGGCTCACGAGCTTGCTGGCGATTCCCCTGGCCTTGCTCTTTGGCGTTCCCGCCGGCTACTTCGGCGGCCGGCTGGACGATGTGGTGTTCTTCGTGATGTCCACCCTGGCCTCCATGCCGGGTCTGCTGCTTCTCATCGCGCTGATCATGGTGCTGGGGAAAAGTACCCTGGCGATTTGCTTTGCCCTGGCGGTGACGGGTTGGGTGGGTTTCTGCCGGGTGGCCCGGGGTGAAACCCTGAAGCTTCGGGAACTCGAATACGTATCGGCGGCTCGGGCGCTGGGAGTCTCGGAGTCCCGCATTCTGATGCGCCACATTCTTCCGAACCTCATGCACCTGGTGATCATCACCTTTGTTCTGATGTTTTCGGGGCTGGTGCTCTCCGAAGCGATTCTTTCGTGGTTGGGCATCGGGGTGAATGGCAGTTGGGGCCAGATGATCGATCAGGCGCGCAATGAACTCTCGCGAGATCCTGTGGTGTGGTGGAACGTCTCGGCTGCGGGCGCCGCACTTTTCGGTCTGATCCTCTCGGTGAACTTCGTGGGCGATGCTCTGCGCGATACTCTGGATCCGCGCACGGTCAGGGAGGCCGAATGAGTTCGCTCCTCGAAGTCGAAGGCCTGACCACTCGCTTCCCCGGTACGGGGGCTCCGCTGCGGATCGTTGACGGCAGCGATCTGCGTGTGGAGCGGGGCGAGGTGCTGGCCTTGGTGGGTGAGTCGGGCTGCGGAAAATCCATGACGGCCCTCTCCCTGATGCGGTTGGTCCCCAAGCCCGGCCGAGTGGTGGGCGGGCGGGTGATGTTTGAAGGCCGCAATCTGCTGGATCTCTCGGTGACCGAGATGCGCGGGGTGCGGGGTCGCCGCATCGCAATGATCTTTCAGGAGCCCATGACGAGCTTGAACCCGGTGATCCGCGTGGGCGATCAGGTGGTGGAGGCGATCCGTCTCCACGAACCGGTGAGCCGATCCCAGGCCCGGGCCCGATGCTTGGAACTCTTTTTCGAGGTGGGCATTCCGGATCCCGAAGCGCGACTGGACGCCTACCCCCACCAACTCTCAGGGGGTCTCAAGCAGCGCGTGATGATCGCCATGGCGCTCTCGACTCGTCCGGACCTTCTGATTGCCGACGAGCCCACCACGGCCCTCGATGTCACGATTCAGGCCCAGATCGTTCGTTTGCTTCAGGACCTGCAGCGCAAGCGGGGTATGGCGATCCTGCTGATCACCCACGACCTGGGGGTCGTGAATGAACTCTCGGACCGGGTGGCGGTGATGTACGCCGGGCGCATTGTCGAGACCGGAACACGTCCCGATATTTTTCGCTCCGCAGCGCATCCCTACACCCAGGGTCTGCTGCGCTCGAATCCGGTGTTGGCGACTCGCGGCGAACGTTTGCCCGAGATCGCTGGGGTGGTGCCCTCGCCCGAAGACTGGAGCGAGGGCTGTCGCTTCGCCACGCGGTGTCCCCTTTGCTTCGCGCGTTGTCTTCGCGAGGTGCCCGACGCGATCCCGGTGGGAGAGGGCCACCGGGCTGCGTGTCACGCCGTGGAAGAGGGGCGGCTGGAAGCGGGCCCGCTGGAAGGGAGTCGGTGATGAGCGCTTCCGAGAGCGACGCGCTGCTGCGGGTGGAGGGGTTGCGAACGTGGTTTCCCATCAAGCAGGGGCTCTTGCAGCGGACGGCCGGCCATGTCCAGGCGGTCACCGACGTCGACCTTGAAATCGCGGAGGGGTCGACCCTGGCCCTGGTGGGTGAGTCGGGCTGCGGCAAGACCACAGCGGGTCGTTCGATTTTGCGGCTCAACTCCGCCCAGGCGGGTCGGGTTCTCTTCGAGGGCGTCGACTTGATGGGCCTGGACGAACGCGCGCTTCGCCCCTATCGGCGCCGGATCCAGATTATTTTTCAGGACCCGATGGCCTCGCTGAACCCCCGTATGCGGGTGCGGGATTCCGTGGCCGAGGGCATGCGGAGCTTTGGGATCGGGCGCGACGAGGCCGATCGTACCGCCCGGGTCGCCGCGCTCTTCGAAAAAGTTCAACTCGATCCCGAGCATATCTGGCGCTATCCCCACGAGTTCTCCGGGGGCCAGCGCCAGCGAATCTGCATCGCCCGGGCCTTGGCGGTGGAGCCCCGATTAATCGTCTGCGACGAGGCGGTCTCCGCGCTGGATGTCTCCATTCAAGCCCAGATCCTGAATCTGCTGGGCGATCTCCAGAAAGAATTGGGAATCGCGTACCTCTTTATCACTCACGACTTGGGGGTGGTTCGCTACCTCGCCGACCGGGTGGCGGTCATGTACCTGGGACGCATCGTTGAAAGCGGGACCACCGAGGCGATCTTCGCCCACCCGCGGCACCCCTATACCCAGGCTCTGCTCGCCGCCGCGCCCTCGGTGGATCCCGATCGCCGGGGCGGGGCGCCGCCGGTGCTGGGGGATGTTCCCTCGCCTTCGAATCCGCCGCCGGGTTGCCCCTTTCACCCGCGCTGCCCCTCGGTGTTGGAGCGCTGCCGCTCCGAGGTCCCTCCGGAGGTGAACGCAGAGGCGGGAAAGGTGCGCTGTTTCTTGGCGGAGCCCGGCGGCGAAGCGGCGGTGGGGGATTGAACTCCCCGCCGTGCCTCCCGGGCGGGGTGATCGCTTGACAGTTCGGGGCGGCGGGGCGATTCTGCGGCGCGTACGGGGGTGAGACCGTGAGTGAAGGGTCGGCTCTGCCTGCGGTGTCTTCAAAGCCCCTTCGAAATGCCCCCGATTGGGTGAGGAGTCGTTCATGCGCGTCGAATACAAACTTGAGATGAACCGGGTCGAGAGTCCGCGCTTTGCGGTGGAAGCCGTGGAGGGGATGGGGAAACTGTTCAGTCTCGCCACCCTGGTCCTGAATGTCCTCGAAACCAAGGAGTCGGTGGAGATCGTTTTTCACGGCATAAGTCAGGACGACCCCAAGCGGCGGATCGCGAGTTTTAAGTCCATCGTGGCCAGCTGTTCGGGGACTGCGGGGGTGAGCTACTCCGAAGGCAATTTGGGCACCGTGCCGGGATCTTCCAGCGCCTTCCAGTGGCTGAAGGTCTCGCGCACTTGAGCGCCTGGTTTCGCGCGCCTAGGCTCCTCGGTACTAGGCCGCTCGGCACTAGGCTGCCTGGTACTAGGCTGCCTGGTACTAGGCTGCTAAGCACCTTGCTGCTTGGTATCACGCTGCTTGGGACCACGCTGCTTGGGACCTTGCATCTCGGGGGCTGCGCTTCGTCTCCTCCTGCGTCGCCTCCCACCGCGGATCCCGCCACCGCCCGAAAAACGACATCGGGCCCGCTGGTGGGTTACGTCGATGAGCATGGGGTTCATACCTGGCTGGGGATTCCCTTCGCCCAGGCGCCGGTGGGCCAACTGCGTTGGCAGGCGCCACGACCCCCGCTCCCCTGGACCGAGCGCCGGGAGGCACTGGGTTTCGGGGCCGAGTGTATTCAGTTCGCCGGCCCGGTGGGTTCCGAGGCCGAGCCCGGGTCTGTTGTGGGCAGCGAAGACTGTCTGTTCCTGAACATCTTCGCGCCGGCTCGGGGTCCGTCCGAGGGCGACCCCCGAAGCCCGGGACTGCCCGTGATGGTTTGGATCCATGGAGGCGGCAATACCGTCGGGAGTGCGCGGCCGTACAACGGCAGCGCACTGGCTCGGCAAGAGCGGGTCATCGTGGTGACGCTTCAGTATCGATTGGGGGTTTTCGGCTGGCTCTCGCATCCGGGGTTGCGCCCGCCAGGCACTTCAGCGCTGGATGGGTCGGGGAATTACGGCACCCTCGATCTGATTCGGGGGCTGGAGTGGGTCCGAGACGAAATCGCGGTCTTTGGCGGTGATCCCGATCGCGTCACGGTCTTCGGCGAATCCGCCGGGGGAACCAACGTACTCAGCCTGCTGCTCGCGCCGCCCGCCCGGGGGCTCTTTCACCGAGCCATTTCCGAGAGCGGCTCGCTCTCGAGCGTGGCACGCGTCAAGGCGGAGGACTACGCGGACGCCGAAGCCAAGGGGCACGCACGAAGCTCCGGCGAATTGTTGGTGGATCTCCTACAAGCCGATGGCGGGGCGAAGGGTCGGGCCGACGCCCAGGCGAAGCTCGCCGGGTGGCCGCCCGCCGAGGTGGGCGAGTACCTGCGCGGGAAGAGCCCGGAGCAGTTGATGGCCCTCTTCGACGGGGAAGGGCTGGCCGGGATGTACTGGGTCCCCCAAGTGATTCGGGATGGAGCGGTGATTCCTCACGGCGAACCCCTCGAAGTGTTGCGTTCGGGCGCGTTTCCCCGGGTCCCGGTGATCCTTGGGACCAATCGCGACGAGGTCAAGCTCTTTGCCATGATGGGAACCGAACACGTGACCCGAGCCTTCGGGATTCCCCTTTGGCTCAATGACGAGCGGGCCTATCAACTCGAGACCGAATTCCCGAGTCGCATGTGGAAGGTGCGCGGGGTGGACGATCCCGCCCGGGCCATGGTGGGCTTCGCGCCCGGCCAGGTCTTTGCGTACCGGTTCGATTGGGATGAGGAACGCAAACTCGGGTTTGCCGACCTCTCTAAGATGGTGGGCGCGGGCCACGCGGTGGAGATTCCTTTTGTGTTCGGCGGCTTGAACCTGGGGGGAAGGGGCAAGTATTTCTTCGATTCCGACCGCCTCCCTGCTGCCGAAGCCCTCTCCCGGGCCATCATGTCGTATTGGGCGGAGTTCGCTCGCAGCGGGGATCCCGGGGGCGGAACCTCGGGCACGCTTCCGCGCTGGCAGGCCTGGGATGCCACCGGCCCGAACGGTGTCCGTATGATGATTCTCGACACCCCGGCCGACGGGGGCCTGCGGATGTCCCGGGAGTCGGTAACCCGAGAGGGCGTGCTGGCCGAAATTGCCTCGGACCCGCGCTTCCTCGGCACCCCGGAGCGCTGCGAGGTGTACCGGAGCCTGGCCCAGCGCGGCGATTCACTCAGTCGTGCCGAGTACGCGGCGGTCCTGGACGGAGGCTGCGCGGCCTATCCCCTGGCGGATTGGGTCGCCGACTGAGGGGAGGGCGAGTCCCTAGGCTTTCGCCCGAGCCAGACCGCGGCGCCGGTTGCGAGTCCGAACCCCGCCAGGGTCCAAGGCGAATCCCCCGATTGGGGGGCGCAACTCTGCCAGGTGCAGATCGAGTTCGCGGCCCGGGGCGTTCGGTCGCTGAACTCTCCGGACCTCGCACTGCCCCCCGTCGCCCGGTCGATCGCGGCGTCGAGTTGCCAGGGCGCGGAGAGGGCGGAATCCAGGGGAGCATCCCGGCCCGTGGCTCCAACCGGGGCCGCTCCCACGCTGGCGCACAGGGCGCTCCCGATGGCGATGCCGATTCCCAGGCGCGGGATTTTGCCAAAAAGATTCACGGAGCCGAGTCTAGCGCAGGCGCGCGGCGGTCTCAGGAGGGCCCCGCGGCGTCCCTCAGCGAATCTCCGGGTCTCCGGCGTTGAGGGCTTTGCCCGGGCGCGGCGTGACGCCGGCAAGCCTTGCACGGGGGGTGCGGTTTGGGTCGTGCCAGGATTCGAGTTCGGCGGCGAGGGCCAGGGTACTCGGCTCCAGGGTTCCGGCCTCCAGGGAGCGAAGAGCGGAAAATTCGGCCAACAAGGCCCGGCGAACATCTTCGACCTCGATGCCGGGCACCGCATCCTCCACGGAGCCCGCGGTGCCCGGGTCGAAATCGAGATTCAGACCCGCGTAGACGGGGACGAGGAGTTCGCGCAGGCGCGCGCTATCGCCCACCACCACGACGCCGCCCACGTGGGCGGCGCCGCGGATGACTCTCTGCCCCACTCCCATGAGTTTGATGCGTCCGCCGGCGTTGACGCTGTACTCCCCTGGGCAGTATTCGCCGGGGACTTCCCCTTGGCGCGCGTCGACTCCGAGATTCGCCAGGGCGCGCTGAAAAATTCCCGCTATGTCCGCGAAGCGTGCGGCGATTCCGTCGGGGGCCCGGTGGTCGGGTAGCGCCCACGCGAAGGCCAGGCATTTCCGGTGAAAGAGCGCGGCATGCCCTCCGGCGAGCCGGAGTAGGGAAGGGCAACCCAACTCTTGGGCGGCCGCCTGGGCGCGAGCAAAGCCCGGGTTGCGGGCATCGAGCAGAGAGAACAGAACGACTTCGTCGGGTACATAGAGCCGCAGGGTTTCCGGCGCCTCGCCTTGGGCGACGCTCCGGAGCAGCGCATGGCTCACTGCCGTGTCGTGGAGCGGGCGCCCGGGGAATGTTTCGCGAATGACGGCCAGAGGGGCGGCGTTCGCGAGCGCACTCACGCGGCGGCGCATTGGGCGTCAGGCGCGGGCAAGTTTCGGCTCCGGTTCCAATTCTTCGAGCGCATCGAAGGCCGCCTGGATGCGCCCGGGTTCGGCGTGCTCCTGGATGCGCTCGCGCATCAAGCTGCGCTGTTGTTCGGCAGCCAGCCGCGGTTGCTCCACGGTGGCCCAATGGACGAGGGACTCCCAGTAGCTATCGACGATGGCGCTGCCCTTCACCGTGCCGCCGTCGGTGCTCTTGAGGTTCAGTTGACGAATCTCGCCCAGGTAGAGCCGCAGGGATTCCACGTGAACCCTTTCATCCTGGCGAATGCGATCCACCAGTACCGCGGCGTGTTCGGCCTCCCCGCGCCGGGTGGTGAAGAGTTCGGGATCGCGCAGCAGCTTTTCGGTCTGGGCAAAGGATCGCTCGGCGCGGAATTCGATCAGGAGCAGGTTGAGGAGGAAGCGGATCACTCCCGCGTAGGCGGGCTCGATGGGGGGCGCCGGAGGATCATCGGCTTCTGGACGCGCGATGTTTTCGGGCACGATGGGTTCGGGGTAGTCGACCTCGCCGAACGCAAGGTCGCGCAGGGCGAACCACATGGCATCGTGACCTCCGATTCCCTTGTCGGGTTCGCCGCCCTCGTCGAGGCCGTGGGCTTCCAGCAGGCCCTTGTGGAGATGGCCCACCGCCATGGCGGTCACATCTTCGTGGGCCGCGTGTTGAAAGTCGGGAAACTCCAGTTCAGCGAGAACCCGCCCGCGGGCCTCGATGTGGCCGATGATCGTCAGGTTGTTCCAGAAGCTTCGGCCCAGTCCCTCTTGGAGGAGCAGCTTGACTTGCGGGTCGCTGGGGTAGCGAATGCCGGCGAGCAGGGATGAATCCGTGTCCATCAAGTCGCCGCCCCGAGCGCGGAGAGCCTCTGTCCATGCCGCGATGGCCGGAGCCCGAACCCGCATGCGGGGGGAGATGTAGCGCCCCTCGTCGTCCATCCCGCCGTGAAGTCGCCGGCCGGATTCCAATTGGGGACTCGCGTAGTCGTCTTCGCGGAATAATTCGTCGCGTTCGAATTCAAGCTGGGGCAAGGTCTTCCTCCGGATTGGTTTGCAACGTGGCGCTGGAGCCTACCACTCGCCGGAGTTCTCCATCGAGGCCCAGGGCTCTTCCGGCTCCAGACGCCCGCCCTTTTGAAGCAACTCGATCGAGATGCCATCGGGAGAGCGAACGAAGGCCATGTGGCCATCGCGAGGCGGTCGGTTGATGGCGACTCCAGCGTCCATCAAGCGCTGACAACTCTCGAAAATATTTTCGACCTCATAGGCGAGGTGACCGAAATTGCGGCCCCCGCTATAGGGTTCCGGATCCCAGTTCCAAGTGAGTTCCACCTGGGCATCGGGATTTTCGGGCGCGCCAAGGAAGACGAGGGTGAAGCGTCCGGCTTCGACATCGATGCGGCGAACTTCCTCCAGGCCGAGGGTTTTGCAGTAGAAATCCAATGACGCGTCGAGGTCGGAGACCCGGACCATTGTGTGAAGAAATCGCATCGGGGGAGTGTCGGTGAATTTGGGTCGGGGTGCTAGGCCTCAAAGGCTCGGCGCCGGGACCCTTGGAAAGTCGGGAATCCGTGGCGTATGCCCGGAGAATCCCATTCGCGTGGGAACATCGGGTTCGCGGGCGGCTCTTCGAGGAGAGTCGCTTGAAGCCGGGGGCTCTTTGTCGCTTGGCGAGGCTGCGATACGCTGCAGGCGTGGGCCGCCCGGGGATCCGGGCCGTTCCCATCGCGAAGCCAAGGAGGCGAAAGAGAATTTTGCTCTTGCTTGCCGAGTTGCGGCTCACTGATCTGATCGACATTCTGATCGTTGCAAGTCTGATCTGGTTTGTCATCGCTTGGTTTCGCACCTCCCAGGCGCGGCTCGCCCTGATGGGGCTCGCGGCCTTGGGGGTACTCTTTGGCTTGGCACGCGGACTCGATCTGCAGCTGACCACCAGCCTGCTCCAGGGTTTCTTCGCCGTTCTGGCGGTGATGTTGGTGGTCGTTTTCCAAGAGGATTTGCGCCGGCTCTTCGAGGCCATCGCGGTCTGGGGGCTGAGGCGGGGTGCACCGCATCCGCCTCCGGATGTGGAACGTGCGTTGGTGCGTTCGCTCTTTCACCTGGCCCAGGGGAAGGTGGGGGCTTTGGTGATCCTGCCCGGTCGCGAGCCCCTGGATCGTCATCTGAACGGGGGCGTTCATCTGGACGGGAGGTTGTCCGAGCAGTTGATCTTGAGCTTGTTCGATCCCCAGACGCCGGGACATGACGGCGGTGTCCTGGTCCACAGCAACCGCGTTTCGCGCTTCGGTGTCCATCTGCCGCTGTCCACCGATTGGGACCGACTGGGGGCGGGTGGCACACGCCATGCGGCGGCTCTGGGCTTGGCGGAGCGTTGCGACGCCATGTGCTTGGTGGTGTCCGAGGAACGGGGTGAAGTGTCCATTGCCCAAGGGGGTGAGATCCATGGGGTCTCCAGTCCGGAGGAACTGGCCCTTGCGCTCCAGCGTTTTATCGGGCGCTCCACTCGGCCCTCCGGGCCGACCGGCATGGAAGACCTGTTCGGGAGGCTGCGCAGGGGCTGGCGTGAGGGCGTGGTCGCTCTCGGTCTGGCGAGCAGTATCTGGTACGTGGCTGTTCCGGGGGGCGCCGTAGAGACCATAGAACGACGGGTTTCTGTGAGGGTGGAGAACCTTCCCGAGGGCTTTGAATTGGTTTCCGTGGAACCTGCGGATGTGGCGATTCGCCTGGAAGGCCCCCGACGTGATCTCTATATGGCGGGGTCCGACGATCTCTTCGTTCGAGTCGATGCGCTTCTCGTTCAACTGGGTCGACGCACCTTCACCCTTGGACTCGATCAGATCCAAAGCCCGGAGGGAATTCATGCCCTATCGGTGGAGCCCGACAAGGTGAGGCTCTCGGTCAAGAAGAGCGTTGAAGCCTCGGAGTCCTGAGCGGAGAGGCTTCAGTTCGAGGTCGGTCGCAGTTCGAGAAGAGCCGGTAGAAGGATGAGCACCGAGACCACGGTGTAAATGAGACCGAAGCAGAGCATGGTCCCCAGCCCGCTCAGTCCGTTGTGGTTCGCCAGGGAAAGGCTGCCGAAGCTCACGCCCGTGGTGACCGCGCTGTAGAAGACCGCGCGGGCGGTTGCCGTGCCCAGAATCGGATCGGCTGAATCGCGGCTTTCGCGCGCGCGCTGCACCAAGTGAATCGCACTGTCGACCCCGACGCCGAAGACCAGGGGAATCACCACCACGTTGGTGAAGTCAAAGCGAATGTCGAGAAACGCTGCCGTGGCCGCGGTGAGCAACGCCCCGAGGCAAAGGGGAACCAATACGATCAACACGTCGGAGGCTCGGCCCCAGAGGCCAAAGAGCAGCATGGAAATGACCACCAGGGCCGACAGCAGCGCCTGGCTAAAGGAAGCGCTGATCACATCGCCAAATTCCACCAGGTTGAGGGGAACCCCTGCGGTATTGGGCGCCGTATTCTGGACGGCGGCGACGAAGCGCCGCATGGCATCGCCGTCGCCCAATTCGCTGGAGGGATAGACCTGAAGCCGCGCCGTGCCGTCTTCGGCCAGCATTCGTTCTTTCAGCCGCGCGGGAATGTCTTCGAGGGTGATCGATTCGGTTTCCAGGGCAGCGCGCATTCGGGCGAGGTGATCGGGAAAGGGGGCGAGCAAAACCGATTCAAGATCGGCCAGAGCCTCGGCGGATCTATTTTCCAGTTGGGCCCGGGCGAGGAAGCGCGCGAGGTGTTCGCGAAGTCGGATCATGCTCTGGGTTAGAGGTGCATCCCCGCCGATTCGAATCGGATCTTCGAGGGAGTCGTGGAGGTCCTGCAGGGCGCGGACCTGCTCCTCGACGGGCGGCGGTGCTTGATTGTAGGCAGGACTGGTCGGCTGTTCGAAGAGGAAGGTCACGTCCTGAAGGATCTCGATCTTTTCTTCTTGATCTTTGGGTATGAAAGAGGCCAGGGTGGTGACCTGGTCGACTTCAGACAGCGCTCGGAGCTTGGTGGCGAGAAGCGTTGCGCTGGAGAGGTCTGGAACCAGAACGTTGAGATACCAGGGCGAAGTGGTTGGATTTTCCAAAAGATCCTTGAAGGCCACCACGGACTCGGTCTTGGGGTCGCGCATCTCAATGACGTTGGCGTCGAAGCGCAGGCCCGGAAGCGCTGCCAGGGCGACTGCTCCGAGGACCAGGGCTGTTCGCCGTATGGCTTTGGGGTACTCGCCAATGCGCTGCCAGAAAAGGGTCCGGAAGTGGACCGGAGCGGGAAGGTCCGCAGCGGGGTCGATACGAAGGCCGTGGCTGAGCAGGGCTGGAAAGAAAGTCAGGGTGAGGGCGAGGATGATGAACATGCCCGTACCCGCGATCAGCCCGAGTTCGGCGACTCCGCGATAGTCCGTCGGGACGAAGACGAAGAAACCAATGGCTGTAGTCAGAGTGCAGAACACTAGGGCGGTTCCCACCCGGCTCGCAGACGCGGCGAGGGCGACGGCGTGGTCGTCCCCCGAACGGAGTCGATCCGCGTAGCCGGTGCCGAGATGAATCCCAAAATCCGCCCCCAAGCCAATAAAGAGGATCGCGAAGGTGATCGAGAGGGGGTTGAGGGTGCCGATGGCAGCGGCCGTGAACGCGGCAGTCCAGATCAGACCCACAAGAAGGGTGAGCAGGGTCGCAGCGACGATCTTCACCGACCGCAGAGCCCGGTAGAGGACCAGGGCCACAAGGATGAAACAGAACACGCCAGCGACTCCGACATCCCAGGCGATTCCAATCATTTCATCGTAGTTGAGCGCCGGATTTCCGGTGATCCGGACGCGTACGCCGCGTTCGGGGACAAGCCCCAATTCCTCGGTGGCGGCGCGGATCGCCGCCATGGGTCGGCGACCGGTGAGAATGTCCGCGTAGTCGAGAATGGGGTGGACGACAACGACGCGACGATGGGAGATATCCAGGGACGAGTCACGCAGAAGCAATTCTTCCCACGAGATCGCCACGGGATGTTCTTCCCAGGCCGAAACCGTGGCGTCGCTGAGTCGGTCGAGAACCTGGGCCCAGTCCCGATTCGCCTCTTCGCCCCGGACGTTGTCGAGCCCTTCCCGGACGATGCGCGAAAGGTTGGCGATGCTCGGATCCTGTTCGAGTTGCGTGAGCAGGGGCTGGATTCGCGCCATCTGGTCGGCAAAATCGTCGAGTTCATCGACGCTCCGATAGAGCAGCCCATGGGTCTCGAAGAACTCGCCCCCGCCGGGCAAATAGGCTTCGGTGATAACGTGAGTCTCGGTTTGCAGCCGTGTGGTGAGTCGGATGGCCGCATCCCGGGCAAGTTCGGGAGTCTCGGCGTCTACCACGACAAAGATGGCTTCTTCGAGATTGGGAAATTTCTCTATGAAAGCCTCATGGGCTCGGCGGGAAGGCAAATCCGTGGGAACCAGACTGACATTGTCCGAGTTGAAGCCGAGATTCAGGAGGGTGTAGACCCCGAGGCCGACGGTCAGGGCGGCGACGAGGAGAACAACTCGCTGGGCCCGCCGGCGAATGAAATCCACCCAGCGCGCCAGAAGCCCGGCGAGAACATTTTCGATTTGTCTCTGCATGGGGCGAAGGGGCCAGTATCCCGGATCTATAACATCGGGGTGCGGAGCCGCGGAACCATAATCCAGCGCCCGGGGTCACGCATGGGCGCCGATTGTTTTGTTCGGGATGGCTCTACGGCGGACGGAAGGGTAATTTGGTCCTGAAGATTTTTGGCCAGCCGCCGGCAGTGAGGACAGAGATTGAGCAATTCGCAGAGGAGTCGGTGGATGCCCTTGATTCACGGGTTGCCCAAGAGTCTGGTCTCTCATGGAGCGGGCCGACTTGCTTCCCTGAATTTGCCCGGCTTCCTGCGCCCGAGTGTGTACCGCGCTTTCGGGCGCATAGTGGGGGTGAACTTTGACGAGGTCCGCGATCCGCTGATCGACTACCCGTCGCTTCAGGCATTTTTTACCCGCGCCCTGGTCGACGGGGCCCGGCCCGTAGACGCTCGAGCGGATGCGCTAGTGGCGCCCTGCGACGGGGCCTGGGGGCAGGCGGGCCGGATTCAGGGGGGGACTCTGCTGCAGGTGAAGGGGCGCGAATACCGCCTGGCCGAACTCATTCAGGATGACGATCTGGCGTGCGCCATGGAGGGCGGCCACTACGCCACCTTCTACTTGGCGCCGCGCGACTACCATCGGTTTCATGCGCCCTGCGACGGATTCGTCCGGCGGGCGGTGCATGTGCCCGGAGCGCTGTGGCCCGTCAACGCTCTGGGACTCCATGGCGTGGATCGCCTTTTTGCCCGCAATGAACGGATCTGCGCTCAGGTCGAGCTGCCCGGGCGGGCCCCCGGCGCGCGGCCCGAGCTCTGCATGGTCGCCGTGGGGGCAACGCTCGTGGGCAAGATTCGGCTGACCTTCGACGATCTCACCAGTCACCGGCGCGGGGCATCCCCGACCCGGCGCGACTATCCCAGCCCTGGCGTTTCCCTCGAACGTGGCGCCGAGTGGGGCCATTTCGAATTCGGTTCGACGCTGGTGCTGATCGGGGCCGCCGACGCGCTGGAATTGGATGTGCGTCCGCTGGGAACGGTCCTGCGTCAGGGCGAGCGGATCGGACGTCTGGCGCCGCCGCCGGGAGCGCCCGGCGGGTGAGCGCCCGGGCGAACCGAACCCGGCGATCGTTCTTGATCGCAGGAGCCGCCCTCTTGACGGCCTGCGGTTTGGGTCTCGCATGTGCGACGACTCCCCCTTCGAATCCTGACGACCTCTGCTCGATTTTCAAGGAGAAGCGGGGCTGGTTCAGGGCGGCCCAAGAATCCCGCGCCCAGTGGGGTGTGCCCGAACCCGTGCAACTCGCGATCGTTTACCAGGAGTCGCGTTTTGTCGCGCGGGCTCGCCCGCCCCGCAAGCGTTTCCTCGGGATTTTTCCGGGCGCGCGGCCTTCGAGTGCATACGGCTATGGGCAGATTCTCGATGGCACCTGGCAGGAATATCGCGCGAGCGTAGGACGCCGCGCGGCAGCACGGGATGATTTCGGCGACGTGGTTGATTTTATCGGTTGGTATGGAGATCGCGCCCACGGGCGTGCGGGGATCGCGAAGAATGATGCGGCTGCGCTTTATCTGGCCTATCACGAGGGGATCGGGGGCTACAGCCGGGGCACCCACATTGCCAAGGGCTGGCTGGTTCAAGTCGCGCGCAAGGTTTCCGTTCGGGCGGCGCGCTACCAAAAGCAGTATGACGCTTGTCGGGAGCGGCTTGAACGCAAGCGCTTCCTCGGGATTTTTTGAGGGCTCCGCGCGATGCGGGTCTGGGTTCAGAACTCCGAGGGCAGTCGAGTGCCGAGGACTCTCTCCTCGAGCACCGGCCGGGCGAGTTCAATCCATCGGCAGAGGGTTGGGCGCGTTTGGCGAGGGTCGATGAGGTTGTGAACCCCGAACGCTTCGGCCCGGGCGAAGGGATTTTGACGGCCCAGGAATTGGGCTTCGAGTTCCCGGCGTCGGGCGTCGGGGTCGGGGGCGGCCTCGATCTCGCGCCGAAAGGCCACTGCCACGCCGCCCTCGATGGGCAGGGCGCCGCCCTCGGCGGAAGGCCAAGCGTAGATCTCCCCACTCGGGCCGAAATGCGCCGCCGCCGCGACGCCGTAGGTCTTTCGAACGATCACCGAGACCCAAGGCACCTTGGAGCGCACGGTCGCGCAGATGGCATCCACCCCGTAACGGATGGTGGCGGCTTTCTCCGACTCCGACCCGATCATGAATCCCGGCTCGTCCACCAGGGCCACCATGGGAAGATGAAAGCGATCACAGAGTTCGATGAAGCGGCGCACCTTTTGGGCGCCGTGGGCCGTCATGGCTCCGCCATAGAAGCGGGGGTCATTGGCCCAAATGCCCACGGGCCAGCCCCCGAGTCGAGCCAGCCCAGTGATTTGCGATCGTCCGTAGAGCGCGGTCATCTCGAAAAAGGAATCTCGATCCACCACGCTCTCGATGATCCTGCGCATCTTGTAGATCTTGCGGCGCTCCTTGGGAATGGCTTCGAGCAGGGACGCGTCCTCGCGTTGGGGATCGTCGAGACTCGGGTCGGAGCGTGACGGCATTTCTGAAATATTTCGGGGCATGTAGGAGAGGAAACGTCGGATTTGGTCCATCACGCCCGGCTCGTCGTCGGCCACGTTGTCCACCAGACCGCTTCGCAGGTGGATCTTGGCTCCGCCGAGTTGTTCCTTGGTCAGGCTCTCGCCCAGCGCCCGCTCGACGACGGCTGGACCGGCCACCAGGACTTGGGAGGTGTCGCGCGTCATGACGGTGAAATGCGACGCCGCCAGTCGCGCCGCAGGCAACCCGGCCACCGCTCCCACCGCGGCGCTCACCACCGGGGCGGTCAAAAGGATATCGGCCATGGATTTGAATCGGGAAGTCGCGTAGACGGGATCGCCCATGGGCCGGGGCGCCGCCGACCCCTTGCCCGCCGTTCCCGTGACACTTCCGCCGCCACCCTCGAGGAAACGGACCAAGGGCAGGCGGTAGCGGAGCGCGACTTCCTCGGCGTAAACGCTCTTGCGCAGACCCGAAGGAGTGGGAGATCCGCCGCGTTGGGTGAAGTCCTCGCCCCCGACGACGAAGGGGCTTCCGTTCATGCGAGCGACACCGAGTACGTAGTTGCCCGGGGTAAATTCCTTGAGTCTGCCCTGATCGTCGAGTTCGCCGTAGCCCGCCAGCGGACCTTCTTCCCGAAAACTCTCCGGGTCGGCTAGAGCATCGATGCGCTCGCGGATGGTGAGCCGCCCGCGCGCGTGTTGGCGGTCCACCGCGTCGTCGCCCCCGAGCTTTAGAGCGAGCTTGCGGCGTTCCTCGATTCCGTCGACTTCGTCTTGCCAACTCATGTCAGGATTTCCTTCGCTATGCGATTCTTACGCCCAGATACCCGGACGAAGGGTTGGCTAGAAATATTCGATCTCGCAGTGGAGGTCGATGAGGTCGACGAGTCCGACCCGGTTCTGGCCCTGAAGCATGCCCGCGCACTCTCCGGGGCAGAAGACCAGAGTGCCGTTGATTTCTTCGTGGCGGTAGAGGTGGGTGTGTCCATGGAGACCAAGAACGTGGTGGGGGGCCAGGAGGGGTTCGAGGTCCAGTGGATCGTGGGCGATGAGGATGGGTTGCCGCGCCCAAGTCACTTCGAGGGGGCCATCGACCAGTTGAATTCCATGCCGACGGGCCGAGCGCTCCAGGCCCGGTCGCTCCCCCTGGTCATTGTTCCCGTAGACGCAGTGGAGGGGCATGGTCAAGGCCGAGAGCGCATCGAGAACCTTGGGCTGGGTGATATCGCCGGTATGTACCACGCGATCCACTCGCCGTCGCTCGAAAATTTCGACGATCCGCTCGATACTGGGCAAGTTGTTGTGTGTGTCGCCAAAGACGCCGATTAGCATGGAGTTTCTCTCATTCGAAATCCGCAGCCCCGCAGATCCGAGAGCCTATCACGCCCGTTTTACCGGTGCGTGATGAGGGCTAAGCTCGCCGGAGTCAAAATAAACCGTCACCGGTGGGGAATTTGAGAAGCCTATGATTTACGAGACGCTACTGACCGATCTGAGTGCCGGCGTGATGACGGTGACCCTGAATCGTCCGGAAAAGTTGAATGCGTTCACCGTGGGCATGATGACCGAGTGGATGGATCTCTTGGATCGCGTCGATGCCGACGACGAGGTCAGAGTCGTGATCGTGACCGGGGCTGGACGCGGTTTTTGCGCGGGGGCAGATCTCTCATCGGGCGGAGAAACCTTCGACACCGGCGCCGCGGGGAAAGTCGCGGCTGGCGGAAAGCGGGTTGCGCCCCGAGATGGGGGAGGACTCCTGACCCTGCGGATCTACGAATGCAAAAAACCGATTATCGCTGCGGTCAACGGTGCCGCCGTCGGGGTAGGAGTGACCCAAACCCTGCCCATGGATATACGGCTCGCGAGTGAAAATGCCCGCTTCGGATTCGTGTTCGCGCGCCGAGGGCTTGCCCCGGAAGCGGCGAGCAGTTGGTTTCTGCCCCGGGTGGTGGGGATCAGCAAGGCCATGGAGTGGGTGGCCACGGGCCGGGTTTTCGGCGCCGAGGAGGCGTTGGCGGCTGGCCTGGTCTCGGAGGTATTGCCACCCGATGATCTCCTCGGCCGAGCCCAGGAACTTGCCGGCGAAATCGCCTCGAATACCAGCGCGGTTTCGGTGGCCCTCTCGCGGCAGATGCTCTGGAAGATGCTCGGGGCCCAGCATCCCATGGAGGCCCATCGCGTCGACTCGCAAGTCATCGACTTCATGGGGAGCCGAGCCGATGCCCGCGAGGGCGTGGAGAGTTTTCTGGAGAAGCGTCCCGCCCAATTCAGCATGAAGGTTTCCAAGGACATGCCGGACTTCTTTCCGTGGTGGGAAGAACCGGAATACGAGGGTTGAGCGGCAGGGATGGCCTCGACGTGAGCTTGGTACTGGCGTTCATTGCACTTGGAGTTCTGATCCTCCGTCGCGGCCTGGCCGGGTACCCCAAGACGGTTCGGCGATTCGAAATTTTGGCGCGCCGGGAGGAAGCGTTCTTGGTTGCGGCCGCCGAGGTGCTTTTCCCGGCAACCGATGGCCTTGCCCTTTCGGGCGGTGAAGCCGACCTGCCGGGCTACGCTGATCGGTACCTTCAGGCGTTGCCGGTTCGTCAGCGGAATCTCGTTCGCGCCCTCTTTATCCTCTTCGAGCAGGGGACCCTGATCTGGCCGGCTCCGGATCGGGGCGGCTTTAAGCGATTTTCCGGGTTGTCGCCCCACCAGCGTTTGGCGGTACTGAGAAATTGGGAGTCGAGTGGCCTCTACTTACGCCGCATGTGCTTGACGGCTCTGAAAGCCGTGCTGATTCTCGGTTACGTCGGCCACCCCCAATCGCTGAGCGCTCTTGGCCTCGCGCCGTGGAAGATCGAATCGCCCCGGGTCGAGGCCGATTTCCTTTATCCGCCCATTGGGCAGGGACGCGATGCGCTTCCCGATTCTTCTTTGTCTCGGTCGTCCTTTCCGATGTCCCCACCGCTGGTTCCGGGTGTTGACCAGGAGCCTTCATGAGCCCGGATGGCCCCGGGACGGGAGAGGTTCGAGTTTTTTCCGACTATGCCCGCGATGGCCGCGACTTCAACGAAGAAGCCGATGTGGTGGTGGTGGGCTCGGGGCCTGCCGGATCGGTGGTCACTTACGAACTCGCCAAGGCGGGGCATCGGGTGATCTTGGTGGAAGAAGGTCCGCCCTTCACCCCTCAGGAGTTTCGGGCCGACGGCAACATCTCCATGGCGCGAACCATGCGCGAGGGCGGACTGCGCAGTACTACGGGCACGTTCATGCCCATCCTTCAGGCCATTTGTCTGGGTGGAGGCTCGCTCATCAATTCGGCCATGTGCGTGCGGCCGCCGGCGTTCATTTTCGATCAATGGTGCACGCGTTTTGACCTTGATCGCACGACCCGCGAAGACCTTGACCCTCACTTTGATGCGGTCAGCGAGTTTCTCGGGATCGCGCCGACACCCGACGAAGTGCAGGGCCCCCGGAATTTGCTCTTCCGTACGGGGTGCGACGCTCTGGGGATCCCCAGCGAACCGGTAGACCGTAACGTTCGAGGCTGCCGGGGCTCGGGCGAGTGCTATACGGGTTGTCGCGCCCGAGCCAAACAGAGCATGGATATCAGCTATATCCCCGAGGCGATCAAACTCGGTGCTCGGGTTCTGACATCGCTGCAGGTTCAGGGTGTTCTTCGAGAAGGGCGCCGGGCGCTGGGTGTGCAGGGGCAAGTGGTGGAGCCCTTTACCGGCCGGACCCTCCATGCTTTCAAGATTCGTGCGCGCTGGGTCGTTCTGGCCGCCGGGTGTATGGCGACCCCCGTGCTGTTGCAGAAGAGCGGGGATCTCGCCAATGAGTCGGGCCAGGTGGGCCAGAACCTCCAATTTCATCCGGGTTCTGCGGTGGCCGGTGTTTTTCCCCAGGATCTCAGCCCAATTTTTGGCGGCACCCAGAGCTACCAATCGCTGGCTTTCCTCGAGGAGGGTTTCAAACTCGAAACCATGTGGTCCGCTCCGGCGGCACTGGCCGTGCGCATGCCGGGGATCGGCGCCGAGTTGGTGAAACGCTTCTCCGAACTTCCGCGAACCGCGGTTTGGGATGCCATTGCGAGTACCCATCGCTCGACGGGCTCGGTGAGGTCGCGCTTTCGTTCCATGAACCCCGCGATTCGTTGGCAACTCCACCCCGAGGATATGAAGATCATGCTGCGCTCGATTCATGTGCTCGCCGAAATATTTTTTGCAGCCGGAGCTGAGAAAATCATGCCGGGGGTTCATGGCTTGCCGGACGAATTGCATTCCGCCGAAGAGGCCGAGGTTCTGCGCGATCATCCGATCCGCCCCGGCGATCTCGTGACAGCGAGTTCTCACGTTTTCTGCACCACGCGGATGCACGGTGATCCCGCTCAAGGTGTGGTCGATGAGGATGGGCGTTGCCACGACTTCGACAATCTTTATATCGCCGACACCGGAATTTTTCCGCGCTGCCCGTCGGTGAATCCGATGCTCACCGCGATGGCGCTGGCTCATCGACAGGCCGAAGCCCTGAGAGAAAGGATCTAGGTCATGAAGGGAACCGACCCCGGCGCTTCGGACTCACCGCCGGTCGTTTGGGCCAAACCCGCTGCGGGCAAACTCATGGGCCGAGGTCACAATGCGGGCGACCTCCTGGAGGCCTACGACTGGGAGGTGATCCAGCGCGATGACGGATTGCTGCGGGTGGGTGTTCACTTGCCCGACCACCTGCGCAATCCCAAGGGAGAACTCTTCGGTGGCTTTACGCCGACCTATGTCGACCTGCTGGCCTTGCACACCTATTGGGCGGGCCGGGAGCCGACGCCCGGGCACCCGTGGCTGGCCACAGTGAACATGCGGGTCGATTATTATGCCCCGGTGCGGGGTCCGCGCTTCGAACTCGAGGGACGGGTTGTGGTTCGCAGCGGGAAAATGACCTTCGTCGAGGTGCGTTTTTACAATCCCCACGGGGAATCCCTTGTGTACGCCTATACGACCCTTAAGGCGGTTTGACGTCCCCACTCTATTCGGGCCAAGGGGGATTGGCGGCGAGCGCTGCGGTACTCTGGCGCCCCCGGCGCGTTCGGATAGGGGCTGCGCTTTACTCCTAGGCGTGGATGGCCGATACGATCCTCAGGTTCTGGCTTGGGCGTAAGGGGGCCGGATGGACGTGTCCGTGAGTCCGATCGGGTCAAAAATATCAACCCGAGCAACGAGCGTGTAGAGAGTTGAAGAGAGCAAAGAGAGCAATGGTATCGATTCGCCCCACAAGACTCGTCGCTGCTCTGGTCGCGCAGGCGCTCCTCCTGGCGCCGGTGCTGGCGAGTGCCGACGGCGAAAAACAGATGAGCAAGCGACAGACCTGCAATCGTCTGACCCACCAGATCGATCACTTCGAGGGCAAGGTCCTCAAGATGGCCCAAGAGCGCGACAACGCTCTGTGGGAAAAGTCGACCCAGCAGCACGTTGAGCGACTCAAGTCTCGGCGGGCCGATAAGTGTCCCCAATACGCCGAGGAGCGCCGGGTGCTGGCTCGTGCCAAGGCCCAGGCCGAACAGATGCAAAAGCTCGTGACGGCCGCTGCCAAGGGCGCCGCGAAATACTTTTCCGGCGGTTGGTACTAGTCACGCGATTAGCGCTCGGATGGCCGTGTGGGTCGGGTTCGGCGGCGATTGCGGGACTCTTTCTGCTGCTTAGCGTCGGTCCTCTGGAGGCCATCGATCGCGGCGCCGACGGGAAATTCAGTAAGCGTGATTCTTCGCATTTCGTTCTCTTTCAAGATGTGGACATCGATCAGAGCGCTGGTCTCCGCGGGTCGCGTCGGTTCGAGCAAGATATTCTAGAGGCCCTCGAAGCCGCCTACCGCCGGGCAGACGAGGCTTTGGGTCTGCGTCCCGAAAGACCCATCACCGTCATCGTGTACGACCCTGAGGTCTTTGATGCCCAGTTCGCGGGTCTACTCAAATTCCCGGCTGCGGGCTTCTACCAGGGAAGGGTGCATGTACGCGGGGACGAACGTGTCTCGGCCTCCCTCATCCGGGTGCTCAATCACGAGCACATTCACGCGGCCTTCGATGCCGAGGCGGGGGGGGTGGTTCTGCCCGCCTGGTTTAACGAAGGCATCGCCGAGTGGTTCGAGGCCGGAGTCCAGGGCCCCGGAGGCTTGACGCCGGGCCGGACCCGATTCCTTCAGAATGCAGCTGCCGAGGGGAGTCTCCACTCCTTGGCCGAGCTCAGCATGCCTTCTTTCGCGCGGATGGGACCCGATTCCGCACGCCTTGCCTACGCGCAGTCCCACGCGTTCATCGCTTATCTGGTCGAGGCTCACGGCGAGCGCCGGCTGCGGGAATGGGTCGGTGCGGTCCTCAGAAGCGGCACCCTGGAGCGGGCCACCCGGCGCAATTTTCGCGCCGAGCTAGCGGTGCTAGAGCAGCG
>DUCH01000208.1 GCA_012959865.1 Myxococcales bacterium | reverse complement strand
GACGGGGACATCGATCGTGCCCACGATCTCGAGGCGCTTCAGGTGGCGCTGTCATCGCTGCTCCGTGGCTACCGCATTTTCCGCGAACCGTACGCGAAGCGCATCGACACCGATGCCAACGACCTCGACGATCGCGTCGCCGCCATCGTACGCACCTGGCTCGAGGCGATGGCAAAGCCTCCAGAGACCTGAGAAGCGCGGCATTTTCAAACCGCAACGACACCCAACCTTTAATAATCAAGGTAGCCCCAGTGAGCACATCCATGATCGATCTATACGGAGCCCACTCTTCTCCGTTTGCCCGCAAGGTCATGGCCCAGCTCCTGGTCAGCGTTCTTGTGTTTCTTCTTCCCGGGACTGCGCTCTCCGAATCCGCTCCCGACCATGCGGGGAACGCCGAAGATGTGGACGCGCCTGGAGAAGTCGAGGCAACGACCGATGCGAGCGTTTGGGATGCCTCCTCCGAAGCCGATCCGGACCTCATCGAAGCAGGCACCCCGGCCGGCACACCCCCGCAGCCCGAACACGGGGGGATCGAGGAAATCATGGTGACCGCCCAGAAGCGGTCGACGAATATCCAGGAAACCCCCACGGCGATCACCGCGCTGAGCGGGGCGCAACTCTTTGATCGCGGCATCTACGACGTCGAGTCCCTCGCCACCCAGGTCCCGAACTTCCAATACGGCGAGAACTTCGGCATCGCGCGTATCACGATTCGCGGGATCGGAAACGAGGGCTTCACCGACCCCTCGACGACCTTTCACATCGACGGCATCTACCAGAACAATCCAACCGCAGCGAGTGCGCTGACGTTTTACGACATTGCCCAGGTCGAAGTCCTCCGTGGGCCCCAGGGCACACTTTGGGGGCGCACTTCCACAGCTGGCGCGATGAACGTTTCGACCCGGGCGCCCGAACACGAGTTGGAGGTTTTCGGAGACCTGCTCTACGGCTCTTACAACCATTGGTCCGGTCGCGGCGTCGTCAATCTCCCGATCCTTGAAGGTCGTGTGGCGATGCGAACAGCCGTCTACTTCGATAAGCGCGATGGCTACCAGGACAATCTCTTTTACGAGGGAAATGACCAGGACGCAGACGACGCAGACAATTGGGGGATCCGCCCCCAAGTGCTCTTCGAGGTCACAGACGAAATCAGCCTCACCATGCGCGGCAACTACAATCATCAGGGCGGCGTGGGTTGGGCGAGCAAAATCGAGGGATCGTATCCGGGGACGCGCGTTCTCTCCACGGCCTTCTTCGATCTCTATTTCGACACCTACAACTCGACCCTGGCGGATGGGACCCAGATGCAGCCGAATCCGAGCGACCCGATGCAGATTCGGAGGGACACCCGCCAATTCCAGGATATCGATTCCTGGGATGTGAACGGCACGCTCGAATGGGATTTTTATGCACCCTGGCTCGGCGATATGAGCTTGACCGTTCTCGGATCCTACCGCGACGAAGTTCGCGCCCAGAACTTTGACGTGGACCTTACAGAGCAGGACATGATTGTTTCCAACGTAACCGCAGCAACCCGAGACCGCGTCATCGAGGCCCACCTCCGGAGCGAGGGGGATACCTCGACGGAATGGCTGCTGGGTTTCTTCATGCTGGATGCCGATGGCCAGATCAATATCGACCTCCCCGGCGAGGGAGGCTTCTCGACGATTTACGTGGGTCAAGGAGGAATGATCTGCCAGCCCGGAGCAACCCCGGGCACCCTATTTCAGTGCCCTATGGGATCCTTTTTGGGCGCCATCGGAGACTGGCAACTCCACGGGGCAAGAAGCGGCGGTTCGAATGACACGCTCTCGCTCGCGGGTTATGCCCACGTGCGGACAAAGTTCTACGACGATATGTTCAAAGTCGGCTTCGGTCTACGCTACTCCCATGACCGGTCCAGAGCGACGCGTTATATCGGCACTACCCTGCTGAGCTCGGAGGAAACAAGGTTTCCGGGGAATAGTATACTCTTCCCTCCTCCGGGCACGTGCTTTCGACTGGGGACCCAAACCCCCGAGCCTCCGGCGCGCTACAAAGAAGAGACTTGGGGCGCTGTCACCGGAGATCTGAAACTTGAATTTCTTCCGTCCGATGAACACATGGCCTACATCTCGGTCTCACGGGGCTACAAGCCGGGCTATATCAACGGTGATGCGTCCGCCACCGACCTCAACTGCGATGATCCAGAGTCGATTCACGCATTCGACTCTTCCTCTCCCGAAGGCATTTGGGCGTACGAGATCGGCTCCAAGAATCGCTTCCTCGACAGTACCGTCCAGGCCAACCTCACTGCCTTCCTCTACCAGTACGACAACCTTCAAGTTTTGGACAGGGCCGACAGCACCGACTTTATTCAGAACGCGTCGAGAGCGCAGGTGCGCGGGATCGAGTTCGAGGGAATCTGGGAACCCATCGACGATCTCAGCTTGAGCGTGGTCTACGGCTATCTCAACTCGAAATACCTGGACTACCAAGGATTCGACTTTGCGACCGGGCAAGCCGCTGATTTCTCGGGCAACCAGATGATCCGAGCCCCCAAGCACACCGCCACCCTGGCCGCCGAGTACCGCTGGGACCTGGGTGCGAAGGGAAGTGTCATCCCGCGCATCCAATACACCATCTCCGACTACATCTACTTCAACGCCTCAAATAGCCCCGACAGTCGCGAGCCGGCCTTCGGCCGCCTTCAGCTTCGCGCGCGCTGGGAATCACTAAACGACGGGTTCTTCATCGAGACCTTTGTCGAGAACGTCACCGATGAAGCCGTCCGATCGACGCGTGCCGTGGGCGCCGGGGTCCTGGGAAGCCCCATCACCGTGGCCTACCAACCGCCTCGAACCTGGGGCATTCGGGTGGGGGCGAGCTACTAGGCGCCGCGGGTCTGCCTGCGGGGTTGCCGAACTGGCCGGTTTTGAAGCGGGTTTCTGCGCCGATGGTGTTGCCTTTGACGAAGGGCATGCCGTTCTCCTTGTTCCGTGTTCAGGGTCGTTTCTGGGGCTGTGAAACGGGTGCCGTCTACTGCCGTCTGCCGTCACCGATGCCGCTCTATGCCGCTCCATTTGGCTTTGTTGAGGCAACCAAAGGGCCCGCCCAGACCGCGCACTTCTGGAAAAGAGGGATACGGGTTCTGGTGGTGGCCGCCGCTCGTGGCCGCCGCGTTGTGGCCTTGGTTTCAAGGCTCTCCGTATGGCCAAGGGTGTACAATGGTCCCCTGGGATTCGTCTCTGCTGCCCCTGTGAGCCGAGGGCGCACCGAAGAGGGCAGACGCTAGAGTCTTGGCCATTCAACGAGGGAGACCACTGTGAAAGCGATCGTTTGCAAGGAATTCGGGCCGCCCGAGAAGCTCGTGATGGAAGAAGTCGACGAACCGCGTGCGGGCGAAGGAGAGCTGGTGATCGATTCCCGGGCTTCGACGGTGACCTTTCCCGATGCGCTGATGATCGAGGACAAATACCAATTCAAGGCGCCGCTGCCCTTTGTGCCCGGCGGCGAAGCGGCGGGAGTCGTGGCCGAGGTGGGCGCTGGCGCCGAAGGATTCGCGGTGGGCGACCGGGTCATCGGCTCGACGATGCTCGTGGGAGGCTTTCAAGAAAAGGTGCTCGTGCGCGCGAGTGCGACCCGGAAGCTTTCGGAGAACATGGGCTTCGCTGAAGCAACAGGACTTCTCTATGCCTACGGAACGGGCTACTACGGGCTCAAGTATCGGGGGAATCTGCAGCCAGGCGAGACGCTGCTTGTGCTCGGTGCGGCGGGGAATGTCGGCCTAGCGGCCGTCGAGCTCGGGAAGTTGATGGGGGCGAAGGTGATCGCCGCCGGGTCGAGTCCCGAGAAGCTTTCGGTGTGTCTTGACCGCGGTGCGGATGAGACGATCGATTACTCGAAAGAGGACCTGAAGTCCCGGGCCAAGGAATTGACCGGGGGCAAGGGCGTCGATGTTATCTATGACTGCATCGGGGGCGATTTCGCCGAGTCGGCCCTGCGAGCGATTGCATGGGAAGGCCGTTTTCTCGTCATCGGCTTCACCGCGGGAATCCCGCTGCTCCCGCTTAACCTCACACTGCTTAAGAGTTGCCAGGTGATCGGGGTCTTTTACGGGGCGATGGTGCAAAAGCAGCCGGATCTGAGAGACCGAATTTCAGAGGACCTGATCAAGATGGCGGATGAAGGGAAGCTCAACCCCTACGTTTCAGCGCGCTATTCCCTTGAAGAAGCGCCCCAGGCACTGCGCGCGCTTCTCGACCGGAAGGTCACGGGGAAGGTGGTCGTTGAGGCGAACCGTTAGGTCCGCCTTGTTCGGCAATCCCCGGTGAGCAGGCAGGGGGTTGGCTTAGCGGGTTGGCTTGGCGTGTTGGCTTAGCGGCTTGATGATGGCGATTGGGATTTTTCGGCCTGCCCGTAGGCTTCGGCGAACTCCCCGGCGAAATCAGCATAGCGGTCTTCGAGGATGGCCCGCCGGGCCTGGGCCATCAGCGACTCAT
>DUCH01000207.1 GCA_012959865.1 Myxococcales bacterium | reverse complement strand
CAATGCTTTGACCAAACGAGCGTTTTCCAGTGCGATCACAGCCTGGGTGGCAAGTCCGTCGAGCAGACCCGAGTCCTCCGGTACGAAGCGACGGCTACCGCAGCGGTTATCCACCGTCAACGCGCCGATCACACCCTTCTTTCCTGTCAAAGGCACAACGAGAATCTCATCCGCCGACACCTCGGTGAGCCATTTGCGCACGGGGCCCTCGTAATCGGTCGAATCGGCCAGCGAAAGTCGCTGCGAGTGGCCCAGCAGAATTTGGTCCATGAAGTTGCTGGATTGAGGCCGGGTGAACTCGATCTCCTGCAAACGAGCCGAAACCTCGGAGTCGCGCGGAAAGAGTCCCTTCCAGCCAAGTCTCTCCCCACTGGCATCGAAGAGAAGCAACGCTCCCCCGTCGAACCCCAGATCTTTATGCATAGAGTGCAGCAGCAGTTCCACCAGTCGTTCGAATTCCATTTCCTGGTGGAGATTCCTCGACAGTCGATTGATTGTGCTGAGTTCTTGCAGCAACCCAGTTCTCTCGCTCTCCAGCGCATAGGCCTCGATCGCCCGACGCAGGGTCAAACGCATATCCTCGGGCTCCCAAGGCTTTGGGATGTACCGATAGATACAGCCGTTGTTGATCGCGTCCCCCAGGATTTCGACGTCGCCGTAGGCGGTGACCAGAATTCGAATTGTGTCTGGGGCGAGGTTGCGAACCTGGGCCAAAAATTCCACCCCAGTCACGCCGGGCATACGCTGATCCGACAGAACCACGGCGATCGGATTCTCGTTCAGAACTTCCATCCCGGCCTCGGCGGATGTGGCGGTCAGAACCGAGAATTCATGCCTGAAGGTCAACTCAAACACGCGTAGGTTGTCGGGTTCATCGTCGACGTAAAGGATGGGAAAGTCGCGATAATCGAGTAGTTGCACCGGCCTGGGTCGCACGATCGCCTCCGAAGAGCGCCGGAACGAACTCCTGCGCTGTCCCCCGTTACGGCTACGAGACGGTCAGGATTGAGGGCAATCGCCCCTCCCTTGGGCTTTCAGCCGCCGAGACCCGCCTGGCGAAGCTTTACCCCGGCTTCCTTGAGCAATTCCAGCGACCGTTCCCCCAGGGGGTATTGGGCGTTGTACACCACCTCGCTCAGTCCGGAGTTGATGATCATTTTCGTGCACTGCAGGCAGGGCGAAAACGTGGTGTACAGCGTCGCATTCTGAAGACTGGCGCCATGGTAGGAAGCTTGGGTGATGGCGTTTTCCTCGCCATGAGAGCAGAGGCAATCGAGCAGCCCGGTGCCCCCGGGCGCAAGGTCGTTGCAGCGCGGGCAGCCCCCTTCGTTGCAGTTCCGGGTGCCCCGCGGCGTGCCGTTGTAGCCGGTGGAAACGATCCGACGGTCCCGGGTCACGACAGCGGCGACTTTGCGTTTGACGCAGTTGCTCCTCGAAGCCACGACCTGGGCGATGCTCATGAAATACTGGTCCCAGGTCGGTCGTTCAAAAAAAAGGCTTTCGCGGAAGACCTCCCGAATGGCGGCGTGCAATTCTTCAAAGCCCGCATCGTTCCGGACGATAAAGTCGGCCATCTCCTGAACCGCCAGCAACTGCTGACCCGCGACGTCGGAATTGCTGAGTTCGCGCGCCTCGAGAGCCCGAAGTTCCTCAATCTCGGTCGGGTCGCCCGAGCGACCACGCGCCCGAATCCGATCCAGCCGACAAACTTCGTTGGCTTCCACCCATACGAGCCTGAACTCAGGAGAAAACCGCCGGAGCGCCTCCACCTCAGCTGGGTGACGAATCGAATCAATGGCGTAGTTGCGATCGGGGAGCAGCCTGGGGATCAGACCTTCCGCCAGGGCTCCGGCCCCCCCCCGAGTCCGCAATCCTCGGCCGGCCTCAATCATTCGTTCCCGGGTCTCCTCGACCCCCTGGCTCTTCAACTCTTCGCGAACAATGTCGGAAAGAGAGAAGACGTAGAAGCTGCGCTCGGCCAAGAACTCGACGACAGCGCCCTTCCCGGCCCCATTGCGTCCACTTACACCGATGATCATAATTCCCCCGTTCGGAGCGAAGGTTAGCAGCCTGGCTCCGAGCGGGTGTTTGCGCCGGGGTGATTCCTGTGGAAGGCTGCGGTTCGATGAAGATTCTTGTAACCGGCTCCCGTGGCTTCGTGGGCACCCGACTCATCCCGCGGCTGGAGGCCGCAGGCCATCAGGTCACGGGTTTCGACGCCGACTCCATCGATGTCAGCGATTCACCCAGGGTTCGAGCCTTTGTCGAGCGCTCCTGCCCCGAGGCCGTCGTCCATCTGGCTGCGGTGGCCTTTGTCCCGGCGGCCGCGAAGGACCCCGGGCTTGCCCAACGGGTCAACGTTCACGGTACCCAAAATGTGATCGACGCCCTGGAGGCCCACGCCCCCAAGGCACGGCTCCTGCTGGTTGGATCGGGCGAGCAATACCGTGCGGTCGAACCCAACGCCCCCGCATTGACCGAGGACGCCCCCCTTGACCCTCAAGGCAGCTACGCCACAACCAAGGCCGCCGCCGAGCGCTTGGGCCAGCAGGCGGCCGATCGAGGGCTCGACGTCGTCACGATTCGGGCCTTCAACCACACCGGGCCCGGACAGGCCCCCCTCTTCGTGGCGCCTGATTTCGCACGCCAGATCGCCCTAATCGAGGCGGGAAGCCCGCCCCTCATGCGAGTGGGCAATCTCGAAAGTGTTCGCGACTTCCTCCATGTCGACGACGTCATCGAGGCCTACCTCAAGCTACTCGACCGCCAGACCCCCGCCGGTACCTACAATATCGCCAGCGGTGTGGGTACTCGAATCGGCGCCCTCCTCGACGCGCTCGCGCAACTCGCCGGGGTGACTCCGAAGATCGAGCGCGATGACGATCGCTGGCGCCCCGCCGACTCTCGGGTCGGCAACGCGAAACGACTTCGTGAAGCTACGGGCTGGAGGGCCTCACGTTCGCTTGAAACAACGCTCTTCGAATTACTGGTGTATTGGCGAAATCGAATCAAGGAGGAGAACAACTGAGCCGTGTTGGGAGTCAGCTTGGAAGCCCGAGAAGAGGCGAAATCCAGATTTCTCCCGACGCATCGTGCAAACTGCGCTGGGACCGCTCCTCCAGCCCAAACTCGCCAAACGCCTCCAGGACCAGCGGTCGGTCCGCATCCAGCAGACCCGACAGCACCAAGTTTGAGCCCGAGGAAAGGGTCCCGGCGATCTCCCCCGCAATCGCGAGCATCTCACTCCGAAGAAGGTTGACGAGAACCAGATCGAATGTACCCGCGGCCAGCGCCGCAATCGGGCCGGCAAACAGATTCAGGCGATCTGCCATGCCATTGCCCCGAGCAACCCTGCGCGCCTCGCGAATCGCCTCTCCGTCGAGATCGAAGCCCACGGCGGAGCGCGCCCCGAGTTTGAGCGCCGCCAGCGCAAGTATTCCCGACCCGGTGCCCACATCGAGGACTCGAACCGGCCCCGAGTCGGCTTCGATGAGCAAATCCACCCACTCCAGCGCCAGACGCGTGGACTCGTGCCCACCGGTCCCGAAGGCACAACCTGGATCCACGATCACCTCGCTCTGCCCCGGCCGCGGTGGGTGGTCGACGAAGGATGGGCGCACCACGAGCCGAGGAGAAATCTCTATGGCCTCAAGTCCCTCTTTCCAAGCTTCGCTCCAATCCAGATCCCCAAGACCCTCATTCTCTCCGACGACGAGGGCCGTGTCGGCTAAGCGCTCAAGGGCCTGGCGGATCGCGGACTCGCCCGAGCGGTTGAAGTAGATGACCAACTCGAAGAAGCCGGGTTCCGTCCTCTCCTCTATCCCCAGGGCCCCCGACGACCAAACTTCCGCCACAACCCGGTCGGCCGCTTCCTGGGAATCAACCCGGACCGGCAAACGAAAATCAGCATTCTGCATCTTGCTCCTCGTGGCTCTGCAGGCTTCGAGCGGCTGTTACTACACCCACCTCGCCCGCGGCCAGACTCGTGTCTTGTGGGGTCGACTGAACATCCAAAGCGTCCTTGAGGATCCCGACACGCCCTCCATGCTGGCGGATCACCTGGGCGTTGTCGTGCAGACACTCGCGTTCGCCCGGCAGATCGGCCTGGAGGTTGATGGACAGTACACAAGCTACCTTCCCTGGCCAGGCGATCGTGTGATCACCACCTTGGTCGTCACCGAGCCTGGGGAAATCGAAGCCCTACCCTTCCGCTTCCCTCTGGTGGGCGCTGTTCCCTACAAGGGATTTTTTGATACGGCCATGGCGGAAAGCGCGGCGGACGACTTTCGCAGCCGGGGAATGGATGTATGCCTGGTTCCCGTAAGAGCGTACTCGACCCTTGGTTTCTTCGACGATCCAGTCAGCGACCCCATGCTGGCGATGGGTGAAGGCCGGCTCATCGAAACCCTCCTTCACGAGTTGGTTCACTCGACTGTTTTCCTGAAGAGCCAACCCAATTTCAACGAGGGCGTCGCGAGTTTCATCGGCCAGG
>DUCH01000206.1 GCA_012959865.1 Myxococcales bacterium | reverse complement strand
TCGGGATCAATTCCAAGGGTTTGCACATAAGCGGTCACGAACCCGCGCACGTAAACAGTTGCCGGAAGCTCCTCGTAAGCATCCTCTTCAATTAGCCGCAGAGTCCGTATGCCCACCTTCGTGATCTCTGCGATGTGCTCGAGTTCTATCCCCGCATGGATGCGCGCGCTACGTAGAAGAGACCCATCCCACTTTCCGTCGTCGGGTTGCTCAATCTCGCTATCCAGAGACAGCGGGCTCCCGATCGGCTGTGCCCGAGCATCCCCTTCGAAACCGGCCTCCTCTGCGCTCGCCGGAACGAATTCCTTTGCCTTGCGGTGAGTCGCATCGTACTCCCGGCGCAACTCAAAATTCGATAGCACCCGGTAGGCCTCATCGATTCGATCGCGCATGATCGACGCATCGCCCTCGCTGAACAGCGAATGGAGGGCAAGTGATTCGCTCGCATACGTGTCTCGCAGAAGCTCGTGTGCCTTATCGATATCCTCAAGGGAAGCGTCCCGGGAAATCTCCAGCGTTTCGTAATAGTCGAGTTCTTCCAAGCCGATCAACGAACAGCCCTCCCGCCAAGGGGCACACCCGCCAGCTTCTCGGCGATTCGTACGAGATAAACCGCAGCGTCGGAGTCCGCTTTGTAGTCGCATAACGGCTGACGGGCGGAGACCGACTCACGCGCTTCGTTCTGATAGTTCACGTAACCCAGGTAATCCGCCTTGAAGCCGAAAAACTTCTCGCACACGCTGGCCACCGCGAAGCCGAGCTTGATATCCGCGGACGTACGCGCTTCGTTGACGATGATCCGCGGACGGAAGGCCCGCATGGTCTGCATCAAGCGGCGGCCCTCCACCGGATTGAGCGCCTCAATTTCGCGCATTAGATCGTGGGGCGTCCGAATGCCGCGTTCGTTGCGCTGGTCGGTGGCCTCATCAACCAGTTGCTGCACACCGTAGCCCCGCGCAGCCAAGCGAAGCCGGCGATAAAACGCCGCGCGCAGGAACGAATATGCATTCTCCACCGAGGTCGGCTCGGGCCGCATGATGAGCAGTCCCTCGTCGGCCACAAGAAAATAGTCCAGCGCGTGGGGTTGGCTTCCGGCGCCCAAATCGATCAGTACATAGTCCGCGTCCAGACGACGCAGTCCGCGCAACAATTCAATCCGCCGAGCCTTGTCGGGCTGGGGCTGATTGAGATTCGAATGGGTGCCTGCAATGAGCAGTAGGTTGGATTCCCGGGTCTGAATAAGAAGTTTTTCGGGCTCACTCAAGCGCCCCGCGACAAAATCGGCAAGGCTGACTTCGGGATTGGAGACCCCCAGGCAGGTGTGAAGGTTCGCACCGTCCAGGTCGGCGTCCATCGCCACCACCCGATGTCCCATTCGGGCAAGGCTCACGGCTACATTCGTCGCCACGAAGGTTTTGCCAACGCCGCCCTTACCTCCGCCGATAGCAATCAAGCGAGGCGTGCGTCGTGGCAGATGGCCAGCCTCGTTCTCCGAAGCATATTGGGGCTGCATTCTCCTCAACCCATTCGCCCCCTTTGTGCAACCCAAGTTATCCTTCGCGCTGACAGCGCGATGTCAGTCTAAAACTACAGAAACGGCCGAAGGCCTTCAATGGAGCGCAGCCGCCAGGCTCTTCAACAGCGAAGGCGTCTGACTTTCATCCACCGCACGGAGGTCGATCAAGAGCATTCCGTCGCGGACCCGTGCAAGAATCGGAGGCAAGCTCCCGCGCAGACGACTCGCCAACGCGTCCGCCCCACCTGGGCCGCGAATTGCCAATCCCCAGCTTTCAAGTTCGAACCCCGGCAGGGAGCCGCCACCTACGGGGACTCGATCGCGAACCACCTCGAATTCCACCGTCGGTCCGAGCGGCTGAGCGGCCTCGAGAAGCTGCTTGGCAAACGCCCGGGTTCGCGCTTCGTGGAGTTCTGGGGGCAAGAGAACCTGCTTCAGGACGGGCACTTGCTGCTCGGCTCGCCCGTCGAGGTAGGCGGTCAGAGTCCAGTCGAGGGCAGCCAGGCTCATCTTGTCCAGACGCAGGGCGCGAGCGAGTGGGTTTTTCCTCATGGCCGCGATCGGGGCGGCCCGGCCAACCACGATCCCCGCCTGGGGTCCGCCCAGGAGCTTGTCCCCGGAGAAGCACACGAGATCCGGCCCCTCGGCCAGCCTCGAGGGCACGAACGCCTCGGCGGGGAACCCATGGCGACCCAGATCGACCAGAGTCCCGCTTCCCAGATCCTCAACCACGTGAACCCCGTGGGTAGCACCCAGCCCGACGAGTTCGGCCAATCCCACTTCCTTCACGAAGCCTCGGATTTCGAAATTGCTGCGATGAATTTTTAGAAGCATCGCGGTCTGCGGCCCGATCGCGTCGGCGTAGTCGCGAAGGTGGGTGCGATTCGTCGAGCCCACCTCGACCAGTTGGACGCCCGCGCGCTCCATGATCTCGGGGACGCGAAACGAGCCTCCAATCTCGACCAGTTCACCCCGGGAAACCACCACCTCTCGACCCTCGGCGAGCGTGTTGAGCGCCAACACCAAGGCGGCGGCGTTGTTATTGCATACATAGGCGGCCTCGGCCCCGGTCAAGAGCCGGAGCCGCTCGGCGGCCCCGGCCAACCGGTCACCGCGCCGCCCGTCCTCGACGTCGAGTTCGAGATCCGTGTAACTGTCGGCCGCTCTGGCCGCGGCTTCGGCGGCCCCGGGCGCCATAGGGGCACGCCCCAGATTCGTATGGAGCACGACCCCGGTGGCGTTAATGACCGTTTGGGGCCGAGGCCGGGCGATCTGCTGGGCCAACCGGAGGGCTTGATCGAGCCAAATTTGATTCCCCCCGGGGTCATTTTGCCGTGCCTCTTCGCCCCCGGCGGAGGCGTCGAGGACCCGCCGAGCCTCCGTCACAACCCGCTGAGCCGCCTCAGACGCCGCCCAGCGCGGAATTTCCGAATTTCTTTCGAGCAACGCCTCGGTGAGCCGATGAATTGAAGGCAGAGCCCGGCGAGGGTCCGTATTGACGCGGCGCGGTAGATCCATGATCGTTGTCTGCTCACTTTATGCACGGAGGGAACTGACCCAACGTCCAACCCGCGCCTCAAGTCCGCTCGCCGCCCGGCGAGCGAACCTCCGAGTCGCGGGACCGAACTCGGAGCCCCTGCCCAATCCGGCTAGGGACGTTCGCGGCCCCGACCCCCATGCGACCTATGAAGTGCATGAGGGTATCGAAGGTCGCAGCAGAATCCGAGGCCGGGGCAATTCCGGGAAAAGAACGGCGGCGGGGGTGTCGCCCAATTGGGATTTCGCGGAAATCACAGTCAGTTTCAACCGTTTCAAACCAGGAAATATCTTTAGAGACTACTGTGCGAGCAATTAATTTGTTTATCGATTTCGAGACATTAGAAAATTTTATCGTTCACGAGCGCCGCTCTCCGAGCGGCCCTCGGCCCAAAACTCACCCCGCCCCCGCGCACTGAGCCGCGGATCAATTTTCGAAGCGTCTTGAGATCGCTCGCCAACGCCAGAGAACCTGGCCGGAGAAGCCGAGCGCGATTTCCCGCGTGCCCAAGGGGCAGAGCGGGACCCGTATTTGGCTGCTCTTAGAGAGCAACCGACTCAATGGAGAATGAAATCGTTGTCAACGTCGACTCGGGGGAAACCCGGGTCGCGTTGATGGAACAATCCCAGTTCGCCGAAGTGCACATCGAGCGCGAGCGTGGGAAAAGCGTTGTGGGCAACGTCGTCAAGGGCCGCGTCAGCCGGGTCCTGCCCGGAATGCAAGCCGCATTTGTCGACATCGGCCTGGAAAAAGCCGCTTTCCTCTACGTGGGCGACTACTTCGACAACACGGGCGGCGAGCAGGATTCCGGCCCGCGCCGCGGAAAGGGCCGGGGGCGCCACAACCCACCCCCGCGTATTGATACTGTTCTTTCCGAAGGCCAGGAGATCGTCGTTCAAATCGCCAAGGCCCCTATCGGGACCAAGGGTGCGCGGATTACTTCCAACATCTCGATTCCCGGCCGACACCTGGTGCTCACACCCTGGTCGCCTCGAGTGGGTGTCTCGCGCCGGATCGATTCGGACAAAGAGCGCAGGCGCCTGCGCGAAATCGTCGACCGATTGCGGCCCAAGAACCTGGGGTTCATCATTCGCACTGCCGGGGACGGGGTACGGGAAGCCGACCTTGAGGCGGATATACGGTACTTGAACACCGTCTGGCAGGCGATCCAGATCGCCCATGCCGAGAAGACCGCGCCCTGTGTCCTTCATTGCGAGCCCGATCTTCCGCTCCGAATCGTCCGGGACGCTGCCGGTCCCGATACGAAGCGAATCATCGTCGACCAGGCCGAAACCTTTGAGACCCTCAAGAAATTCATCGATGAATTCGTCGCCGAGCCCAAGCCCCAAGTCGATCGACACGAAGGCCTCGAACCCCTCTTCGAAAAGCTGGGGCTGGAAGCCCAGATCCACGCGAACCTCGAGCGCAAGGTCTGGCTCAACTCCGGTGGAT
>DUCH01000205.1 GCA_012959865.1 Myxococcales bacterium | reverse complement strand
ATTTTGCACCGGATCGCTCCCGGGCTCTCTCTCATGTTCCTTCTCGCGCTCTTGTTCTCATGCGGCGAAGGGAACTCCGGTTCGAGCGATCCTTCCCTTCGCCCAGCTTCCCAGATCGCCTTTGAAACCAATAAAGGCACCAACGGTGAAATTTACGTGACAAGCGCCGGTGGCGGCAATGCGGCCAACCTCACCAACAATCTCAAAAATGATATCGATGCTGCATGGGACCCCAATGGCGGCCAGATTGCGTTTTCTTCCAACCGGCTCCTCGGCGACGAAATAGCTCCCTACTACCGAGTGTATGTGATGAACGCCGATGGAAGCGCTGCCACGAGAATCTCGGAGAACGAGAGGATTGGCTTTGACAACTTTGACGATTACGCCCCCGTGTGGTCACCCGGTGGCCTGCGGTTTGCTTTTCTCTCCAACAGAAAACCTGTCCTCGACACCGATCCTCAAGAATTCGTCGTCGGTGATGGACACCTCTGGGTGATGGATGCGGATGGAACCAATCAGAGCGAGATCGAGTGGCCAAACAGCCACCGTCTTGGCACAGATTTCGACCCCGCTTGGAGCCCCGACAGCGCTCGAATTGCCTTCCAATCGCTTAGGATCAGAGATAGGAATAACGAAATCTATCTGTGGGATGTCGACGCAGCCCCTCCGACCAATCCGACAAACCTCTCAAATGATCCCGCAAGCGATGCGGCCCCGGCGTGGAGCCCCAACGGAACCCAGATTGCCTTTGAGTCCGACCGCAGTGGGGACTGGGAAATTTATATCATGAATGCCGACGGAACCAATCTGACAAACTTTACGACCAACCCAGGAGCCGATGACCGAAGCGCCGCATGGAGCCCCGATGGCACCCGGATAACCTACGAGTCCATCGGGTTGACGAACGCCCAAGACCCGCCAAAATCAGAAATTTATGTCAAAGAAACCAACGGGGGCCCCCCTTATACCGCTCCCGAAAAAAATCTCACGAACAATCCCGCAAGCGATAAGGCGCCTGCTTGGAGCCCCGATGGCAGCCAAATCACCTTCGAGTCTTTCCGCGATGGCGTTTGGCAGATCTACATCATGAACGCCGACGGGAGCAGCCCGACAAACATCACAAACAACCCAGCGCAGGATGCCTACGCTCCGGCATGGCGACCCTGAGTCGGCGTTATCATCCCGGGTGGCGGTGAGCCGCCCCAATGCGGAGTTAAAGGAAAACAAATGAGCCCCAAAACTTTCCTTCTCGCACCTGCTCTCCTGCTCATCGCCATTCTCATCGGACTCTCGTGCAGCGAGGAAAACGGCTCTGGCTCTTCCGCTCTTCCCGACCCGACAGTGGATTTCGCCGGAACAATTGCCTTTCGCTCCGACAGAGACGGCAATGACGAAATCTATTCGATGAGCGCGAATGAAACAAATCTGGCGAGACTCACGAAAGATACCGCGGACGATGTTCAGAACGCATGGTCCCCCGATGGATCTCAAATTGCCTTCTCGTCCAACAGGGAAAACGGCAGAGCCATCTGGGTGATGGACGCAGATGGAACGAATCAGACGAGACTGACGAACGAAACGCCAGAGAGTGTGGACAATTCCGCTCCTTCGTGGTCCCACGATGGATCTAAAATTGCCTTTCAATCCTACAGAGACGGCAACTTCGAAATCTATACGATGAACGCAGATGGGACGAATCAGACTAGGCTGACGGACAACACTGCGGCTGACAAATCTCCTGAGTGGTCCCCCGGTGGCGCCCTTATAGCCTTTTTCTCCACCAGGGATGGCAACGGAGAAATCTATACGATGAACACAGACGGGACGAATCAGACCAGGCTGACGGACAACACTGCGGGCGATTGGACTCCCTCATGGTCCCCTGATGGATCTCGGATTGCTTTCTATTCGTTCAGAGACGAGAACGCCGAAATCTATTCGATGAACGCGGACGGGACGGACCAGACAAGACTCACGAACAACACCTCCAATGATTACTTTCCATCATGGTCCCCCGACGGCACCCAGATAGCCTTTTCATCCTACAGGGACGGCGACGACAACTCCGAAATTTACTTGATGAACGCGAACGGGACGGACCAGACGAGACTCACGAACAATCCCGCGATTGACGCCGCGCCTTCGTGGGCTCCCTAAACACCCCCAATCCGACTCTACCCAGACTTGGATTCGTTCCTCTTTATGTTTCAAACAAGAAAAGCCCAGTCCGAAGACTGGGCTTTTAAGGAATCTCTTGTGGTTCATGTTAGCGCTTGGAGATCTAGCGCTTGGAGAACTGGAAGCGGGCTCGAGCACCCTTCTGCCCGTACTTCTTGCGCTCCTTGCGACGGGGATCCCGTGTCAGGTAACCCGCGCGCTTAAGAACGGTGCGCTGGGTGGCGTCGAGCTTTTCCAGGGCCCGAGCGATGCCGTGGCGCAGGGCGCCCGCTTGGCCGGCGACTCCGCCCCCGTGGATGCTGGCCTTGATGTCGTAGCGATCCTCGGAACCCGTCACATCGAGAGGGCCGCGGACCAAAATCTGCAGCGCTTCCCGGGGAAAATATTCGTTCATCTCCCGCCCGTTGACCGTGATGGCACCCGAGCCGAGGGCGAGGCGCACCCGGGCAACAGCGTTCTTGCGCTTGCCCGTGGCGATTGTGATCGAACTGGCTTCAGACAATTTCGAGAACCTCCGGCATTTGAGCCGCGTGGGGATGATCGGGACCGGCATAGACCTTGAGCTTGGAATACATGTGCCGCCCCAAGGTGTTCTTGGGCAGCATGCCTCGAACGGCGGATTGGACAACGCGGTCTGCGTGGCTCGATTGCAGCAGTTTATCCGCGGTGATGGAACGCACGCCGCCCGGATAGCCAGTGTGGCGGTGGTAAATCTTTTGCTGGAGCTTTCGCCCCGTCAGCTTCACTTTCTCCGCGTTGATCACGATCACGTATTCCCCGGTATCGACGTGAGGGGTAAAGATCGGTCGGTGCTTGCCGCGAAGGATCGTGGCCACCCGGGTCGCCAAACGACCCAGCACCGCGTCCTCGGCGTCCACCACGTACCACTTGCGCTCGACATCGTCGGCCTTGATGCTGCGGGTCGCACGATGCGCCTGCACTCCCATACCGCTTCCCCTGTCTCTACCGATCTCTGCGATCGTATCCGTTGCAGTCATTGCTTAGTCATTGCACTAGTCATTGCACTAGTCATTGCTTGAGGGCGACCCATGCTTGCGGGCGGCCGTCCAGCGCCAAACGACCGCTGAGCGCAACCCTCGCGCCGGGCCTTTAGGTAGGCGATCGGCTCGCCCCAGTCAAGCCTCGGAATCTCCGGAAGCCTGCGTTTTTCCATCAGAAGTTCGAGATTCCCAGGGCTGGGCCCCGAGCGCCTCACCGTAGTCCACCGCCTCGAGGACCAACCCCAATGCAGGCGCCGTGGGCCCGGCGTGCGTCCGATCCCGGGCGGCCAGCGTATCCGCCACCCAGGCCACCGATCGGCGTCCCTGCCCTACCTCGAGCAGGGTCCCCACCAAATTGCGAACCATGTAGCGGAGAAAGCCCGAACCCTCGGCGAGAATTTCGATCTCCCCCCCGGGAGTTCCCTCCACGTCCAGTCGATGAAGTCGCCGCACGGTGGTCTTCGCGTCGGACCCAGCCGCCTGGAACGAACTGAAATCGTGCTCCCCCACCAGGTGCGCGGCCGCCCGGGCCATGCGCTCCACATCCAGCGCCCGGGGAATATGCGCGAAGCGCCCAGCACGCAGAGGCGAGCGCACCGGATGGTTCCAGATCCGGTAGCGGTAGCGCTTGCGCCGGGCCGCGCGCAGGGCGTTGAAATCGTCCGCCACCGTCCGCACCGCCCGCACGGCGATCTCCCGGGGCAGCACCCCGTTGAGCGCGCGCTGCAACTTCTCGGGTTCGAGAGGCCGATCCAATGAAAAACTGGCCACTTGGGCCTCGGCGTGTACCCCGGCATCGGTGCGCCCAGAGCCCGTGACCGCCACACGCTCCCCGGTAATTTGTTTAACGGCGTCCACCAGACAACCCTGAACCGTGCGGGCTCCGGGCGCCTGAATCTGCCAGCCCGCGAAGGCGTCTCCCGCGTATTCCACCAGCAGACAATAGTTGGGCATGGCCGGGGCCCCGCCTCAGCCCAGGGAAAATCGCGCGCGCAGCAGCTTGAGCGCGTTGATCGCCGCCAAGCGTACTGGGTCAGCGGCGAGCCAGAACATCAGGTTGCTGCCGGATCCTGAAGCGCTGGCGTCCACCCGCAAGCGCGCCACCCGGATCGTGTCGCAACCCACCGCGTCCCGCGTGCTCATGCCCTCGTCCTCGGCCATGACTTCGACGCCCGGCGATGCCGCGAGCAGAGTGGCGACCCGGCTAAGCAGTACCGGACGATCGGTTTCGACAAACAACGCACCGCCTTGGCCCGCAAAACTCGGCACGTAAACGCTGCTGGACGACACCGCAACCTCGCGCCCAAGCAGACGATGCAGCGAAGTTCGCAACTGACTCTCGGCCAGCGCGGCACCGTCTTTCTCTTCGGAGTCTGCGCCGGCATGGGGCACGCTGGAAAAAGCAAGCGGGCCGGCAATGGGCTCGGCCTCGAGAATTTCCTGCTGACCGACCAGCGCCAGGGTCTGCTCCGAGAGCGCGGAGATTCCAGCGCGACCCTCTGAACTCGCCGAATGAAGCACCGTGCCGACGACCCGGACTAGCCCCGCCTCCCGCTGGAGGGCCGAGAGCACCGGAGCCCAGACCAGCGTCGCCCCAGTGGGCGAAGCGATCAGCGGCGCCGAACTGACACCGTCGTGGGCGCCCAGATCGGCCATCACCAGGGGGACTTCGCTCGATGACAGCAACGCCCCAGAGCAATCGATACACGGCACCTCCACTCGGAGCGCGTGGCGAATCAGTTCCAGGGAAACCGAGGAGGGCGTACAGAGGATCACCGCATCCAATCCCGCGAGGTCAAACTCTCCGGATTGCACCGGTAGGCTTTCTCCGGCGAACTCGACGTGCTCACCCAATGAGCGCTCACCCGCAATCGCCCGAAGTTCGGCCAAACCAAGGGCCGCCTCTTCCAGAACACCGATCAGATCCTGGCCCAGAGTTCCCGTGGCGCCCACGACGCCCAACCGCAAAGCCGTGCTCATTTTTCCTCCAGACTCGCCACCACGAGATCGCCCATGGCGCGGCAGCCCACGACGTCGCGGACCTCGCCCTTGAGCACCAGATCGCCGGTTCGATGTCCCGCCGCCAATACATCCGACACGCTGGCACGAACCGCGGCAGCACCCCGCGGACACTCGAGCGACGTCTCGAGCAACATGGCGACGCTCAATATCGCTGCCAGGGGGTTGGCCTTGTCCTGCCCCGCAATATCGGGCGCCGATCCGTGGACGGGCTCGTAGAGGCCAAAGCCTCCGGTGGCCAGGCTCGCCGAGGGCAACATGCCCAGAGAACCCGTGATCTCCGCTGCCTGGTCCGAGAGAATATCCCCAAAGAGGTTGCCCGTGACGATGACGTCGAAACGCCCGGGATCGCGCACCAGCAGCATGGCGCATGAATCCACCAACTGGTGAGCGAGGGTGATATCGGGATAATCCTTGGCGACTTCTTCGACGACGTCCATCCAAAGTTGGGACACGTCGAGCACGTTGGCCTTATGAACATGAGTCACGTGACGGCGGCGCAGCCGGGCCTGCTCGAATGCCACTCGGCTGATACGCGCCACCTCGTCTTCGTCGTAGACCATCGTGTTCCAGCCCCGGCGCTTGCCCCCCTCTTCGCCCCGACCCCGAGGCTCGCCGAAGTAAATGCCGCCGGTGAGCTCGCGCACGACCAGCAGGTCAATTCCTCGCACCACCTCGGGGCGCAGCGTCGAGGCGTCCGCCAGGGCGGGGATCACCGCCGCCGGGCGCAGGTTGGCGAAGAGCCCCAGGGCCTTGCGGATACCGAGCAGACCTTTTTCCGGGCGGACATCCACCGCCAAGGCGTCCCATTTTGGGCCGCCCACGGCGCCGAGCAACACGGCGCGGCTCGTACGGCAAAGGGCAATCACCTCTTCGCGTAACGGCGTGCCGTGAGCGTCGATCGAGGCGCCACCAATCCGTTCCTCGGCAAACTCCAAAGTCAGACCCTCATGGCCCGCCACGGTTTCGAGCACGCGCTGTGCCTGGGCGACCACCTCCGGCCCGATGCCGTCTCCCGGTAAAAGTACGATCCGGTCCAAAACTGCTTTCTCCTTCGTATCAATTTCACTCGCGATTACACACACCCAGGTTAGCCGGGCGCGACACGCTCGGCCGAACAGCCGTGCGGTCAGAGGCTAGATGCCCCGGGGTTCGTCCACTTCGTGACGGCGGCGATGCCATTCGAGTTTATTGATGGCGTTCACGTAGGCCTTGCCGCTCGCCACCATTACGTCTTCGTGCACCCCATTGCCGATCACCCGGCGCCCCTCTTCCTCGATGGTCACCGTCACTTCGCCCTGGGCGTCGAGCCCTGCCGTCACTGCGTGCACTTGGTAACGGATCAGCTCACTGGCGGTCTCGGTCAACTCCGCAACCGCCTTGAAGATGGCGTCCACGGGTCCCACCCCCGAAGCCACCGTGCTCTTGGCGCCGCCGTCCACCGCCAAGGAAACGGTGGCTTTGGGCTCCGTCGCGTTACCGCTGGTAATCGTAAGTTCGAGCAACTCGAAGCGATCTTCGGTGGCACTGAAGGAATCCGCCACAATGGCCTCGATGTCCTCGTTGTAGATTACCTTTTTGGCATCGGCGAGATCCTTGAAACGTTTGAAGGCGCGCTCGAACTCGTCGCCGTCGGCCTGGAGACCGAGTTCGTCGAGGCGATCGCGAAATGCGTGCCGCCCCGAGTGCTTGCCCAGCACCAATTCGTTCGAAGCCCGGCCGATGGAAGCCGGGGTCATGATCTCGTAAGTGATTGGCGCCTTCAGGACGCCATCCTGATGAATACCGGCCTCGTGGGCAAAGGCATTATCGCCCACGATCGCTTTGTTGGGCTGTACCTGAACACCCGTCACCGAGGAAAGCAAGCGACTGCACGGATAGATCTCCTGGGCGTTGATCCCGAGTGCAACGCCGCTGTACACGTCCGGACGAGTCTTGACGGCCATCACCATCTCTTCAAGGGAGGTATTACCGGCTCGCTCGCCAATCCCGTTGACCGTGCACTCCACCTGCCGAGCGCCCGCCTGTACGGCGGCCAAGCTATTCGCCACGGCAAGGCCCAGGTCGTTGTGACAGTGCACGGAAAAAACCGCCTTGTCACTGCCGGGAATCTCAGCAATCAAGTAGCGGATCAAGTCTGCGTATTCGCCCGGCGTGGTGTAGCCGACGGTATCGGGCACGTTCAGGGTGGTCGCCCCCGCCTCAAGAGCCACCGAAAAAGCCTGAACGAGAAAATTCCGGTCCGAGCGCGTGGCGTCCTCGGCAGAAAATTCGACGTCGTCGACATACGTGCGAGCCTGGCTCACCGCCCGCTCCACTTCTTCAAGAACCCGCTCTCGGGTCATCCGCAGTTTGTGCTCGAGATGAATATCGCTGGTCGCGATAAATGTGTGGATACGGGCCTTGTCTGCCGGTTCCAAAGCTTCCGCCGCCCGCTCCACATCCGCCTTGGGGGTTCGCGCCAGACCGCACAGGATCGGACCCCGGAGTTCCTCGGCAATTTTCCGGACCGCCTCGAAGTCCCCCTGGCTCGCGATAGGAAAGCCCGCCTCGATGACGTCTACACCCAACCGCTGCAGCTGACGAGCGAGGGTCAGTTTTTCTTTCAGGTTCATGCTGCATCCGGGCGATTGCTCGCCATCGCGCAGAGTCGTGTCGAAAACCCTGATCTCGTTACTCATCGGTCCACCTCTCGGGTTTCGGCGTTCGCTCGTCGGGATCTTCTGGGACGTCCGGCGCCGCAGCGGCATTTTCGGCAGCACTGGCTTCGCTCCCTGCCGCCTCCAGCATCCGGCCTGTACGGCGACGCCACCACCAAGCCAACGGTCCCGAGAGCACGTAGGCGAGACCGATGGCGAAGAAACTCACACCGGGCTCGAGAATGAGCACCAGGGTCATGATCACCATGAGCACCGTCGCGCTGTAGGAACCGCGCACATTCACTTCTTTGAAGGTCCGGTAGGGAACGGGCGAAACCATCATCAGCCCAAGAAGAACCAGGCCCACAGCCGCCATAACGGGCGGCATAGAAAATCCCAGTCCGTGGTCGTGAAGAAAACCACCGAACCAAACCGTAGAAACCACCATGCCCGCCGCCGCCGGCGTCGGCAACCCATCGAAGCGGTCGCGATAGCGGCCGGAGGAGACGTTGAAACGCGCCAACCGCAAGGAACCGCAGGCGGTATAGACAAAGGCCATCACCCAGCCCGCCCACTGCATCTCGATCAAGCCACCCGAATGAAAAGCAATGACCGCCGGCGCCAGTCCGAACGAGACGGTATCGGCGATCGAATCGTACTCGGCACCGAAGCGGCTCTCGCTGCCCGTCAAGCGGGCAGCCCGCCCATCGAGCATGTCAAAGACCGCGGCGACGAAGATCGCGTACGAGGCCGTCAGGGGGTCGCCGATGCTGGCGCGCACGATGGCGAAAAAACCCGCCGCCAGGTTGCAGGTGGTCAGCAGCGAGGGGAGCAAGCTCCCGAAGGTGCCCACTGCGGTCCGGCTGCGTCGGCCGCGACGACGCCGACGGCCCCGACGACGATTCGCACGTTCATTCTCGACAGCCCTGAGTGACATGGATCTCTCCTCCGGCTGGCGGGTCCGGATCCCGGCCCGTCAGTTCTTCGAGCGATCCACCAACTGGCGTTCTTTGAGCCAAGGCATCAGGCCACGCAGCCGCGCACCCACTTCTTCCATGGGGTGCTCGGCGGCTTGGCGCCGCATGGCCTTGAACGCCACTCCGCCCGACTTGTTCTCAAGAATGAATTGCCGCGCAAAGACCCCGGACTGGATGTCCGTGAGGATATCCTTCATTCGGGCTTTGGTGTCCGAGTCGATCACTCGGGGACCGCTGACGAAATCGCCATATTCCGCGGTATTCGAAACCGAGTAGCGCATGTTGGCCACGCCATCCTGATAGACCAGGTCGACGATGAGCTTGACCTCGTGGATGCACTCGAAATACGCCATTTCAGGGGCATAGCCCGCTTCCACAAGCGTCTCGAAACCCGCCTTCATAAGCGAAGTCAAACCGCCGCAGAGCACCGCCTGCTCGCCGAAAAGATCGGTCTCGGTCTCCTCGCGGAAGGTGGTCTCGATGATGCCTGCTCGCCCCCCCCCGATCGCGCTCGCATAGGCGAGACCCACTTGGAGCGAATCGCCACTCGGATCCTGATGGACCGCCACCAGACAAGGAACGCCCCGACCCGCCTCGTAGTGATCGCGCACGGTATGGCCCGGTCCCTTGGGCGCGACCATGAAGACATTGACATCGTCCGGCGGAATAATGGCGCCGAAATGAAAGTTGAAGCCGTGGGCCACGGCCAGATAGTTGCCGGGCTCGAGTTGCGCAGCGATTTCGTCGGTGTAGACGTCCGCCGCCAACTCGTCGGGCAGCGTCAGCATCAGAATGTCGGCCTGGCGCGCTGCTTCGCTCACCGTCGCCACGGCGAGTCCAGCGCTCTCGGCCTTGGCCCAACTCGGGGAGTCCTTCCGCAGCCCCACCACCACGTCGACCCCGGAGCCGCTGAGGTTCTGGGCGTGGGCGTGGCCTTGGCTCCCGTAGCCGATGATCGCCACCTTCTTGCCGTCGAGGCGGGTCAGATCCGCATCCTTGTCGTAGTAGATATTCAGTGCCATCGCTGTTTGCTCGCCTTCCGTGTCGAGCGCGAGCCCAAGCCGTTCGGGGACGCTTCGACGCCAGGGATCCATGAAGTAGAGGGGGTGCGGGCCCGGGAAGCCCAATGGCCGCGCCGCCCCACGAAACCGCGACCTTGCGCGATCCGCTAAGCCCGCGAGATTAATCGAGCTTTAGGGTCGTGTCAAAAAGATTCGCCCATCCCGGGATCGCCTCAAAACGGCTCCAGGCGCTCTGCGGTGCGAGTGACCTCGGCCTCGGCCCGGCGGACATAGCGGGGCACGAGATCGGCGGCCGGACGTGCCGCCCCCGTGTGCGCCGCCGCCAGCCCGAGTAGACCCACGGCGACGGCGTCGGGCGTTTGGGGTGCCTCGGCCCAGGCCCGCCATTCCCCGGTTTCTGGGCGAACCAGCGCCGGAGCCACCACCTCAGCGCCCTCCCCCACGAGGCAACCGCCCTCGGGCAGCGCCCGAGCGAGTTCATCGGCCCCGTAGACGGACTCGGCGAGTCGAGGCTTCAGGGCGCCCAGGTCCGCGGCCAGGTCCGCTTCCGAATAGGCGGCCGCATAGACCTCGCCCCGACGCGCGTCGAGAAGCGGGATGAGCAACCCCCCGGCCGGGGCGGGAAGCGCACGGTAAGCGGTGAGCGCCAGGGCGGCCAAGGTCGAAACCGCCACCGCCGGTCGATGGCTCCCAAAGGCAAGCCCCTTGAGGGTCGCGAGCCCGATCCGGAGGCTCGTGAAAGCGCCCGGCCCAATGGAGACCGCGAAGAGTTCGACATCATCCAGGCGATGGCCCCCGGAGGCCAGGAGCGCATCGATCATGGGGAGCAAAGTCTCCGAGTGGTGCTGGCCATCGGGACTCGAGCGCGTTTCCAGCACCACCTCGCCCCGCAGCAGGGCGACACTCGCCGTGGCCGTGGCCGTTTCCAGCGCCAGGCAGAGCGGATCGCCGGCAACGTCGACGATGCCCGAACTCAGAGTTCCGTACTCAGCCACGCGACAAATTTGAACCACTGGGTGGAGAGATCATTCCAAAATGCCAACCCCATCAACATCACCAGCATCATGAACCCCAACTGCTGCACGTACTCCCGGGTACGGAATGAAATCGGCGATCGCTTTACGCCCTCAATCGCATAGATGAGCAGCGAACCTCCATCGAGTACGGGAATCGGCAGCAGGTTCAGAACTCCGAGATTGATGCTGATAAAAATCATCATGCTCAAGTAGGCCTGCCAGCCGACATCAAGCGATTTACGCGCGATCTGGATAATCGTGATGGGGCCACGGACTTGATCGGCGCTGACCTCGAAAGTCAAAAGCTTGCCCAGGCCTCGAAGCAGCAACGCGATGTTCTCTCCCGTGAGCCGCACGGCCCGAGGAAAGGCCACCAGGGGGTTGCGCTCTCGATCCATGCCCAGTTCGCCCGGAAGCGTCGCCATCGCATGGGCGATCCCCACCTGCAAAACCTCCTCCTGCATGCCGTCTATCCCAAATGGACCGGGCACCTCGCGCAAGACCGGAGTCACATCCACTTCGGTCACCGCGCCATCCCGGGCATAGGCGATGCGAATCGAAGCGCCGCCGCTCGAGCGCACGGTATCCGCAAAAGTCCGGAAACTCCCAGCGGGTCGGCCGTTGACTTCGAGGATCAAGTCCCCGGCCTGAAGACCGGCGGCTTCGGCCGGGGTGTCCTCTTGAACATGACTGATCAGAACCGTCGCTGAGATCACTCCAAGCGCAGAAACCGTGCCCAGGGACGGAACGGCCACCGAACGTTCGGGGGCGTCGGATTCAACGCCCGCCGCAACTTCCAGCAGCGCCTCCCCCTCAACCAGTCTCGCGTACGCCGTCCTAAAGTCGGCCCAATCCTCGACCGGCTGGCCCGCCACCGCGACCACCCGGTCGCCGGACCTCAGCCCGGCCCGGGCGCCCGGGGAAGCCGGGTCGGGCACACCCAACAAAGCCGGCAAGCGGCGACTGTCCACCCCCACCCAGCCAATCGCCTCCACCTCACCGAACTCATCCAGAACCGAGCGCGAGCCCAGGGGAATTCGAACGTCAAATTCGTCGGAGCCTCGGGCGACGCCGAGATCCAAATCACTGCCGAGGCTGGCCTCAATTTTCCGGCGGACATCCGCCCACCAGTGAACCGGCTCGCGGTTCACCGAAAGAATCCGGTCTCCCGGCCGCAAGCCCGCCATCTCGGCGGGCGAGCCGCGCTCCACCATTCCAATCACCGCGGTCGTCTTGGGGATGCCAGCCCACAGCATCAACATGAAAATCACGATGGGGAGGGCAAGGTTCATCGCGGGACCCGCCAGAGTAATGGCGATTTTTTGCCAGACCGGCTTGCTCTCGAGAAATTCGTCCGGACGGGCGTCCTCAGGAACGAGCCCAATCTCCCCCTCGTCGCCGGGCAATTGTTCACCCAACATCCGGACGAATCCGCCGAAGGGAACCCAGGCGATCACGTACTCGGTACCTCCCCGCAACCAGCGCAGTCGGAAGTTTCCGAACCCAATGGGCGAACCGAAACCAATGGAGAATTTCAAGACCCGCACACCGCAGAGTTTCGCCACGATAAAATGGCCAAACTCGTGGACAAAGATCAGCAGGCCCAGCATGGGGATCGCGGCAAAAATGTAATCGAATAGAACCATCAGCCGGCCTCGGCGGCTTGAGGCGATGCATCGACGCCCAGGTACTCGCGGGCTCGCTCACGCGCCCACCCGTCGGCTTCCATCACGTCTTCGAGGGTCTCGACCCGCTCGCCCCTGCAGACTGCAAGATGCTCTTCGAGCACCGCTGCGTTCGTGGTCGCGATGGTTCCGAAGGTAATTTTTCGAGCGAGGAACGCGGCCACTGTCACCTCGTTGGCCGCATTCAAAACTGCGGGGGCCGCTTCGCTCCCCGCAAGGGCCCGGTAGGCAAGTTCCAAAGAGGGGAAGCGCTGGGTATCGGGCGCTTCAAAATCCAACCTCCCGATGGCGGCCAGATCCAGCCGCGGCGCATCGAGGGCGAGGCGCTCGGGGTGCGCCAAGGCCACCGCAATGGGCACCCGCATATCGGGCAGACCGAGTTGCGCCATCACCGAGGTGTCCCGGTATTCGACCAGGCTGTGGACGATGGATTGGGGGTGCACCACGACGTCGATTCGCTCGGCGGGGACATCGAAAAGCCAACGGGCTTCGATGACCTCGAGCCCCTTGTTCATGAGCGTGGCGGAATCAATGGTAATCTTGTCCCCCATGTCCCAATTGGGGTGATCGAGTGCTTCTTCACGGCTCGCCCCCGCAAGACGCTGGGAGGGCCAGACCTCGGCGTCGCGGAAGGGGCCACCCGAGCAGGTCAGAACCAGCCGGGAGACGTCTTCCTTTCGCTGGCCCGCCATGGCCTGAAAGATGGCGCTGTGTTCGCTGTCCACCGGCAAAAGCGCCGTGCCCCGCGCCGACACTTCCCGGCGAATCAGGGCGCCCGCCATCACCATGACCTCTTTGTTCGCCAAGGCCACATCCCGGCCCGCGCACACCGCCGCCAGGGTCGGAGCCAGACCCACCGATCCCACCAGCGCCGCCATCACGAGGTCTGCGGGTTGGGTGGCGACGGCCTCCAGCCCGGCGGGACCGAAGCCGATCTTGATGTTCCGGCTCGCCCGCTCCCCGATCCGCTCCCGGAGTTCCTGGGCACCGGCTTCGTCGGCCACCGACACGATCTGCGGTCGGAAGCGGTTGACCTGCTCGGCGAGTCGGGCCACGTTTCGCCCCGCCGCCAGCGCCACCACATCGAAGCGCTCGGAATGAAGAGCCGCCACGGCGAGGGTCTGCTCGCCCACGCTCCCAGTGCAACCGAGCACGCCCAGGCGTTTCATCGCCGGCCCGCTCCGCCCCCGGTCTCCACTTGGGCGCTCGTCATTCCAAAGCGCCGTTCCCGGGACCGGTAGTCCTCGATCGCCGCTTCGAGATGCTCACGACGAAAATCGGGCCACATCACCGAGGTCGTGTGGATCTCCGCATAGGCGACCTGCCAGAGTAGAAAATTCGAGATCCGACACTCGTCTCCCGTGCGGACCAGAAGATCGGGGTCCGGCACATCGGGCAGGTAGAGATGAGCGCCGAAAGTTTTCTCATCCAGAGACTCGGGGTCGAGGGTGCCCGCCTCGGCGGCGCGCATCAAACGCCGAGCCGCATCGACAATTTCGCCTCGGCCTCCGTAGGAGAGCGCGAAAATCAGCTCGCCATTGGGATTGTCCCGGGTCGCCTCCACCGCGCGATCCACCGAGGACTGGGTGCTCACGGGCAATCGATCCAATTGCCCCATCACCCGCAGCCGAACACCACGCTCCTGAGCCTCGACAAGATTCTCATCGAGGTACACCTCAAGCAGCCGCATCAACTCGGCGACCTCGGAGTCAGGTCGATTCCAGTTCTCGCTCGAAAAGGCAAAGAGGGTCAGGTACTCCATACCCAGATCCTGAACGCTCCGAACGATTTCCTTGACTGACTCGACGCCCGCCAGATGCCCGCGATTGCGCTGGAGGCCCCGAGCCTCAGCCCAGCGACCGTTGCCATCCATAATGATGGCCACGTGGCGCGGCAACCGAGTGAGAGCGCTCTCGTCAGGGGGCATGATCAGACCTCCAGAACCTCTTTTTCCTTCTGGCTCGTCAGGTCATCGATCCGTTTGACGTGCTCGTCGGTGAGATCCTGCACACTCTTCTCGGCCCGGCGGCAATCGTCCTTGGGAAGAGCGCCTTCCTTCTCGAGATCCTTGAGCAGGGAAAGCGCTTCCCGCCGACTCTCCCGAATTCCCACCCGATAGTCCTCGGCACCCTTCCGCACTTGCTTCACAAGATCCTTGCGGCGCTCTTCGGTCAGCGGTGGGATCGAGATACGAACAACCTTGCCATCGTTGCTCGGGGTCAGCCCAAGGTTGGCCGCCTGAATGGCTCGCTCGATATTTCCGACGCTCGATTTATCAAAGGGCGAGATCACGATCATTCGCGGGTCCGGGACCGAAAGACTCGCCAGTTGTTTGAGGGGAGTCGGTGTGTCGAAATAGTCGACAGAAATTCCATCGAGCAAAGCGGTGCTCGCCCGCCCGGTCCTGACCCTTAGGAGCTCGCGCTTGTAGGTCTCGATGGTTTTCCCCATGGCTTCGCGTCCTTCACCCAGGACGAGTTCAACCTCTTCTTCACCGGCCATCGCTACCTCCTACTACTCGCTCACGAGGGTGCCAACGCTTTGTCCAAGCACGACCTTCTGGATATTTCCCGACGTCCCCATATCGAAGACGACAATGGGCAGGTCGTTCTCCCTACAGAGAGCAATGGCCGCCTGATCCATGAATTGCAAATTTTTCTGCATCGCTTCGCCGAAGGAGAGCTTGTCGTAGCGGACTGCCGACGAGTCGTGGACGGGGTCGCTGCTGTAGACGCCATCGACCTGGGTCGCCTTCAGAATCACCTCGGCGTGAATTTCTGCCGCCCGCAATGCAGCCGCGGTATCCGTCGTGAAATAGGGATTGCCCGTACCTCCCCCAAAGATCACCACTCGCCCCTTCTCCATGTGCCGAACAGCTCGGCGCCGGATGTAGAGCTCAGCCACCTGCTTGATCTCAAGGGCCGAGAGAACCCGAGTATCGATGCCAACTTTTTCGAGGGAATCCTGGAGCGCCATGGCGTTGATGACGCTGGCCAGCATGCCCATGTAGTCCGCATTGGCGCGGTCCATGCCCTGGGACGCCGCCGTCATGCCCCGAATGATGTTGCCACCGCCGATGACGATGCTGAGTTCAACACCAAGCTGATGAACATCGCGAATTTGCTCGGCGATACCGGCGATCACAGTCGGGTCGATGCCGAAGCCGTCCTTCCCGGCGAGGCCTTCACCGGAAAGCTTCAGTAGAAGCCGGCCAAAGACGGGCTTCACTCGGCATCCTCGCCCAGTTTAAAACGAAGGAACTCGCTGACGCTGGCCTCGCCAGCACTGGCCAGAAATTCACCGACCGACTGATCGGGATTCTTGACGAAGGCCTGCTCCACCAGACAGCTCTCGGCAAAGAACTTCTTCAGTCTCCCATTGACCATGTTCTCCACAATATTCTCGGGCTTGCCGCTCTCCAGGGCTTGATTCCGCAGAATGGTTCGCTCCTTCTCGACAACACTGGGGTCGAGGCCGTCCTGGTTCACAGCCATGGGAGTCGGATCCGCGGCCGCAACGTGCATCGCCAGATCCTTGGCGGCACCTGCGACCGCTTCTGGCGAGGCCGAGGTGAGTCCCACCATGACGCCGAGTTTCCCGCCGCCATGGATATAGCTGCCCACTATGCCATCCACTCGAATCGAACCGACTCGCTTCAGCTGAATATTCTCACCAACTCGGCCTACTGCGGCCTTGATATATTCATCAACGGTCTCGGATTCAATTTTCGCCGCCAAGGCGGACTCCACGTCGATGGCGTCTCCCGAGGCGCGAAGCGCGTCGGCAATTCCCTGGACGAGCTTTTGGAATTGATCGTTTTTGGCCACGAAATCGGTTTCGCAACCCAGCTCGATCATCACTCCGAATCCACCGTCGATGGAAACAGCGACTGCGCCCTCACTGGTGGCCCGGCCGGCCCGCTTGACTGCTTTCGACAGCCCGCGTTCGCGAAGCAGATCCATCGCGCGCTCGACATCGCCTTCACCGTCTTTGAGGGCGGTCTTGCAGTCCATCATGCCCGCGCCGGTCTGGTCGCGCAGCGCCTTAACGTCCTTTGCAGAAATTTCTGCCACGATTCTCTCCTCAGTCGTCTATTTCAATGATTGCCCGCCGCAGACCCGTACCCCGCGCACCGGCGGGCAACGGAACTTCGGGCGCTCAGTCCTTGACCGCATCGCCAGCTTCCGTCACCTCCGCGGCTTCGGGGGCTGCTTCGGGGGCGGTCTCGGGGGCTGCTTTCGCCGGCGCTGCGTCCACGGGCTCCGCGCCTTCGGTGTCTACGCTCGCTTCTCCGGCATCCGCAGCTGCCTTCTGGGCCGCAGCTTTTTTAGCCGGCTTGGGTTTCGCCGGTTCGGTCTTGGCCGATTCGTCTTTAGCCGTTTGGGATTTAGCCGTTTGGGATTTAGCCGTTTGGGTTTTAGCCGTTCCGGTTTTAGCCGCAGCAGCACCTTCCGCGCTTCGCTTGTCCGACCGGCCTCCCGCGCCCTGGGTTCGGCCGCTCCCACCGGCTCCGCCGCCGCTACTTCCACTGCCCCCACGACCTCGACGGGTGGGCTGGGTCATCTCGACCACTCGCCGCCCGGTTCCGGGCAGCACCTTGTCGCCCTCGCTCTTGGCCGCGGATTCCTTCTCGGAAATCAGCTTGTCCTGGCGAATTGCCGCACCTTCGACGCAGGCATCAGCCATGCACTTGCAATAGAGATCGATGGCCCGGGTGGCATCGTCGTTGCCCGGAATCACGAAATCGATACTCCGCGGGTCGCGGTTGCTGTCCACCACCCCGACGATTGCGATTCCCAACCGTCGCGCCTCGCTGATCGCGATGGCCTCCTTGCCCACATCAATAACGAAAATTACATCGGGAATCCGAGGCATGCTCTTGATCCCGGCAAGGGACTTGTCGTATTTCTGACACAAGCGACTCATCCGGGCGAGTTCCTTCTTGGAATACTCAGCCCTCTTCTCTTCGTCCGCTTGGATTGCCAGCAAATTCTTGTAATTCTCAATGGACTTCTTGACGGTCTTCCAATTCGTCAACATGCCGCCCAGCCAACGATTGTTCACATAGTACTGACCACAGCGATCTGCCTCGGTTTTGATGGATGCCGACGCCTGACGCTTGGTGCCCACGAAGAGGACGCTGCCTCCGTTCGAAACGGCGTCGCGGACACGATCCAGGCTGGCCTTGAAATTCGGCAGGGTCTGGTCCAGGTCGAGGATATGAGTTCCGTTGCGGGCCCCGAAAATATAGGGACGCATGAGGGGATTCCAGCGGTGGGTCTGGTGACCGAAGTGAGCTCCGGCCTCGAGAAGCCCCCGAATGGTCAGGTCGGTCTTTTCGAAGATCTCGGCTGCGGATTCTTCGCCCGCCGGTACGGGATCAGCAGCGGGCGCATCGCCGGCCGCCGACGGCGGAGCCGTCGTCTCAGTCATTTCTGTTCTCCTTCGCGGTTTTGCCTCCGCCTCGTACTCGTTTACTCCCCAACCGGATCTTCTCCGGCACCGCAGGGGCGAATCGAAGCGTGTGTTGTACCGACCACAACTGAATCGGCCGCCGCTTTAGGTAGCAGACTCGGACACCGGCGACCATCTAGACCCCAAGGGGGAAGGCCCATCGGGGCACCCTCTGCGAGGAAATTTAGGTGGTGTACTCGGCGTTGATACGGACGTATTCGGTACTCAGATCGCAGGTCCAGATCCGCGCGCGATGCGGGCCGATCCCCAAATCAACGGTGATCTCCACCTCGGTGGAAGCTGCCAGGCGGGTGGCCGCCCGGCGACGAGCCCCTGGGCCCGCAGACGCCCCCTCCCGGAATACCGTCACGCCACAAAGTCCGATCCGGGTCCGCGCCAGGTCGAGGCGGGTCCGGCCTGCGCCGACGGTCTGCAGGATTCGACCCCAGTTCGGGTCGGCTCCGAAGATCGCGGTTTTCACCAACAATGAGTTCGCGATCCGCCGAGCGGCGGCCCGGGCTTCGGCGGCACTGGCGGCGCCCGCAACCACGACCTTCACCAGCTTTGTCGCCCCCTCGCCGTCCCGCGCCAAGTCCATGGCAAGAGACTCGGCGACGCTGTGTACCGCCGCCTCGAAGCGATCGGCTTCACGGCCCGAAGACGACTTGAGGGTGGAGGCCCCCGAAGCCCCGTTCGCGAGCAGCATCACGCTATCGCTGGTGCTGGTTTCTCCGTCCACGCTCACCCGATTGAACGTGTCGTCGGCAACCCTCCGCAGAACGCCGCGCAGATAGGGGGCCGAGGCCTGGGCATCGGTCAAAAGGAAGGCGAGCATCGTGGCCATATCGGGCTCGATCATCCCCGACCCCTTGGCGATGCCCGCCACCGTAACCATGCGGCCTCCGACTCGAACCCGTCGCTCGGCGAGTTTCGCGAAAGTATCCGTGGTGCGAATCGCCTCCGCGGCATTGGCAAGGCCGCCGGGATCCAGGGCCTCGGCGGCAGCCCGCACTCCGCGCCCAATAGCGCCCATGGGCAGGGGCTCGCCGATGACCCCGGTGGAGGCCACCAAGACCTGGTCGACGGGACAGGCCACGGCTCGAGCTGCGAGATCGGCCATCCGAGCGGCATCCCGGCGGCCCCGTTCCCCCATGGCGACATTGGCGATCCCGCTGTTCACCACCACCGCCCGGGCCCGGCCCGACCGAACCCTTTCCCGGCTGAGTTCCACCGGAGCCCCCACCACGCTCGAGCGGGTAAATACCCCGGCCACGGCCGCAGGCGCATCGCTCACCAAGAGCGCCAAATCGGGGCTACTGGTCTTGATCCCACAATGCACACCGCTGGCCCTGAATCCCCGAACCGTGGGCCCGGGCGGGGACGTGGGCGTGGATGCGGTCGTGGTCGTGGATGTGGGCGTAGCCGGCGCCTTCATCGCTCCCCTCACCTCTTGCTGCTGTTGGCTCCATCGCTAGCCCTACTGGGCGCGCGCGGAGACGCGACTAAGCGCCGTGGCAGCGTTTGTATTTTTTCCCGCTGCCGCAGGGACAGGGCTCGTTGCGTCCGACCTTGGTCACCGAACCTTCACCGAGCGCGCCGGCGCCAGCCGGCGAACCGGGGTTGGACTGGGCACCGGGCAGACCGCTGCCCTTCGACCGGGCCGCCGGGCCGGCGGCCTGGGCGGTACTCTCGAGTCGGGGACGCGGGAAATCAAACTTGAAGATTGTTTCGAGCACTTGCTCGTCGACGCGCTGCTCCATTGAGCCGAAGAACGCAAAACCCTCGCGCTGATATTCGAGTTTCGGATCGCGCTGGGCGTAGCCGCGCAGGCCCACCGACTCGCGCAGGCCGTCCATGGAATGCAGGTGATCCTTCCACTGGGCATCGAGAATCCGCAACATGATATCCCGCTGAAACCAGTCGAAATCGGGATACTCGACGAACTCCTTGAACTCTTGGCCGAACTCCACACAGCGGGATCGCTTGTCCGTCAGGAATGCGTTGAATGTTTCGAGCAGTCGGCGACCGAGCTCAGTTTTGTCCCCAGGCACCTTCCCCTCATCAATGATCGGCAAGCCGTCCGAGGCCAGAACCATGCCGAATTGATGCTCGACGAGCGCCACCAATTGCTCGAGTTCCTCACTTTCGGGATCGCCTTTGTCCGGCCAAATCTCGTCCAGAAAGGCCACCACCTGACCCTCCACCATGTCGATGACTTCGTTGTCGATGGCCTCGTGGCGCAGAGCTTCGATTCGGCGGGCGTAGAAGGCCTGACGCTGCTTGTTCATCACATCGTCGTAATCGAGCAAATGCTTTCGAACATCGAAATTGCGACTCTCGACCTTCTTTTGCGCGCCTTCGATGACCCGGGTCAGCATTCGGTTTTCGATGGCCTCGCCCTCTTCGACTCCCACACGATCCCACCACTCGGCGACGCGATCCGCCTCGAAGATCCGCAGCAGGTCATCCTCGAGGGAAAGGAAAAACTGGCTGGACCCGGGATCTCCCTGGCGACCCGATCGACCGCGGAGTTGGTTGTCGATGCGCCGACTTTCGTGGCGTTCGGTGCCCAGAATATGAAGCCCTCCGGCATCCAGAACCTCTTGGCGTTCGGCCGAGCACTTGGTCTCAAAGTGCGCCAAGTGGGTGATGTAGTCGGGGTGCTCCTTGTCATGACCGCATTTAAGCAGCGCCATCGCTTCGGGATTGCCGCCAAGGAGAATATCGGTGCCGCGACCGGCCATGTTCGTCGAGATCGTGATCGCTCCCTTGCGGCCGGCCTGGGCCACGATCTCAGATTCCCGAGTATGCTGCTTGGCGTTCAGGACGTCGTGCTTGACCCCTCGCTTTTTCAATTTCTTGGCAAGCATTTCCGACGTTTCAATAGAAATCGTGCCCACCAGAACGGGCTGGCCCGTCGCGTGCCGCGCTTCGACCTCTTCGACCACCGCGTTGAACTTCTCCCGCTGGGTCTTGAAAACAACGTCGGCTAGGTCATCGCGCAACTGGGGCCGGTTGGTCGGGACGAGCATCACGTCCAAGTCGTAGATATTGGCGAACTCCGACGCCTCGGTATCCGCGGTACCGGTCATTCCGGCCAGCTTGTCGTACATCCGGAAGAAATTCTGAAAGGTCACCGAGGCCAAGGTCTGGTTTTCGCTGCGAACCTTGATGCCCTCTTTGGCCTCGACAGCCTGATGCAGACCGTCGGACCAACGCCTGCCGGGCATCAGCCGCCCGGTGTGTTCATCCACAATGACGACTTCCTTCTGGCCATCGTCGCCCTTGCGCACCACGTAGTCGACGTCGATGCGTTTCAACGCATGGGCGGAAAGTGCTTGGTTGACCGCGTGGATCACGGGAAGCATCGATGGGTCGAAGAGGTTGTCGATGCGCAGGGACTTCTCGACCTTGTGGACACCTTCTTCGGTGAGAGTCGCGTTGTGACTCTTCTCATCGACCCAATAGTCGCCGCTCTCCTCGATCCCCTTGGAAGCTTCGGCCTGCACTCCCTGCTTGAGAACAGGGATCACGCGGTTGGCCACTTCGTAGATCTGGGTATTTTCCTCGGAGGGACCCGAAATGATGAGCGGTGTCCGAGCCTCGTCGATGAGGATGGAGTCGACTTCATCCACGATGCCGAAGTGGAGATTGCGTTGGACGAAGTGCTCCACCGAATATTTCATGTTGTCGCGCAGGTAATCGAAACCGAGCTCATTGTTCGTGCAGTACGTTATATCCGCTTCGTAGGCGGCCCGGCGCTGGATATCGTCAATGCCGTGCACAATGGCCCCCACGGACAGGCCCAGGAAACGATGAACTTCGCCCATCCAGTCGGCATCGCGCTGGGCCAAGAAATCGTTGACCGTCACCACATGGACGCCCTCACCCGTCAGACCGTTGAGGTAGCAGGGCAGCGTGGCCACCAGAGTCTTGCCCTCGCCCGTCTTCATTTCGGCGATTTCGCCGCGATGCAGCACCACTCCACCGATCATCTGGACGTCGTAGTGGCGCTGGCCCAGCGTGCGCTTGGCGGCCTCACGCACCGTCGCGAAGGCATCGGGCAGGAGATCGTCGAGTGGCTCCCCGTTTTCGAGCCGCTGGCGAAAGGCTGGGGTGCGAGCCCGGAGATCTGCATCAGACAGGCCGACCAGTTCCGGCTCGAGGGCATTGATGCTTTCGAGCAGCGGAACGATGCCCTTGATCACCCGGTCATTCCGCGTGCCGAATAGCTTGCTGAGAATGCGTTGCATAGTTGGCTCGCAGGGCTCCCAGGGGGGTACAACTGTAGGACACGGATGGGCTGGAGGGCGAGATTAGGAGAGGCCCGCCTCAGCGGCAAGAAAACCCCAAACCCTCCACAATTCGAGTTCGGCGTGCGCCCGTGCCCCGAGCAGCCCCCCTCAGTCGGAACTCGCCGCCCCGGTCGCCGCCGAAGCCAGCAGTTCCCGGGCATGCGCCCGGGTCGCTTCGGAGATCGCCTCGCCCCCGGCCATACGGGCGATTTCCTCGACGCGGGCTTCGGTACCGAGTTGGACGATCTCCGCGCGAACGCGGCCTCGCGAAGCGGCCTTCTCCACGCGAAAGTGCCGATCGGCAAAAACCGCAATTTGGGGCAGATGCGTGATGCAGAGCACCTGATGGCGCTGGGCGAGTGCAGCCAGGGCACGCCCCACCCGCTCGGCGGCGCGGCCCCCGATACCGGCATCCACTTCGTCGAAAACCAGCACCATGTTGGCGCCCGCCAGGCGGAGCGCACTCTTGAGGGCCAAAAACACCCGGGAGAGTTCGCCCCCCGAGGCCACCTTTTGGAGCGCCCGCGGCGCCTCCCCTTTGTTGGCCGAAAAGCGGAACTCCGGAGTCTCGGCGCCGCTCGGGCCGCTCGCGGCGCCCTCGGGCCACTGGGAACTCTGGACGGGCGCGGCGAACTCGACCGTAAATCGAGCGTCGGGCATCGCCAACTCGACCAGAGCCGGCTCCACCTCCCGGGCCAGTTTCCGGCCGGCCCGCTTGCGCCCCGTTGTCAATTTCTTCGCCCCCGCCTCCAAGGCGTCCAAAAGCTGGCCCCGCTCCTTGTCGAGTTCCTCCAGCCGGGCGTCGGCGCCCTCGATGCCCGCCAACTCTTCCGCCAATGCTTCGCGGCGGTCAAAAATTTCCGCCTCGCTGGATCCGTATTTGCGTCGCAAACCCTCGATCTGGCCGATGCGATCCTCAACTCGGGCCAATCGCGCCGGGTCGCCCTCGACGGTGTCGAGATAACGCTCCAGGTCCGCCGCCAGATCGCGCAGGTCCGCATCGGCAGCGACCAGACGCTCCACCGTCGAGGCAAGCTGCGGATCGTGCCGCACCATGGATTCCACGCAGTGCTTGGCCTGGGCCAAGGCGTCGCCGACGCCGCTTGCCCCAGCGGCGGCCTCGTCGCCACGCAGGCACGCTAGGGCCCGACCACCCTCGACTCCAAGGCTCTCGGCGTGGGCGAGTCGGCCGTGCTCTTGTTCGAGGGCCGCCCATTCCCCGGGCTCGAGGGCCACATCGTCGATCTCGGCCACTTGATAGGCCAGGAAATCCTGCTCACGGATCCGCTCCGCGGCTTGGCCGCGCAGGCGCTCGCGCTCCGCGTCCATCGCTTGGAGCGCCTCGAAACTCGCGCGTACCGATGCCCGCAGTTCCCGCAGCCCGCCGGCGGCGTCCAAATATTGGCCATGGGACTCGGGGCGCAACAGCGCCTGGGAACTATGCTGGCTCGAAATTTCGATTCGGCCCGTCAAGAGTTCGCCCAGAGTCGACACGGGAACCAACTGCCCGCCGATCCGCGCCCGGCTTCGGCCGGTGGCCGTCAGCGAACGGCGAACCACCAGTTCATGGGCGTCGGGATGGGGTCCGGATCCTTCGGCACCCCGGGCGGGAAGCAGATCCCGAGCTTCGAGTTCGGCTTCAAGGGGCTTCAACTCGTCGGTCCGAAACAGCGCCTCGACGGCTCCTCGATCGGCGCCTTCCCGGAGACTGTCGCGAGCCGCCCTCCCCCCAACGAGCAGCGAAAGGGCACCGAGCACGATGGATTTGCCCGCGCCGGTCTCTCCGGTCAGTACGTTGAGCCCTGGCCCGAACTCCAACTGGGCTTCTTCAACGATCGCTACATTCTCGATACGCAGGCTTTCGATCATCGCTCCCCCCAACGAAGCTTGGCATGGAGAATTTCGTAGCGGTCCAAAAAGGGCGAGGCGACGATTTCCACTGGGTGACTCGAACGGCGAATGATGATCCGGTCCCCCTCCTCCAGAACGCCCACTCCCACCTGACCGTCGACCGTCAAGGAGGCGCGCTCGGCCCGCCCGTGAGGAACGACCTCGACTTCGGCCGTCTCGGGCAGGACCAACGGGCGCTGGGTCAGAGAGTGGGGGCAGATGGGCGTCAGAACGATGGCCGCCAAATCCGGGGCCAGCAGCGGCCCGCCCGCCGAAAGCGAATAGGCGGTGGAACCGGTGGGCGTCGCGACGATCAACCCGTCGGCGTGATAGGTCGTCACCCGGGCCGAGTCGGCGTAGACCTCCACGTCGATCATGCGGGCAATCTGCGCGTGGGTGATCACTGCATCGTTGAGCGCAAGAAACGCGCCGATCTCCCGGTCCTCGCGGTGCACCCGAACATCCAGCCGCATTCGAGAGATCACTTTGAGATCCCCGGCAAGCGCTTTGCTCAGCGCGGGGAGAACTTCGTCGAGGCTGACCTCGGCGAGAAATCCCAGGCGCCCCAGATTGACCCCCAGGATCGGTACCGCACGGACCCCCGTGGCCCGGGCCACCGAAAGCAGCGTGCCATCGCCGCCCAACGCGACGATCAGATCGACTTGCTGGGCCAGTGCTTCTCGGGATTGCGCTTCCACGCCCAACCAGCCCGCGCAGCGGGAATCGGCCAGCACGCGAATGGATCGCTCCTCCAGCCAGGCGACGAGCCGGGTCACCGTCCCCCGGGCCTGGGGCTGGTCCGCCTTCAAACAAATTCCTACCGATTCAAGCTTCATCGTCCTGCCATTCTAGCCGCCCATGATCCCCCGAGTTGGCCTCGACCTCAAGGCTCCATACCCAACCTTGCGGGCTAAACTCGACCCATGCCCCGGGACAACACCATGGATCTCTTCCCGAACCGCCCTCGCCGTTCGCTGGACCCTCACGCGCCTCTCGCAGACCGCATGCGCCCGCGCGACTTCGACGACATGATCGGCCAAGAAGCCCTCGTCGGCGAGGGCACGGCCCTGCGCGCAATGGTCGAGGCCGGCGAGATCCCCTCGATCATCCTTTGGGGACCGCCGGGCAGCGGAAAGACCACCCTCGCCTGGCTCCTCGCCGACGCACCCAACACGCGGATCGAGCCGCTTTCTGCGGTGGTCGCCGGGGTCAAGGAAATCCGGGAAGCCGTGGAGACCGCGCGGCGAACGAATTTGCGCACTCTGCTCTTCATCGACGAGATTCATCGGCTCAATCGCGCCCAACAGGATGTACTCCTGCCCCACGTCGAGGCCGGGACTGTGGCGCTGATTGGCGCCACCACCGAGAACCCTTCTTTCACGGTGAATGCGCCCCTGCTGTCGCGAAGCCGGGTCCTGACCCTGCAGCCCCTGAATGCCGAGGCCCTGGGGCGGGTCATCGAGCGCGCCCTCGGCGACACCGTCAGAGGCTTGGGCGAACACGCGCTCGTGGTCGAAGACGACAGCCGAAACGCGATGGTGGAGTTTGCCGACGGCGACGCCCGCAAGGCTCTCGGCCTACTGGAGGCCGCAGCGGCCATCCATCTGCGCGGCACCACACCGGCCGCACCGCTGCCCCCGGAGACCGTTCGAGAAGCCTCCGGCAGCAAGCTCCTGATCTACGACCGAGACCGGGAGGAGCACTACAACGTGGTCTCCGCTTTGATCAAGAGCCTTCGGGCCAGCGATCCCGACGCCGCGCTCTACTATTTGGCGCGAATGCTTGCCTCGGGGGAGGAACCCCTTTTCCTGGCTCGACGCCTGCTGATTTTCGCATCGGAAGACGTGGGCAATGCCGACCCGTGGGCCCTGAGCCTGGCCACCGCCGCCCATCAAGCGGTGGAACGGCTGGGGATGCCCGAATGCCGCATCGCCCTCGCCCAAACGACCACGTACCTCGCGTGCGCGATCAAGAGCAATGCGGCCTATGCGGCCCTCGGTCGCGCCCAGGAGACGGTCGAACGAACTGGGTCGCTGCCGGTCCCCATGCACCTGCGCAATGCCTCAACCCAACTCATGAAAGACCTGGGATATGGCGCCGGCTACGTTTATCCACACGACGCAGAGGACGAGTTCGCCGCCGCGAGCAACCTTCCCGAGGCCATCGAGAACGAGCGCTTCTATGCCCCCAAGGAGAAGGGCGCCGAAGCCGCAATTGCGGCCCGACTCGCCGAATGGCGGAAAAGACGGAGACCGTCCAGTCGTTGAGGTCGGAATCGAAAGTTGAGAGCCCAATCGCTACAGGGGCCATCCCCGGCCCGCGGGCCAAGCCGACGGCCGGAAAAGCAGGGGCTTGGAAAAGAAGAGCCCGGAAAAGAAGATGGCCGACCGCGCTCTGAGAATCGCGCGGTCGGCCAAGAGAGTGACTCCAACGTGCCTTGAGTGGTGCTGACTTTGACTTGCTTTGACTTGCTTTGGCGTGTCGTTCACTTGTTGCTTGTGCTGCTTGTTGCGTCGGGCTAGATCTCTTCGCTCTTGGGGACTGAGCCCCGGGGTGTTTCGGGTCTAAGCGGCGCAATGCGGTGGCCGCCCTCCCTCCACATCCGACAGCCAAGGAGTAAGCCGCCAGCGAAGAGTTTCTGTACTGTCACCGAACCCAGGGCCCCGGTTCCCGATGTCGCCGCTTTTTTTGCCCTGACGGGCTCTCCCTACAAAAGAAAACGGCCAAAAAACAGTAATTCAGACGCTTGGGGCGGATCGGTGTGGGCCCAATCGGGCGACGGCCAGGTCCTGAGATCTGCCGATTCTCGCCGAGAACCCGACCCCACCGCAGCTGTCGCCCATCAGCGGAGGCCAGAGAATCAGGGGCCGAGTGGCGGGACGGACGGGAATCGAACCCGCAACTTCTGGCGTGACAGGCCAGTGCTCTAACCAATTGAACTACCGCCCCGCGCGGCACTGCGGCCGGTGGGATATCTAGCCGAATCCCCCTTTCGACGCAAAGCGAAAGCTCCGACCTCGACGCAATTCATCGCCGGAAGCCCCGAGCGCCACCACCCCACCCGGAAATCGAGGACACAAAAATCGGTCCCCGTCGGGCCAGCCCAGCAAATTTTCTCGATTCAATTCGACACGCCCTCTAGCCTGGGACACCCAGACGTTCCTTTCGCCCAACTCGATGAATTTCATGACATAATGCCCAGTGGCCTA
>DUCH01000204.1 GCA_012959865.1 Myxococcales bacterium | reverse complement strand
CAAGGATGCTCCCCCCCCCCGTGGGCAGAGCGTGTGCAGAGGGAAATCGCAAGGCTGCAGGCGGCGAGTTGATTGGGGCCGCCGAACCCGAGTCGAGGCGAGTCCCCCAAGGGACGCGCATTCAAGTGGCCGCGGGGTATCAAGCAGGCTCGTGAACTCGCCGATAAGGCGGAATGAGAATGTTTCGACCGTTGGCCCAGTCGCGGTCTCGCGTGGGTGTATTCCGCTGCTCTTGACTTGAAATGAAGCTTTCAAGACCGGCAAATACTCCAGGGTCCGCGGGCGACTCCGGGCTGTTCGACTTATCCTGAGCGCGCGTGCGATCGCTGAGGGGCGGCGAGCCACGTCGATCGTGCCTTACCTACCCCCGGAGAACTCCAATGAGAGCATGGCTTTCCCTGATTGTCCTAGCCCAAACCCTTGCTGTGGGGGCTCCTTACGCCGAGTCCGTCGCGGTGCCGGGCCCCGGTGACGCTCCGGTTCTCAGCACCTCGCCGGATCCAACACTCGGCCCATGGGCCGTGGACGAGAACGGCAACGTGGGGCGAATTCACACGGTGATTACCGGCGATACGCTCTGGGATATTTCTTCCACCTATCTGGGGACGGCCTGGGTGTGGCCAGCGGTCTGGCGGGACAACGATGATATTGAAAACCCCCACCTGATTGTGCCCGAAGATCGCATCTGGATTACTGCGGGCGAAATGCGCAAGATCACTCGGGAACGGGCCAATGCCATGATCGCCGCCCGCGACCAACAGAGCGACGCTGTCTCCGAGGAAGTCGTCGAAGCGGTGGAGGAGGTCATCGCCGAGCCGCTTCCGTCCAGCCGGAGTATTCGTGTGGCCGAGCGCGGTGCGATGGGATTCGTGAGCCGCTCTGCGGTTGAAGCGGCAACCAGTATCGTCGGATCCCCGAGCGCCCGGGAGTGGTTGGCGGGAGGCGATATCGTCTATATCGGGCAGGGAATGGGCGAGGTTGCTGTTGGCGATGAGTTGACACTCTTTCGCGACGCCGAGCCCGTCTATGATATTCGCCGCGGCCGACAGCTGGGTTACCACGTGGACATTCTCGGTTGGCTTGTGGTTCGGGAGGTCAAGGGCGATTCGGCGACGGCCGAAATTCGAATGTCCCGATCGGAGATTGCTCGGGGAGATCGGTTGATTCCTCGGATTTCGCCCCGGCTGGAGGTCGAGGTGAAGTCCACGCCTGGCGCAGCCGAGGGCAATATCGTGTTCATTCCCGAGGGTCGAAGTCAGGTTGCGGACGGGGACTATGTCTATCTGAATCGAGGCACTTCGGATGGACTGGATCTGGGTTCTGAAATGGAAGTCTTCAGTCCGGGCTCGATCCGCGAAGAACGTGTGCGATCGAAGAAGGTGATGACCCCCGATCGAACCGACGCCAGCCTAGTGGTCGTTGAGGTCAGTCCGAACACCGCCGTCGGCTACGTGGTCGGCTCGAAACGAGCTCTGGAAGTGGGCGATCAGGTTCGTCCCGTCGCCCCCCGAGTCGCCCGGCGCTGATTTTTTCCCGGGTTGGGGGAGGCTCAGGGCTCGCCGATTTTGCTTCGATGGAAATTTTGCTAATAAGGTGATTCCCGGTCCCCGGGAGCCTCCCCAATGTGCGAAATCGGATTGACTCGGGACGTTCAGTCACCGGATGTACTCGATCCCACGGATGAGAGAGCCGCTACCCAGGAATTGCTTGGAGCCTGGTTGCAGTTTCAATCCGCGCTTTGTCTGGCGCCAGTACTCGCCCGGGATTGTCTGGTGGCGACGGGAGGCGATCCGGTCGCAGCGCTTGCTCGCAGCGGAAAAAGTCTGCCCCGGGGCGGTCATGAGGTCGCGGGCTGGATTCGCGTCATGGGAGAGCACGGCATCCGGGCACTCCCTCTCACCGCGAATTCCTACCCCCTTTCGTTGCGGGCTCTCGCCGATCCGCCGCCCGTGCTCCTGATACGCGGCGATCCGGCCGATCTGGGGAGGCCTTCGATCGCCATCGTCGGTGCCCGCGCCGCAACGAGTTACGGGCGGGGCGTGGCCGAAGAGTTGGGCTGCGCGCTGGCCGAGGCCGGCTTCGTGGTCGTTTCCGGGCTGGCGCGGGGGGTTGATGCGGCGGCTCATCGCGGAGCGCTCGCCGCCCCTGGGCGCACTTTGGCGGTCATGGGTTCGGGGCCAGATCGGGTCTACCCTCCCGAGCATCGGGAATTGGCCGAGCAAATTGCTCGCTCGGGAGCCGTGATCAGCGAGCTTCCCCTGGGCCGCCCTCCTGCCGCTCCCCATTTTCCCCTGCGGAATCGGTTGATCAGCGGGCTCGTTCAGGCGGTGGTGGTTGTAGAAGCCCGGCGGAAGAGCGGCTCGCTCATTACGGCGCGCCACGCATTGAACCAAGGCAGAGAGGTTCTTGTTGTGCCGGGCCGCATCGATTCGATTCATGCTGCGGGTTCGAATGCTCTGCTCCGGGACGGGGCCCGTCCGGTTCTCGAGCCCTCGGATGTCCTCGAGGCGGTTTCCTCGCCTTTCAGTCTTGACTCAAACCCGGTTCCGGCTTTGGGTCGGGCAACCGAAGCCGAGCCCTCCGATCCCGACCAGGCCCGAATCTATCTCCGACTGCGCGAGGAGGCCCTCCACCGCGATGGGCTGGGCCGCGAACTCGGCTGGGCCGAAGGACGGCTCGCCCTGGGCTTGATGGGACTCGAGATTGATGGCTGGATCGAAGCGGATCGAGACGGCCGATTGCACGCGATCCCGCCGTCACGGCGGCGGCTTCGCGGTCGGGTCTGAGTGGCGGCAAGGCAAGCCCGGCGATGGGCTATCCTCCCGCTGGGCTTGAGTTCTCGGCCAGGTGTCCGTGGATCGGCGGGATTTTCCGGAGAGGTGCGGTCAGAATGAGTTCCATGCAGGGGAAATCCCCTCGGCTGCTCGTGGTGGGCGGAGGGCTCGCGGGCTGCGAGGCGGCTTGGCAAGCGTCGCGCCGGGGAGTTGAAGTCGTTCTCTACGACATGAAACCCGAGCGTCTTTCGCCGGCCCATATCTCCGAGGATCTCGCCGAGCTGGTCTGCAGCAACTCACTTCGGGCGAGCCCTACCCACAATGCGGTTGGGCTCCTCAAGGAAGAAATGCGTTGCCTGGGTTCGCTCATCATCGAGGCCGCCGACGCCACTGCTGTTCCGGCGGGTCGAGCGCTTGCTGTGGACCGGACGGGGTTCGCCCAATACGTCACCCGGGCGATCGAAGACAACCCCCGAATTGAATTGCGCAGGGAACTCGTGCCGGAAATTCCCGACGATCCCTTGGTGGTGCTCGCTACAGGGCCATTGACGGCACCCGAGCTGGCTCGGAATCTGCAACGGTTGCTCGGGGAAGAGTACCTCTATTTTTATGATGCGATCGCGCCGACGATTTACGCGGATTCAATCGACCACAGCATCGTTTTTCGTGCCTCCCGCTACGAAGAGGGGGAGGGGGATTACCTCAACGTGCCGCTGAACGGCGAGCAATATCGAGCGTTCGTTTCGAACTTGCTCGAGGCCGAGACAGTTCCCCTGCACAAATTTGAGAAGGCGCTCTATTTCGAGGGGTGCCTGCCCATTGAGGAGATGGCCCGCCGGGGCGCTGAAACCCTCGCCTACGGACCGATGAAGCCCGTCGGGCTGATCAACCCAAGGACGGGCAAACGCTCTCATGCCGTCGTCCAGCTCCGCCAAGAGGATGAGGCCGGGGTTCTCTTCAATCTGGTCGGGTTCCAGACCAAGCTTCGGATCGGCGAACAGAAGAGAATTTTTCGCACGCTGCCCGGTTTGGAGAAGGCGGTCTTCGCGCGCTTTGGTTCGGTCCACCGGAACACGTACGTGAACGCACCGCTTCGGTTGGAGCCGAGTCTGGAGCTGAAGGCAAGAAAAGGACTCTATCTTGCTGGCCAGATGGCTGGGGTTGAGGGCTATGTGGAGTCCGCTGCGCTGGGCGGCATGGCGGGTACCAATGCAGCTCGCTCGGCTCAGGGGCTCCATTGGGTCAAGCCGCCGCCGGAAACCGCCCATGGGGCGCTGCTCGCGCATTTGGGAAATTCGAGTGCCCGAGACTTTCAGCCGATGAACGTGAACTTCGGGCTCTTTCCGCCCCTCGATCGTCCCCGTGGTCCCGATCGTCCGCGCAAACAGCCCAAGCGCGAAAAAAACGAAGCGCTGGCGGCGCGCGGCCTTCGGGCCATCGAGGCCTACCGCGCGGTGGTGGCGCCGGAGAACTCATGAATTGGAAGGACGCGATTCAGGATTTTGAGCGCCACCTGCGCGTCGAGCGAGCTCTCTCCGTGCACACCTGCCGCGCCTATTTGGCCGATATTACGCTGCTTGCCGACTTTACGGGAGCCGACGTCGGCCCTGACGAGATTGACCCGGAGCGGGTTCGTGCATGGCTGGCGAGTCTGCACGCCGAACGGAGCGCAGCGACTCTCGGTCGCCGCCTTGCCGGCGTCCGAGCATTCTTTCGCTTTCTTCAGCGTGAAGAACGGATCGCCCTCGACCCTACGACCGGAATTCCTGCTCCGAAACTCCCGAAGAGGGCTCCTCGACCTCTTTCGGTGGACGACTGTTTTGCGCTCGCGGATGCTGATTCGCGGGTTTCCGTGGAAGGGGCCGAACAACCCAGGCAGCGCCGGGCGCGACTGCGCGATGCGGCCATCGTGGAACTCCTCTACGGAACGGGCATTCGCGTGGGTGAAATGGCGGCCTTGGACGTTCGCGATATCGATCTTCACCAGGGAGAGGTTCGTGTGATGGGCAAGGGGAGCAAGGAGCGCATCGTTCCGATCCCCGAGAAGGCGCGCCTGGCTCTGGCTCGCTGGCTCGACGAACGCCGTCGTCCGGGTGTCCTCGGCGAGCCGCTTTTTATCGTACTGCGCCGAAATCACGAACTCGAGCCCCGTCGGCTCTCAGCCCGGGACGTCCGTCGGGGGCTGGCCCGCCGGGGTCGGGCGAGCGGGCTGGATGATCGTGTGCATCCCCATCGCCTGCGTCACAGCTACGCGACGCACCTGCTCGATATGGGGGCGGATTTACGCGAGATTCAGGAACTTCTGGGTCACGCCAGTCTCTCCACGACACAAAAGTACACGGCGGTTTCGGTGGAACATCTTCGCCAAGTGTACGACAGTGCCCACCCCCGAGCCCTGGGGGCCGGCCCGCATCCGAGTGGGGCAAAGAACGGCAAGAAGGCTCCCGGTTCGGGCAAGCGAAATTCAGGTAGGGCTAGTAAAAGCAAGAGTCGGGAGAAGTCGGAATGAGCGGGGAAATGCCGAAAACGAGGAGCACGACCGTCGTGGCTATCGTTCGGAACGGAAAAATCGCCATGGCGGCGGATGGCCAGGTGACGGTGGGTGAAATGGTCATGAAACAGAAGGCAGAAAAAGTTCGAAAGATCGCCGGGGGCAGGGCGGTCGTCGGATTTGCGGGAGGCGTCGCCGATGCCTTGACGTTGCTCGAGCGCCTTGAAAGCAAACTGGAGGCTTCTCCCGGCAACATTCGGCGTGCGGCGGTTGAACTCGCGCGGGATTGGCGAAGCGATCGAATGCTTCGCCGACTTGAGGCCATGCTGCTGCTGGGCGATGCCGATTCGTTGTTGGTCGTCTCGGGCAACGGAGACGTAATCGAGCCCGATGACGGTATTGCGGCCATCGGGTCGGGGGGTTCTTTCGCCCTTGCGGCAGCGCGCGCGCTGGCCAAACACACCGATTTGGGTGCCGAAGAAATTGCAACCGAGTCGCTTGAGGTCGCCGCCAATATCTGCATCTATACCAACGATGAGATCAGCGTAGAAAGCCTGCCATGAGTTCTATCCCCACGTTTACGCCCCGAGAGATCGTTTCCGAGTTGGATCGTTACATCATTGGCCAGCGCGAGGCCAAGAGGGCGGTCGCCATCGCGTTGCGAAACCGTTGGCGACGACAACAGGTTTCCGGCGAGCTTCGCGACGAAATTTCGCCCAAGAACATCATCATGATCGGCGCGACCGGAGTTGGCAAAACCGAAATCGCCCGGCGCCTGGCAAAGCTTTCTCAGGCTCCTTTTATCAAGGTGGAGGCCTCGAAATTTACCGAGGTGGGCTATGTCGGACGCGATGTCGAGTCGATCATTCGCGATCTCACCGAGTTGGCGATCGGTCTCGTGACCGAGGAGTCGAAAAAGTCTGTGGCCGCCAAGGCCGAGGAGCGGGCCGAAGAACGGGTGCTCGATGCTCTGCTTCCCGTGCCTCCCGTGGCGGGCTCGCCGGACCTCACGCCCCCAGACCCGTCCAATGAGACCCGGGAAAAACTGCGCAAGTTGTTGAGGCTAGGCGAACTTGACGACCGTGAGATCGAGGTGGAACTCACTGAAGAGGGAGCGGGACCGTCCATGTCGATCATGACCCCTCAAGGGGTTGAGGAAATGGGCGTTCAATTCAAAGATCTCCTGGGCGGCATGTTCCCAAATAAGACCAAGCACAGACGCATGAAGGTTCACGAGGCGAGAGTCGCGTATGCGAGCGAGGAAGCCACGCGGCTGGTCGATCAGGATATGGTGCGAGAACTCGCCATTCGTCGTGTGGAGCAAACCGGAATCGTCTTCCTCGATGAAATTGACAAGATCGCAGTCGGGGCGAGTGGTCGGCAGGGACCCGACATATCCCGCGAAGGCGTGCAGAGGGATCTCCTGCCCATCGTTGAGGGCTCAACGGTTCAGACCAAGCACGGTCCTGTGGCTACGGATCACATTCTCTTCATCGCAGCAGGGGCCTTCCATGTGTCCAAGCCCGCAGATCTGATTCCCGAGATGCAGGGTCGCTTCCCGATTCGGGTGGAGCTCGCCAGCCTGAGCAAGGACGATCTGGTGCGGATCCTGACTGAGCCCACGAACTCATTGGTACGGCAGTACAAGGCCCTGATGGCGACCGAGGGGATCGAACTCGAATTTGAGGATGACGGCGTGTTGGCCATCGCTGATGTGGCTGCGCGAGTGAACGAGCGGTCCGCAGATATTGGAGCCCGGCGGCTCCAGACCGTGATGGAGCGCCTACTCGATGAACTGAGCTTTGAATCTCCCGACCTTGGAGCCCAGCGGGTCGTCATCGATGCGAAAATGGTGGAGGACCGCCTCGGGGAACTTGTCGATGATCAGGACCTCTCGCAGTATATTCTGTGAGTGATCCGGGGGCAGGTCGCGGGGCTTAGGTGCGGGGGAAGAGTGGGCGGTCAAGGCCAAGACGCGATTATCCTGGTGGTAGGGCACGACGAGAATGTCCGGCGTTCCGTTCAGGAAATTCTCGCTCCGGAAGGTCTCTTTTGTCGACCGGTGACCTCGGGCACCATGGCGCTGGAAGTCGCCGAGCAGATCCAGCCGGGTGTCGTGCTCTTGGAATCTCGTCTCCCAGACGCGAATAGCCTTGACCTGCTGATTCTTTTGGGCCGGATTTCCCCGGGATGCCAGATCATCATGCTGTCGGACGCACAGGACCACGAAGTGATCCTGGATGCCCTGGAAAAGGGCGCGCGGGACTACCTCGCCAAGCCCTTGCATCCGCGGGAAACGCGATTGGCTGTCCAGCGGGCGATCGAGGCCTGGCGGTTCAGACGCGACGAAAATCGGCTGCGGGAAGGGGTACGGGAAATCGCTGAGAGGTGGGAGCTCCTGGCGGGCCGTTTGGCTGAATCCGGGGAAGAAGAGCGCAGCTCAAGACTCGCGGAGGGGGTCGTCGAAGCCGCCGCGGCTGCTCTTGGGGCGGGAAAGGTGTCTTTGATGCTGCTCGACGAACCCGGGAACTGGTTGCGGGTGAAGGCATGCTCGGGGCATTCGGTCTCTCCCTCCGAAATGGACGTGATCCTTCCCGGGGAGGGGGTGGCGGGCTTCGCGCTCACTTTGAGCGAACCCTTGGTGGTGGTGGATGCGGCCAACGACTGTCGCGTGCGACACAGGGTTGTCCCCGATCGATATCGCGGCGGTTCTTTCGCACTGGCGCCCTTGGTCGCCAAAGGTCGACCCTTTGGAGTGCTGTGTGTCTCCGAGAGTCTGACGGGGCAGCCGTTCGGCGAAGAGGCTCTTGTTCTTCTGCGACTGCTCGCCCATCAATTTACCGTCGCCGGTTTCCCTCCCGGCAAGAACTCCGATCGGGGTTCGACTTCTGGGGATGAAACCGAGCCGATTGCCGTGGCTCCCCTCGATGAGACCTGGCTCGACACCCTGGATGTTCTCCCCAAAGGCGAGAGTGAGGCGGGCGCCCACCGCGACGCCGAACTGGCCCAAGAGATTTGTCGCGCGGTGACCGATGAACTCGAGCCGCAGCAGGTACTTGCCAGGGCAGTAGGGGTACTCAGCAGCACGCTCCCCGCGGATCTTGTTTCTCTCTACCTCGCGGATCCGAACTCCGGCGAGTTGAAGTGCGAGAGCATGACGGGCGGGGTCGGAATGGCCGACCGAGGCCGCCTCCCCCTGAATCGAGGGTTGACGGGAAGGGCGGTGGAAACCGGTGCGGCGCTGCTCCAGATGGAGCCTCGGCAAGATCCCCGATTCGATCTCGAGGTTGATACGCCCTTGGAGGGTGCTTCTTGGGGCCTGCTCTGCATGCCAATCTCGTTTCGGGGCGGGGTGATTGGGGTGGTCCGTGCATTTCTCTCCGAAGAAGCCTCGCTCTCCGACCGGACCGGTGAAGTGGCTTCGGCGGCGCTTTCGGCTGCGGTTCGCAACGTGCTTCTGTACCGTAGCCTGGTGGCGAGCATCGAAGAACTCGCCGCGGCCCGGCGCGATGGGAGTGGCTGAACCGAGCGAAAAGTTAGGTCGTGTCGGTGTGCCCGGGCGGGTTGGCCGAGCAAGTGTTCGGCAATCTGAATATCCGGAGGGATTCGGAGATGGGACCCAAAGATGCAAAGCTTGGTCGAAAAGGCGGAGGTTCTGGTTGAGGCGCTGCCCTATATGCGGCGGCTGCTCGGGAAGACCGTTGTCATCAAATTCGGCGGACACGCAATGGTCGATGCCGGGATCGGGGCGTCTTTTGCGGTCGACGTAGTGCTCCTCAAGCACATCGGCCTGAAGCCGGTGATTGTGCACGGAGGCGGTCCGCAAATTGCTTCAACCCTGAATCGACTCGGCAAAGAGTCGGTGTTCGTTGAAGGTCTCCGAGTGACCGACGACGAAACCATGGATGTGGTGGAGATGGTTCTCGGAGGCAAGGTGAACCGGGAGATCGTTGAGTCGGTACAGCGCGCTGGAGGCCGGTCGGTGGGGCTGACGGGAAGTGATGGCGCGCTGCTCAGAGTGCGGAAAAAGATTGTCGACGGTCAGGACATCGGACGCGTCGGTGAGATCGTGAGTGTTGATCCCAGGGTGATCGTTTCGGTTGCCGAGTCGGGCTTCATTCCGGTTGTTGCACCCATAGGCGTCGATGATGAAGGACTGACCTACAATGTAAACGCCGATGAAGCGGCGGGCGGGCTGGCGGAAGCGCTGGAAGCCGAGAAGTTGATGCTCCTCACCGACGTCGAGGGTGTGTTGGACTCAGAAGGCAAGCTGCTCAGCCAGTTGACGGTGGATCAAGCCCAGAAATATATTGACGAAGGCACCATCACGGAAGGAATGATCCCCAAGGTGAGTTGCTGTATGCGTGCACTCAAGAACAGCGTGAGCCGGGCTCATATTGTGGATGGGCGGGTCCTCCACGCCGTCTTGCTAGAAATTTTTACCGACGATGCGGGTGTGGGCACCCTTTTCGTCCCCTGATCCCAAATTCAATCTTCTGGGGAAACGACACAAATGCCGAAGGATTTTCTGAGTGTTGCCGACTGGCCGGCCGCGGAAATCATGCAGATGTTGGCCCGTGCCCAGGAACTGCGGAGCCTGCACAGGGCAGGAGAACGCCCCCAGACCCTCCAGGGGCGCACCCTGGCCATGTATTTCGAGAAACCATCTCTTCGGACCCACGTCACTTTCGAGGCCGGTATGGCCCAGTTGGGCGGGCACGCGATCTTGCTGAGGCCCGATCAGGTGGGGATCGGCACCCGAGAGAGCCCTCTGGATGTGGCTCGAAATCTTTCGCGCTGGGTCGATGGGCTGATGGCCCGGACTTTCAGCCACGAGTTGGTCGAACTGCTTGCCGAGAACGCGACGATTCCGATTATCAATGGATTGACCGATCGGCTTCACCCTTGCCAGGCCATGGCGGATTTGCAGACAATCGCCAACGTGATGAATCCCAAAGACGCACGGGTCTGTTATGTGGGCGATGGAAACAACGTGGCCAACTCGCTGATTCTCCTTTCTGCGGTCGTCGGTATGGGCTTTCGCATCGCGACCCCGGCCAGTCATTGCCCGCCCGCATGGGTGATGGAGAGAGCCGAAGCCATCGCAGCAACCAGCGGCGGCGATATTTCCTGGACCGAGGATCCTCTTGAAGCTGTCGCTGACGCCGATTTTATCTACACGGATACGTGGACCAGCATGGGGCAAGAGGACGAGGCCGAGGAGCGGCGAAAGATCTTTGCCCCCTATCAAGTCAACCGACATCTCGTGGCCGGGGCCCCGAAGGCGCGACTGATGCACTGCCTACCCGCCCATCGGGGAGAAGAAATCACCGGGGAGTTGCTCGACAGCGATCGAAGCCTGATCTACGAGCAAGCGGAAAATCGACTCCACTCCCAAAAGGCGGTGCTCGAGCGGGTGATGCTGCCCAAGGGCATCGCCTAGGCGGAGACCTTGGGCCTGGGGGGCCGATGCTTCCCGGCTCGCCGCAGAGAGCGAAAGACTTTGCCGCCCCCCCTTGCTCTGCTCAACGGTGCTCGCGCCCTCGTCCTCCGCACTCCCGTCCTCCGCGCCCCGGGGGGCCAAGGAAGTTGGTATCCATGGCGCCAGGGCCTCCCCCGGGCGGGATCCTTCGTTTTTGCGGCGACTTCGCGGTTCAAATCCCGGTACTGGCACAGTTTTCGACCGCAGTGGCCGATGCAACAAAACATGGGGCGTTCTTCCACTTCCGCCCCTTTCCGGGAGGTCGGGTGTCCCGAAGCACTGACAGCCAAAAACGGTCGGCAGAGATCCTCGGACTCGTCCCCGGCTGCGATTCCAGCGGGCTCAATCTGAGCGCCGAAGAAGGCTTTCTGTTGTCCAGGATCGACGGTCTGACACCGTGGAGTCTCCTCGTGCAGATGGCGGGAATCGAGAGTGGACTCGCCGATCGATGCCGAGTCGAGTGGCTAGCAGCCGGCATTGTCCAGCGAGCTCCCATAGCCCCGATTCGCCGAGCTACGACCCACGGCCGGGCGGATGTGGCGCTCGCTCGGAAGGATTCCTCGGCCATCGGTGCGTCATGTCTCGATCCCGATCTAGAGATCGATCTCAAGACCCAGCGCAGAATTCTGGAATTCGAAGCCCGTTCGTCGGGGGGGTATCACGCGCGTCTGGGAATCGAACCCGGCGCCGATGATCGGACCATCAAGAAAGCCTATTTCAAGCTCTCGAGGGAGTTTCATCCCGATCGCTTCTTTCGACGCGATCTCGGCCCCTATAGCGAACGTCTCCCGATCATCTATCGGACGATTCTTGAGGCCTATGCGGCCTTGTCGAGGGATTCGGCCTCTGCTGCCTGTGACTCCAATGCAGCGGTCATGGGGGCGAGTTCCGACTCCTCAGTCGACGGATCTAAAGCGCCCACCACCCATCGCTCGGGGCTCGAAAAACTCAAGCGATTGGGAGAACGGGCGATTCACACCATGCCCAAATCAATGCGCGAAGAGAGACGGCGAAAAGCTCAGGCCTTTTTTGACGCAGCTCAGATTGCGGAGAGCGACGGTGAGATAGCGGAAGCCCGGGCCAGTATCGGTATGGCCATTCGCTTTGAGCCCGAAAATCTTGCTTACCGGGGTGCACTGAAGAGCTTGCCGGATCGACTTTCCCATCTTCACACCGATGATGGGGTCGACGCATGGGAATTCTATGCGTCGATGAGTCAAGCCGAACTCGCTCGGGCGTGGGAGTCCCTGGAGAAGTCGCTTCGCCGTCGCCCGAACGATTCTGCACTCAATCAGCAGGCCGCATGTGTGGCCCTCGCGCGAAATGAAATCCAGCGGGCGAAGACCCTTGCGGGTATCGCGGTGGAGCAGAGTCCCGAAGTGGGAGAATTTCATACAACGCTGGGAAAGATCCATTCGGCTCAAGGGCATGTCGGGAACGCGAAGCGGGAATTTGAACGAGCTCTGGCATGCGATCCTCCCGACGGTGAAGCACGTCGAGGACTGGCCGATCTGTTTCGGAGCAGTCACCGGAGACAAGGGGAATGCGGTCGTGGGTAGAGTCATTGGCATAGATCTAGGAACCACCAATTCCTGCGTCGCAGTGGTGGAGGATGGCCAACCCGTCGTGATTCCCAATTCGGGCGGCTACAAAATCACGCCGTCAGTCTTTGCAATCACCACGCATGGCGAGCAGTTGGTGGGTTACCCGGCTAAGCGGCAAACGATCACGAATGCGTCCAACACGGTTTTCGCGGCGAAGCGACTCATTGGCCGGCGCTTTGCTTCGGCTGAGGTGCAGCGCTCCGCAGAACTCTACCCCTATGAGATTGTAGAGGGCCCCAATGAAGACCCGAGAATCCGGATCACGGATCGCACGTTCAGTTGCGCGGAGGTTTCGGGAATCATCCTTAGAGAGATGAAAAGGGTCGCCGAAGAGTATTTGGGCGAAAGCGTGGAATCGGCGGTCATCACCGTGCCGGCGTATTTCAACGATACCCAGAGGCAATCGACTCGCGATGCCGGCCGAATCGCGGGACTCGATGTTTTGAGAATTATCAACGAGCCGGCAGCGGCCGCGCTCGCCTACGGGATGGGGCGGGATGTAGACGAAAAAATCGCGATCTACGATCTAGGGGGCGGAACCTTCGACATGTCGATCTTGGAGATGTCCGACGGCGTAGTGGAAGTTTTGGCTACCGCCGGCGACACATTCTTGGGCGGAGAAGATTTCGACCGACGAATCGTCGAGTACTTGCTGGCAGGGTTTCAGGAGGAACACGGAATCGATCTTCGATCGGATTCGACGGCGATGCAACGCCTAAAGGACGCCGCGGAAAAGGCGAAGTGTACGCTCTCCCTCCGCGAACGCGCCGAAATCAATCTGCCATTTATCGCTTCGGACGGCGACGGTGCGCGGCACCTTACTTGCGAAATCACCCGAGATGAATTTGAGAGCCTGGTCGAAGATATCGTGGAGCAGACACTGAAGAGTGTCGAACTGTGTGTCAGGGATGCTGATCTGAGCATGAAAGACATTGACCACGTCGTAGTCGTCGGCGGGCAAACTCGGATGCCCATGGTTCAACAGGCGGTGACGGATTACTTCCAGCAGCGGCCGCACAAAGGAGTCAATCCCGACGAAGTAGTCGCTCTCGGCGCGGCGATTCAGGGGAGTGCCCTGGTGGGAGGAACTGAAGATGTCCTCCTGCTGGACGTCACCCCGTTGTCGCTGGGGATCAGCACCTACGGGGGGCATTTCGCGCGCCTGATCGACCGGAATACCACCGTGCCCGTCAATAAATCGCATATATTCACCACCACCCGAGACGACCAGGCTGCGGTCAAGATTCGGGTCCTGCAAGGTGAAAACGAAACCGCCCTGGAAAACGATCTACTGGGCGAATTCGTTCTGGCCGGAATTCCTCCTGCGCCCAAGGGGGAGCCGGAAATCGAAGTTGGCTTTGATATTGACTCCAGCGGGATCGTGAGCGTTTCGGCCCGGGACATGGCTACGGGTATGCAGCAATCCATCACCGTCAATTCGAAGAGCACGCTCTCGGCGGAAGAACTCGAACTGATCATCGAAGAGAACGCCCTCTCAGACGTTGAATTCAAGCGCTGAACCCGGGTCGATTCCGCATTTCCTGACCCCCGTGAAAAATTTCGATGAGCGGGTAGACTCCCGCCTCCATGAAGCGTCTGGCTTGGCCAAGCGCTCCCGAGGAGGTGTTCCATGGCTCGAAAGGATTCGGTCAACCGCGTGTGTTTGGCATATAGCGGTGGGCTCGACACTTCGGTCATTCTTCGCTGGTTGATCGAAGAATACGACTGCGAAGTCGTCGCCTATTGCGCGGATGTGGGTCAGCAAGAAGAGCTTGCCGGCTTGCCCGAGAAGGCTGCAGCGACCGGTGCGATCGACTGCGTGATCAAAGATCTACGCGAAGAATTCGCCCGGGATTATGTCTATCCGGCCATCAAGGGGGCAGCGGTCTACGAGGGCGTGTATTTGCTCGGCACCGCCCTTGCCCGGCCTTTGATTGCCAAGCACCAGATCGACGTGGCCCGGGCGACGGGCTGCGATGCGGTGGCGCACGGGGCTACTGGCAAGGGGAACGACCAGGTGCGCTTCGAACTGGCATTCAGGGCGCTTGCCCCTGAAATTTCGGTGATCGCCCCTTGGCGGGAGTGGGATTTGCGCTCGCGGAACGACTGCATCAGTTATGCACAGAAGTACGAAATCCCCATAACTGCGTCGATTGCCAAGCCTTATTCGATGGATCGAAACCTGATGCACGTGTCCTACGAGGGAGGAATGCTGGAAGATCCATGGACGGCACCCGAAGAGGAGATGTTCATTACCACAGTTGCCCCCGAACTTGCGCCTGACGAGTCCGAGGAACTGGTGATCTCCTTTGATAAAGGCAACGCCGTTGGCATTGATGGCACTTCCCTGGCTCCCTCGGAACTGGTCGAGAAGCTCAACGTGATCGCGGGTCGAAACGGAATTGGCCGAGTGGATATGGTCGAGAATCGCTTCGTCGGACTGAAGTCCCGGGGAGTCTACGAAACGCCAGGAGGAACTGTGCTCCATGTCGCCCATCGGGCAATGGAGTCCATCACAATGGATCGCGAGGTGATGCACGAGCGAGACCGCATGGCCCCGCGCTTTGCTGAGCTGATCTACAACGGTTTTTGGTTTGCCCCGGAGATGGATTATATGCGTGCGGCAATCGATGCGTCCCAGGAAACTGTGACTGGGGACGTGCGTCTTAAGCTGTATAAAGGCAATGTTACGGTCCAGGGTCGTCGCTCGCCCTTTTCGCTGTATTCCGAGAACCTTGTGACCTTTGAGGAGGATGAGGGAGCCTATGATCAGCGGGATGCTGGAGGTTTTATTCGTCTCCAGGGTTTGAGGCTCGCCCGGGCCGAGAAGTAGTCGGAGGCATCAGTCCCGCGCTGCGAGGAATTGCAGGAGATAGGGGACGGAGATTTTCATCAGATCTACGTTGGGGTCAAGCTCTTCGCCCAGGGCAAATACGTAGGCCAAGGTTTTCGCGTAGAGGAGCAAGTCGTTGGGGAGCTGAAGCCCAGGGGTCTCCTCAAGCAGGCGCTTGGCTTCGTCCTTGAGGCTTAGGACCTGGCTCCCCGGTGCGTTCATCAGCGCGTCTGATCCGCCTTCGCTGGCTATGCGATCGAGCATTTGCGAAACGGCCTTCCGGACTCCGAGTTCTGCACCGGGCGCGATCATCTCTAGGGCGTTCATCCGCTCGACGAAAAGATCGACGTTTCGTTGCATCAAGGCAAAGATGCCTTGCCGCATTTCGTTCTGAAGTTCGGGGGAAAGTCGGCGGTGTAGGCCGAAGTCAACGAAGAGAACCCTTGGATTTTGGCTCGCTTCGGGTTCGTCGAGAACGAAGAGATTGCCGGGGTGGGGGTCGGCATGGAAAAGCCCATCTTGAAAGATCTGTTTCGCGTAGGCTCGGACCACTATTTCGAGCACCTTGGAGGGCTGCACGCCGAGATTCGCGAGGCCAGTACTGTCGGCGATGTTCAGGCAGGGGTAATAGGTCATGGTGAGTACGCGGGTGCGTGTGTGCGAGGCGATCACGCGAGGGACCTGGATGCTCGAATCGTCCGCGAGATTGGCGGCGATTTCGCTGGCCGCCCGGGCTTCGGCTTCGAAGTCCAATTCTTCGGCCAGGCCCACGGCGAACTCGGCGAAGAAGCGCTCGAAATCGAACGTCCATCGCCGGTTGGAACTCAAACGGAGCAGCCCACGGGCGAGGGTGCGAAGGACTTTGAGATCTGCGGAGATCGAAGCCTGGATCCAGGGATATTGAACCTTGACGGCGACGGGGGTTCCATCGGGGAGGGCCGCTCGGTGGACCTGGGCGATGGAAGCTGCGCCGAGGGGCAACGGGTCGAATTCCTTGAAAGCTTCTTCGAGAGGCATTTCGAGTTCGGCCTCAATGGCTCTGCGAATTTCGGCCGGGGGGAGGGGAGGGACACGATCGCGAAGAGTCCTCAAAGCGGCGGCAGCCTCTTCGGGGATCAAGTCGGGACGGCTGGCGGCGAATTGCCCGGCCTTTGCGTAGGCACCTCGCAACTCGCCGAGGAGCCCGACCCAGCGCCTCACGGTATGGGTGAGAGCCCGGCGGCGGCGATCGGCCCGGGATTCAGTTGTTTCGAGCAGCCCTCTGGCCCCGGCAACTGCGAAGATCAGCAGGGAAGAGGCCCCGCACAGCACGATGCGGAGAACGGGCTCGATACCGCTGGTCCTCAACCAGACCCGGAGTGGCGTCCGGCCCCGGGCGACGAGTGGATATCTCCCCCCTGGGGCCGAATTGTTGGAACTGGAAAACGCGCCGGCCGAGTGGGTCGGGGACGAGATCGGCGGCTGGGCCCTCACTTCGCGGAAACCTCTCGGGGCGGTCGGCTGCCCTTGGGGTGCGGGTTGAATTGCGCTGGAGCCTATTCTAGAAGGTAACAGGAACACATCACGGGTTGAAAATATCGCAGGCCGCTGGCGCGGCGCTCCGACGATCTTGGGACTACCCTGCCATTCGACGGGCGTGACCCTGCCCGGGTACCCATTGAGTCAACTCTACCCCCGATCGGCGAAGGAGCCTATGGATGTCCGGAATGCGAACCCTAGGAGCGAGTCTGGTTGCTGTCACGCTCCTGGCACTGCCGGGGACGGTTCGGACTGTCCATGCTCAAGAGGATGCCGAGGGGACCGGACCCGGATTCAAGGAAGGTGACATCATCACCTACGAGAACCTCGACGTTCTCAAGTCCTACCTCCCCGATCCGTTTTGGGACAATCGAGACTTCTTCTTCTACGAGGGGATGCAGCTCGAAGTCGGTCCTTTCTTCCGGGATTACTCCGGGTCCGAAGCCTACAAGGCCGCCACCGAGCGCGGACGCGGGCAAGCACGAATCGGTCCGGACAATAGTCTGGAGAATTTTGAATCGGGTCGTCCCTTTCCCATGGACGAAATCGACTGCGCGACGGATCCCCAGGCGGGGGTGAAGATCATGTGGAATTTCGACTACGCGTGGGCGGGCGCAGGAGGGAACGCGAGCTTTTACTACTCGTATTGGGATCGTGGCGAGGAATTGCCACTTTACTACGAGGGCGACTCGAAGAGCGTGTTCCTTTCTCACCGTGTAGAACCCCAGTTCGAGAAGAGCAAGGGTGACGTTTTTCGCAACGAAAAGCGGAAATCTGCCTTCGGGGTGGACGTCACGGCCCCCTTCGATGCGCGCGGCATTATGCTGATGTCCTACCGCTACAAGACAACAGACGCGCCTCGTGAGAAAGCCAAGAACGATGATACTTGGGTATATCTTCCGACTTTGCGGCGGGTCCGGCGGATTTCTACCGCTCAGCGAACCGACTCAATCTCCGGAACAGATTTCACTTTCGACGATTTGAACAGTTTTGCCGGGATCGTTCCCCAATACGAGTGGGAATGCTTGGGCGAAGCCGAGTTGATTGCACCCTCGAACACCAAGGTCCTGGCTTTCCCATATGAGCGGGACCACAATTTCGGGCCCTACGGACTTTCGTTCGCGGATGATCGGTGGGAGGTGCGAAAAGTGATGAAGGTTCGGATGACTCCCAAGAATGAAGATCATCCTTACCACCACAAGGATATCTACATCGATAAGCAGACGATGCGGGCGCTTTATTCGTTTGCGTACGACCAGAAGGAAGAGCTCTGGAAAATAATTTGGCACAACAAACGTTGGAGTGGTGAGGGACTTACCGAAGACTACTACCCGGGCTGGGAAGGCGTTCCCGAGCCGCGAGCCCATCAGATGGTGAGCGACATCATTACCAACGTTCAAACGGGTACCGGCAATCGAATCGAGTTCTGGGACGCCAACGGCGTGCCCTTCCCGAGCAAGGGCAAGATACGGCGCTACATCGATGTTGGTCGCCTGACAAAGGGGCGTTAGCGATTTGATGGTCGGTCTTCTGAGAAGTTACCTCCTCGCTGCCGTGATGGTGATGGGTTTTACTGCCTGTCACGAGGTCCACCTCGACTACAGCCAGAGCCCCGGAGAGATTGTTCTTTTCGATGATCTCTACTCGGTTTCCATGCCCGATGAGAACCATGCCGTCGCGGTGGGGTACTACGGCAGTGCGTACTTCACGCTAGACGGAGGCGAGACCTGGAGTCGCGGGGTGACGAACACCCTTACCTCCCTCTACAAGGTTTCCATGGCCGATGCCCTCCACGGTTGGGCTGTGGGCCAGCGCGGGCTGATTCTGCGAACCGAAGATGGGGGTGCGCATTGGGAGCGTCAGGCGAATCTGAAAGAAAATGAGGGTATGCACCTCTTCGGTGTGGCGGCAGTCGATGAGAAGACTGCAGTTGCCATCGGGGAGTGGGGGACCCGGATTCGAACCGAGGATGGCGGGAAAAACTGGGTCGACCACTCGTTTACCGTCAACGAGACTCATCCGATGTTTCAATGGCTCTCGCCCTTTGAACAGGAGAAGGTGCGCAACGGTGATACGGTCTATGAGGATGTCGGACTTAACGACGTTTACTGCCTGGGCACGCCCAGTCGTCGATGTTGGCTGATTGGCGAATTCGGTTACATCTTCTATTCCGAGGATGCGGGCAAGACCTGGCAGAAATCCAATATCGAGGGTTCTCGCGAAATCGCCCCGATTCGCTTCGGCTTCAACGAAGTGGACTTCGACGCGTCTTATATCCCCGAACTCGATTCCTTCGTGGAAAGCGTCGTAGACGAAGGTCATCTGAACGTTGCCGTGGAAGGGGTGGCTAACGCGGAGGAAATTCAGCGCTTTGGCCGAGACGGAGATCCCTTCGAGTTTTTCGAGACTCTTGAAGCGCGTATGCAAGAAGTGCGGACAGTTCTTGAGGATGCGGGGTTGCAATCCGAGCGTGTTCGCTTGCGCGGGCAGCCGCCCTGGGACTACGAGGACTACCTGGCCAAGGATCCGGAATTTTTGGAACGCTATTACGCGGGCCGACTCTTTGAATATCCAGGCGTCAAAGTGCGAGTCGTTCAGAACCCGATTCTCTTCACCGTGCGGTTTCGCGACGAGGAGAACGGAATGATCTCGGGTCTCGGGGGTGTCACCTTGTCGACGAGTGACGGTGGCCGTAATTGGACGTACAGCAAGATTGATCGCAAGATGGCGGTTTTTTCTGTGGCCTCTGTTGCTGGCCGTGCGATTGCCGTGGGGGAGAAGGGGTTGGTTCGGGTCTCGGTCGATGGTGGAGCCAGTTGGTCTCCCCCCGCAGACGACAACTTTCCGGAAACTTTTACCTTCATGCGCGACATGGATTTCGATCCCAGCGGTAAAGTTGGACTGGTGGTCGGCCAAGCGGGCAGAATTTTGCGGTCGGGGAATGCAGGCATCGAATGGGTGAGCGTGTTGCCGCCGGCGCCGAAGGCCGATGACGAAACCTGAACCCGACCTGTCGGCCTGGGGAGTGGAATTTCGCCTGAAGGGCGGTCTAGAATGCATTCTGCCCCGGCGACTCCGAGTGAAGGAGCAGGCGGACCGTCCGATGCCTTGGGGACGGCTACGAACCGACGGTAGGGTGGCCGTCATCGAGGCGGGACGATCGTATGGCAGGATCGAGGGACAATAAAAGCCGGATCGTCGCCGTGGATCTGGGGGATGAACTGGCGGCGCAACTGGGCCAAGCCGACAAGGCTGGCGCCTGGGAGATACTCCGTTGTTCGAGCCTTTCGGGCATTGCGGCTGCGTTGGGAACCGCTGAAGCCGATGTCCTGTTGATTGCTCTGCCCTCGGCAGACGCGTCGCGAATTCGCGAGGCCGCGGACTGGGTCGCTGAGTCGGGCCGGGGGATCCGCCTGTTGGTTGTTCTTGACGAAGCGGGCCCGGATGAGGTCGATGAGATTTTTGCGGCAGGCGCGGACGACTGCCTGGTGGTGCCATTTGGCGAGGCGCTACTCCGCCGATCACTTTCAAGCTTGATCGGTCAGCGGCGGACCGCCATTCGTAGTCTTTTCCTCCATGAAACCATTCGTATCATGGAGGATTGTCGTCCGCTCGCGTACTGCCTGGAGCCGGGCCAACTCTATCCCATGACCCTTGAGCTTCTGCTGAAAGCGACTGCTCGGAGGCGGGGTTTTGCCCTCTTTAAGCGCGAGAACGTTCCTCAGAGCGATGCGGTGGCTTTGAGGGGGTTTGGCAGTGAAGAGAGTTCGCTGGTATGTCGCACGTTGCTTGGGGACAAATCCATCGACTTCAACGCTTTCGAAGGATTGACGGTTCTCAACCGAGGCGTTCTGCACGACGCACTTCGCGCTGCCGACGTTGAAGTAAAAACACTACTGGTGGTTTCCATGGGCGGGGAGGGCAACGAGTCAGGCTTGGTGGCGATCTTCGACGAAGGTCGACCTTTCGTGGCCGAGGATATCGAGCGGGGAGATATCGTGACCCGCCATGGTATTGCGGCGCTGGAGAACTCTGAGACCTACGCGCTCGCCAAGGAGCGAGCTTTTGTGGACGACCTTACCCAGGCCTTCAACGCGGGCTATCTGCTTACAACTTGTGAGAAAGAGATTCAGCGCTCGGAGCGCTATGGCACGCCTCTCTCAGTACTCTTTCTCGATATCGACCACTTTAAGGATGTGAATGACGAGCACGGGCACTTGGTAGGGTCGAACACCCTACGGCGACTCTGCCGGGTGCTCGAGCAATGTGTGCGGCAGGTTGACACCCTGGCGCGCTACGGCGGGGACGAATTTGCGATTTTGCTGGTGGATACCGATCACGAGACGGCGCTTCGGGTGGCGGAGAGAATTCGTGAGAGGGTTGATACGTACGTGTTTGAGATCGAGAGAGAGATCCGCCTCTCGCTAACGGTCAGTATCGGGGTCGCAACCTGCCCCGATCACGGCGAAGTTCGGAACCAGATCCTCGACCTCGCAGACAAAGCCATGTACCGCGCCAAATCGGAAGGCAGAAACCGAGTGTGTTCCCCCAGTCCAGGGGCCTAGGCCTGGGATCTCGGTCGGGGACACGGGCCGGCTTTCCCGCTTGCATTCTTTGTCAGGAGCGGGTCGCCTGCCGGGGAAGGATTGACATCGGATCGGGGCATTGCTACCCAACCCTATGATTTTACTCGGATTTTCCCAAAAATGAACGCCGACTTCGAAATTTCACTCGGACTCAGATGAGTCGGGCGATCCGCGCGTAACGAGCGGACAGCCGAACCGGGGTTGGGCGCGCGCCTCGAGACAGGGCGCTGGGGTGGCAGGACATGAGACGATGACAACCGTGGCTACAGAACTCGACGGGATGGGATCCGAACGTCGCAGCCACGCCTGTGGTGCGATCGACAGTTCCATGGTGGATCAGGAGGTCGTTGTCGCGGGTTGGGTTCATCGTCGCCGGGATCACGGTGGCGTAATTTTTGTCGATCTGCGGGATCGCAATGGGATCGTACAAGTGGTCTTCAGGCCCGAGACCTCCACCCAAGCCCATGAGCGGGCGGGAGAACTCCGGTCGGAGTGGGTCATCATGGTGCGTGGAATGGTCGAGGCGCGGTCGGAAGACACTGTCAACTCGCGAATGAAGACTGGCGAAGTTGAGATCAATGTCCACGAAATTCGCATTCTGAACACGGCGACCCCGCCTCCCTTTGCCATCGAGGAGGACGCCGGGGCCGACGAAGCGGTTCGGTTACGCCATCGCATCCACGATCTGCGCCGCCCGCCCCTTCAGCGTGCGTTGACGATTCGTCACGAGTTGTCGCGAGCGATGCGCACTGCACTCATCGATCAGGGGTTCCTTGAGATCGAAACTCCGATGCTGGCTCGCGCAACGCCCGAGGGTGCGCGGGACTTTCTTGTCCCGAGCCGACTCCAGGCCGGAGCGTTTTACGCGCTGCCTCAATCACCCCAGATCATGAAGCAGTTGTTGATGGTGGCGGGCTTCGAGCGTTATTTTCAGATCGCGCGATGTTTTCGTGACGAGGATCAGAGGGCTGACCGACAACTCGAGTTTACCCAGGTCGATCTTGAGATGTCCTTCGTCGGCGTCGATGACGTCCTTGAGCTTCTTGAAGCGGTGACCGTGGAGAGTTCTCGCCAAGCCGCTGGCGTCGAGTTGCAGCGCCCGTTTCCCCAGATGAGCTACGCCGATGCAATGGCGCGCTACGGCTGTGATCGACCGGATACTCGTATTTTGCTCGAACTGGTCGATATGACCGAAATTTTTGCGGGCAGCGAGTTCAAGGCCTTTCGCGGCGTCGTCGAACAGGGAGGCATCGTGAAGTGCCTTCCTGTCCATGATGCCGAGGAAATTTCGCGCAGCGAAATCGATCGCTTGGAGAAATTCGTCCGTAAAGAACTCGGGGCCAAGGGCCTAGGCTGGGTACGCGTCGATGCAGAAGGCGAATGGCGTTCGCCGATCGCGAAGTTCCTCTCCGATGAAGAGCGCGCAGCAATTACCGAACGAAGCGCGGCTCGCCCGGGCTCTTTACTGCTTTTTCAAGCAGACGAATTCGAGCGCGCCAATGCAATTCTTTCGCGTCTGCGTATCGACCTTGGCGAGAAACTCGGTCGGACCGATGGACGCGAGTGGGACGCGCTCTTTGTCGTGGACTTTCCTCTCTTCGAAAAAGACGAAAAAGGACAGCTGGGCTATGTCCACCAACCGTTCGTGGCCCCCTTGGAAGAGGATATTCCCCTGCTAGAGACCGAGCCGGAGAAGGTTCGGGGCACCCACTATGACGTGATCATGAACGGCGTTGAACTCGGCTCGGGCAGCCTGCGCAATCACCGTGCCGATATTCAGCGGCGGATTCTTGAACTGATGGGCTACTCGGCTGAAGAAACCGAGCGGAGCTTCGGATTCATGCTCGAGGCCCTCGAAGTCGGTGCGCCGCCCCATGGTGGCTTTGCCTTTGGTTTCGACAGGATGGTCATGGTACTCGCTCGGGCGGACAGCCTGCGCGATGTGGTGGCCTTTCCGAAGACCCAACGCGGTCAGGATCTGTTGATGGAAGCGCCTTCGGCGGTGGACCCGGATCAACTCGAGGAACTCTCCATCCGCGTACGGGCCCCGAGGCCCGAATGAAGGCAAGTCGTGCGGTCCCAGGGCTCTGGGTCGCGTTTGAGGACTAAAGCCCTGGACACTTGACCCGCGGGAAGAACTCGCGGGTTCGCCCATCCCAGCCCAGATAGAGCAGAGGAGTGTCGCCGTTGGCGGGACGGGCGCGAATCCCTTACAAATCGGCGCCATGATGATGACATACGACAAACTCAAGACCCCCAGCGAAGGCGAGAAGATTACTCGTGGAACCGACGGAGAACTCCGCGTTCCGCAGAACCCCATTATTCCCTTCATCGAGGGGGACGGAATCGGTCCGGATATTTGGGCAGCTTCGGTACGCGTGTTTGATGCCGCCGTGAACAAGGCTTACGAAGGCGAACGCAAGATCGCTTGGTATGAGATCTTCGCGGGGGAGAAGGCCAACGCGATTTACGGCGAAGGAACTTGGCTTCCCGAGGACACCAACCAGGCTATTCGTGAATACGGCATCGCGATCAAGGGGCCGCTCACGACACCGGTAGGCGGTGGGATCCGCTCGATCAACGTTGCTCTCAGGCAGATTCATGATCTTTACGCGTGCGTGCGCCCGGTCCGCTGGTACGACGGTGTCCCCTCACCCATGAAGGAGCCCGGGAAACTCGACATCGTACTCTTCAGGGAGAATACCGAGGATGTTTACTCGGGAATCGACTTCGAGCAGGGCAGTGCTGAGGCGATGCGAATTATTTCCCTTTTGAACGAGGAAATGTCGAAGAACGTTCGTAAGGATTCCGGAATCGGGGTCAAACCCATAAGCGTGACGGGCAGCAAGCGACTGGTGAAAATGGCCATCGAGTATGCCCGGGACAACGATCGCAGCAGCGTGACTCTGGTCCATAAGGGCAATATCATGAAGTACACCGAGGGTGCGTTTCGTGATTGGGGCTACGAGGTCGCACGGGATGAATTCGGCGACCTGACGATCAGCGAAGACGAACTCTGGGAAAAGCACGATGGCAAGATTCCCGCTGGTCGGATCTTGATCAAGGATCGCATCGCGGACGCCATGTTCCAGCAGCTGCTGCTGAGGCCCGACGAATACGAGGTACTCGCCACGACCAACCTCAATGGCGACTACCTTTCCGACGCCTGTGCGGCTCAGGTTGGCGGTCTGGGGATTGCGCCTGGTGCCAATATCGGGGCCCTATCCGCGATCTTCGAAGCGACTCACGGCACGGCGCCGAAATATGCGGATCAGGACAAGGTGAATCCGGGGTCCGTCATTTTGTCGGGTGTGATGATGTTTCAATACCTCGGTTGGATCGAGGCCGGTGAACTGATCGAGCGAGCCATCGAATCTGCCATAGAGCAGAAGCAGGTCACCTACGACTTTCATCGCCAGATGGAAGGCGCAACCAAGGTATCCTGCAGTGGCTTCGCAGACGTCCTGATCAAAAATATCCAGAACGCCTGAGGGGCTGTCTTTAAGGCGCCCCACGGAATTCGTAACCCCTCTGTCGGTTTTTAGATGGAGGGGCAGAAGCTATCTCGGGCCACGAGCCCCAACCCCATGCGAGAGGAACCCCTAATGCGAAAGAAAATCGCGCTCATCGGCGGCGGAAACATCGGCGGAGTATTGGCCGAGCAGGCCGCGTACCGCGAACTGGGTGACGTTGTCCTGTTTGATGTTGTCGAGGGCCTTCCCCAGGGCAAGGCTCTAGATATGGCGGAAGGCGCTCCCCTGGTGGGAGCGGACTCGAAGATTTCTGGGGCCAATAGTTACAAGGAAATCGCGGGCGCTGATGTTGTCATCATTACAGCCGGCCTGGCGCGCAAACCCGGCATGTCTCGCGACGATCTCCTGAAAACCAACCTTTCGATCATGAAGCAAGTCGCGGAGGGCGTGCGTGACAACGCTCCCGATGCTTTCGTTATCGTGATCTCCAATCCCCTGGACGCCATGGTCTACACGTTCAAGGAAGTTTCGGGCTTCCCCAAGAGCCGTGTGGTGGGAATGGCAGGGATTCTGGATTCGACTCGGCTGCGTGCTTTCGTGGCCTGGGAACTCGACGTCTCGGTCAAGGATGTGACGGCCCTGGTTCTTGGTGGCCACGGCGACACGATGGTTCCTCTGGTGCGTTACTGCACAGTAGCGGGAGTTCCCATCGAGCAGTTGATTTCTCCGGAGCGCATCGATGAAATCGTGGAACGCACCAAGGGTGCTGGTGGTGAGGTCGTTGGCCTCCTGAAGACTGGGTCGGCCTTTGTCTCTCCAGCACTCTCTGCCCTTGAAATGGCCGAGGCGTTTTTGCGCGACAAGAAACGGGTATTTGCCTGTGCGTGCCTGTGTGAGGGCGAATATGGAATCGACGGCCTCTATGTTGGGGTTCCCTGCGTAATGGGGGCTGGCGGAGTTGAGCGGATCCTTGAGGTGGAGCTCAACGCCGATGAACGCAAACTCTTTGATGCCTCGGTAGATCATGTCAAGGAACTGGTCTCCCAATTGGAGATCTGATCGTTTACGCCGCATTCGGTACCCATTTGACTTTCCAATCGAGGGGAAGCTTCGATGAACGTCCATGAATATCAGGCCAAGGCCCTGCTCGACGAATTCGGTGTGCCCGTGCCCAGGGGGTTGCTGGCCACTACGCCCGCAGAGGCCGAGCAGGCCGCGCGAACCCTGGGAACCCCCGTGGTCGTGGTCAAAGCGCAGATCCACGCAGGTGGCCGGGGAAAGGCGGGCGGTGTGAAACTGGCCAAGTCAGCGGCAGAAGCCAAGCGCGCCGCCAGCGAAATCTTGGGAATGACCCTGCACACCCCCCAGACCGGGCCCGAAGGCAAGTGCGTTCGCAAGGTCTACGTTGAGGCCGGCTCGGATATCGCCGACGAACTCTATCTCGCCATTCTTTTTGATCGATCTGTCGAGCGTTTTGCCATCGTGGCCTCGACCGAGGGTGGCATGGAAATCGAGGAAGTCGCAGCCACCCATCCCGAGAAAATTCATACGGTTCATGTCGAACCCAACGTGGGTCTGCAGGACCATCAGGGTCGATCCTTGGGTTTTGAATTGGGCCTCCCCCCGGAGCAAGTGAGCAAGTTTGTTTCCTTTGTGCGTAGGCTCTTTGATCTTTTCATCGCCAAGGACTGCAGCCAGGTAGAAATCAACCCGCTGGTGGTGACTGAGGAGGGCGATCTGATTGCTCTCGATGGAAAAATCAACTTTGACGACAACGCCCTGTATCGGCATCCGGAAATCGCGGAACTGCGAGACGCCGAAGAGGAAGACGCTCGAGAACGGGCTGCGAACGAGATTGACCTCGCCTACGTGGGGCTGGACGGAAATATTGGCTGTATGGTCAATGGTGCCGGGCTCGCTATGGCCACCCTCGACATGATTCACTACTGCGGCGGGTCTCCAGCGAACTTCCTGGACGCAGGCGGAGGGGCCGACAAGGAGAAGGTGAAGGAGGCCTTTAAATTGATTCTTCGCGATGAGAACGTTCGCGCGATTCTGGTCAATATTTTCGGCGGGATTGTTCGGTGCGATCTGATCGCTGATGGCGTGACATCTGCCGCGAAAGAGTTGAAACTTTCGGTTCCTTTAGTCGTTCGACTGCAGGGCACCATGGCCGCGGAGGGCCGCGCGATTCTTGCGGACTCGGGTTTGGATATAACTCCGGCCGAGACACTTCAAGAGGCGGGTGAATTGGCAGTTGCTGCCGCAAAGGGAGGCGTGGCCTGAATCATGGCGATTCTTTGCGACAAAAATACGAAGTTGATCGTGCAAGGGATGGGCCGGATGGGTCAGTTCCACGCGAATCTTTCCCTGGAGTACGGGACGCAGGTGGTCGGTGGTGTGGCGCCAGGGAAGGGGGGCCAGGAAATCGCAGGCATCCCTGTTTTCAACTCTGTCGCCCAGGCCGTACGCGCGACGGGGGCCAAAGCGTCGGTGATCTTCGTGCCGCCTCCGGGTGCCGCTGACGCGATTCTTGAAGCCGCAGATGCCGGTATTGGGCTCGCGGTGTGTATCACCGAGGGAATTCCTGTTCTCGACATGGCGCGCGCCAAGAGCGCATTGGCAGGGTCCTCTATGCGACTCGTTGGGCCGAATTGTCCGGGAATCGTGACACCCGGACAATGTCGGATCGGGATTATGCCTGCCCAGATCACCATGCCCGGTCCTGTGGGCGTGGTTTCTCGATCGGGCACCCTG